>CAYFWJ010000083.1:0-12751 GCA_964346755.1 uncultured Ectothiorhodospiraceae bacterium
TCGCCGTTGCACGACTTCACGCCGTGGTTACACGCCAATTGGCGCCATTGCACCCCGGTCCCATGGTTCTTGGACGCGACGCTTGGCCACCCGAAGGCGGATCGTGGCCCCTCGACAACACATCACGGCTCATTAAATCCGAACGGCACCCCATGGCCCACTCAACTCGTCCTCGATTTCTCGCCCTGTACCGCTTGCGCTTTCCCATCGGGGCGTGGGTTTCCATCGGCCACCGCCTCTCGGGTGTCCTGCTGTTTCTCAGCCTACCGGCTGCCGGTTTTCTCCTGCAGCAATCCCTACGTTCACCCGCGGGTTTTGCCCAGGCGGCGGAGCGGCTCAGCGGACCGGCCCTCCAGATCCCGCTCTTTTTGTTGCTCTGGTCCCTCATTCATCACCTCCTCGCCGGGCTGCGTTACCTCGCGCTGGATACCGCGCGGATCGGTCCCTCCGTTGCCCGGTCGATGGCTCGGGGGGTCGCGCTCGGGGCCTTTCTGAGCGCACTCGGCCTGGTCCTTTGGGGGCCATGGCGATGACGGGTCTGGCCGCCTGGCTGTGGCAGCGGGGGACGTCGATGGTCCTGGCGGTTGGCACGCTCGGCTTCGGTGTGAATCTGATCCTCGCCCCACCGCCGGACTACGCCACCTGGCGTGCGTGGTGGGCGGAGCCGTGGGTTGCCGTCAGCGTGGCGATCTACCTCGGCGCCCTGCTCATTCACGCTTGGGTCGGCGTACGGGATGTGGTCTTGGATTACGTCCGGCCGTTGGCGCTTCGCGTGGCCGTCCTTGGCGGCCTGCGTCTGATACTCTATGGCTACGCCGTGTGGGGGGCGTGGCTCATCGTGACGATGGGGGAGTCCTAGCACCATGGAGACCCGACGTTTCGACGCCCTCATCCTGGGGGCTGGCGGCGCCGGCTTGCGAGCCGCGTTGCAACTCGCCCGCGACGAGCTCAAGGTCGCTGTCGTGTCCAAGGTTTTTCCGACCCGTTCCCATACGGTCGCGGCCCAGGGCGGGGTGAATGCGGCCCTGGGCAACACCGGTCCCGACGACTGGCACTGGCACATGTTCGACACGGTGAAGGGCAGCGATTACTTGGGCGATCAGGACGCCATCGAGTATCTGTGTCGTGCCGCGCCGGCAGCCGTCTTTGAACTGGAACACATCGGGGTGCCGTTTTCCCGGGCGGGCGACGGCCGCATCTACCAACGGGCCTTCGGCGGCCAGAGTCAGCATTTCGGGGGGGGACAGGCCGCGCGTACCTGCGCCGCGGCGGATCGCACCGGCCATGCCATCCTGCACAGCCTGTATCAGCAAAACCTTCGCGCACGGACGCACTTCTTCGACGAATACTTTGCCATTGACCTGATCCGCGATGCGGAAGGCGCGGTGCTCGGGGCGCTCGCCCTGGACATTGAGACCGGCGAACCGGTGTGCCTTCACGCCCGAGCGACCTTGTTGGCCACCGGCGGTTCCGGGCAGATCTTCCGGACCAACACCAACGCCTCCATCAACACCGGCGATGGAATGGCCATGGCCCTGCGGGCGGGGGTGCCGCTCCAGGATATGGAGTTCTTCCAGTTCCATCCGACGGGGCTGGCCGGCAAGGGCATGTTGATCACCGAAGGGGCCCGCGGCGAGGGCGGCTATCTGGTCAATCGCGACGGCGAGGCCTTCATGGCCCGCTACGCCCCGCAGGCCAAGGATCTGGCGAGCCGCGACATCGTAAGCCGGGCGATCGCCACCGAGGTCCGCGCCGGGCGCGGCTGTGGCCCCCAGGCCGATCACGTCGGGTTGCGCCTCGACCACCTCGGCGAATCGATCATCCAGAGCCGGCTGCCGAGTATCCGAAGCTTGTGTCGGACCTTTCTCGGGACCGACCCCGTCGATACCCCCATTCCCGTCTATCCGACGGCCCACTACGCCATGGGCGGTATCCCGACGGACCGGTTCGGCCGGGTCACCATGCCGCTGGCCGATACCCCCGACGAGCCAGTCCCGGGGTTGTATGCGGCGGGCGAATGCGCCTGTGTCTCGGTCCACGGGGCCAATCGGTTGGGGGGCAATTCCCTCCTGGATATCCTGGTGTTCGGACGCTCAGCGGCGGATACGATGGTCGAGCAACTCCAAGCGAGCCGTTACCACCGGCCGCTCGTCGGAACGGACATCGAACGGGCCGAGACGCGTCTGGCTCGGTGGGATCGGACCGGCCCCCGCGAAGCGGGATCGGTCCCGGGCCTACGGGACGAGCTGCAGGGGATCATGGAGGCGGAATGCGGTGTATTCCGAGAGGCCGCGGGCCTCGAACGCGGGGCGGATGGCTTGCGTCGGCTCCGCGAGGCCATCGAGCGTGTGGCGCTCGCCGATACCAGTCGGGTCTTCAATACCGCCCGCATCGAGGCCCTGGAACTGGAAAACCTCTGGGAGGTGGCCCAGGCAACCCTGGCCTCGGCCCAGGCGCGGACCGAGAGTCGCGGGGCGCATCGCCGGGAGGACTACCCCGAGCGGGACGATACCCAGTGGTTGCGCCATACCTTGTACGAGCGTGTGGGGGCGCGGGTGGACACCAAGCCGGTTCGGCTGCGACCGCTCCACGTCCCCGCCTTCCCACCGCAGGAACGGACCTATTAGCCGTTTTGCTGGAGTCGGTGATGCCCGGTAACCCAAGCCGTTTTCGTATCTATCGCTATGACCCCGACCGGGACGCCAAGCCCCGGACCCAGGACTACACCGTCGAGGTCACACCCGGCATGATGGTCCTCGACGCCCTGCGGGCCATCAAGCGCCAGGATGCGAGCCTGAGCTTTCGCCATTCCTGTCGGGAAGGCGTGTGCGGTTCCGATGGGATGAACATCAACGGCCGCAATGCCCTGGCGTGCCTGACCCCGGTCGCCGAGCTCAGCTCGCCCATCCGCATCAACCCCCTCCCGGGGCAGCCGGTCGTGCGGGATCTGGTCGTTGATCAAGCGCCGTTCGTCCGGCAATACGAACGGGCCCGGCCCTACCTGATCAACCACGACCCGGAACCCGAGCGGGAGCGATACCAGGACCCGGCCGACCGGGCCCGACTCGACGGGCTCTACGAGTGCATCCTCTGCGGCTGCTGCTCGGCGGCCTGTCCGTCCTTTTGGTGGAATCCGGAACGCTTCCTTGGCCCCGCCGCCCTGCTGCAGGCCGCCCGATTCATCGAGGACAGCCGCGACCAGGACGGCCCTCAGCGGCTGGCCGAGCTGGATGACGCCTACCGGCTGTTCCGCTGTCATACCATCATGAATTGCACCGAGGTGTGTCCCAAGGGGCTCGATCCGAGCGGGGCCATCGGGCGACTGCGGCAGCGGATGCTCGGCGATGCACTCTGACGAGGAACGCGCCCGACGATTGCGCTGGCGGTGCCGGCGCGGGCTGCGGGAGCTGGATGCGCTGCTTGCCGGGTATTGGCGGCTGCCGGTGGGGACGTTCCAGGCCCATCATCAGCGGGCCTTCGAACGGTTACTGGAGCGCTCCGATCCGGCGCTTCTCGCCGCGCTGATGGACGAGTCCCCCGGCGACGAGGATGCAGCGACCGGCTATGTCATCCGATGCCTACGCAACGCCGCTCGCGCTGAGGCTTAAGCCATCCCGATGGCTTCGGGGGATCCTGGCGGTCGTTCATCTCGCCGCCGCGGTGACCCTCGTGGGCCTCGCCCTGCCCTGGGCCGCACAGGGTGGGCTGGCGATCGCCATCGCCTTCAGCCTGTGGTACGTCGATCGCCGATTCGGGCGCCTCGCCGCGCCGGACTCGGTCATTGGCCTCGTCTGGGAGCCGGGGGCCGTGTGGCGGCTGTGGCGCCGGGACGGGGGGCTGCGGATCGCCACGTGGAACGCGGGCACCCGTCTGTTCACCCGCTGGGCCGTGCTGAACCTCCACGCGGACGACGGGCGTAACTATCCGGTGATCCTCTTCAGCGATGGGGTCGACCCGGAGGCCTTCCGGCAACTCCGGGTTCGCTTCCGCGTGGCGCCCTATGGCGAGACCGATTCCACCCGGCCGAACGCCTAAGCCGACGGGCGGCCCCGGTATCCCTGAAGCGGGCCGTGGTGTCCATGAGCCGCGAGCCCAGGTTTTGTTATCCCGATTGCCGAACACGCCATGACTGACCTCAGCCCCATGAACGATCCCGAAAGCGAACAGCGCCTGGCGGCGCTGATCTCGGACGATCCGAGCCACGTCTACAGCGAAGAGGAATTGGACGCCATCGAGGCGATCGACCCGGATCTCGCCTACCGGTTGGATCGCGCGCAGGTGGTGGCCGAGCGGGAGCAGGAGGCCACCGATCGCGCGCAGCTCGACGGTCCCGTCGACGAGGCCCAGGTGCAGGAGGCCATCGCCGAGGCTAAGGCCATCCTCAACCGCGACGGGGGCGATATCGACTTGGTCGCCGTCGAAGGCAATGTGGTTCGGGTCCAAATGAAGGGGGCGTGCGCTGGCTGCCCCCGATCCGCCCTCGATCTGCGCAACGTCGTGGAGCGCCTCGTACGCAACCGTGCTCCGAATGTCGCCAAGGTGGTCAACAACTTCTGATCGGCGCCCCCGCGGGTCCCGGGAACCGGGCGGGCGAGGGCGGCTCATCCCGGTTCCCTTCCCCGCCGGGCCTCACTCCGCGGAGTCGGTCACCGTGGCGGCCTCGATGACCACCGGTTCGACGGGCGCGTTGCGTCGAAACGGCCCCTGGGAGCCGGTCTCGACCGCAGCGATGGCCTCGATCACATCCATCCCCTCGATCACGCGACCGAACACGGTATAGCCCCAACCCCGCGGCGTCTTGGCCCGGTGATCGAGGGCCGTGTTGGCCTTGAGGTTGATGAAGAACTGGTTGGTCGCCGAGTGGGGATCCCGGGTCCGGGCCATGGCGAGCGTGCCGCGGTCGTTGGTCAGTCCGTTATCCGCCTCGTTGCGGATCGGGTCGTCCGTCTCCACCCGTTGGTAATCCGGGGTGTAACCGCCCCCTTGGATCACGAAGCCGGGCACGATGCGGTGGAAGATCGTCCCCGCGTAGGCATCGGAACGGACGTAATCCAGAAAGTTGGCGACGGTTTCGGGGGCTTGTTCATCCGCGAGTTCGACCGTGAAGGTCCCCTGCGTGGTTTCGAGCCGGACCTCGGTTCCGGCGTGGCTAGTCATCCCGAGCATCAGACCGCCCAGGGCGATCAAGCCGAGTCCGATG
Organism: uncultured Ectothiorhodospiraceae bacterium; assembly: GCA_964346755.1. Classification (GTDB taxonomy): domain Bacteria; phylum Pseudomonadota; class Gammaproteobacteria; order CAYFWJ01; family CAYFWJ01; genus CAYFWJ01. Next base: position 5,201 of record CAYFWJ010000083.1, read on the forward strand.
ATGCGCATGGCAGTGTCTCCCAGTCAGGTGGGTTGGGTGATAGGTGTCGGTCCGTGATCCGGAGACGCGGCGGCGCTACGGGGGGTCGCGCAGGGTCTCGGTGGTGTGGCCCTCCCACGGGCGCAACCGAACGCTGGCCGGCAGATGCTCGAGGATGACCCGCGCCAATGCCTCGAGGGCCGCGATGCGGGGGTACGACGCCCGAAAAACCAGGCGGACCGTTCGCCCGGCCTCTGGGTCCGCCAACGGGCGGGCGAGGAATCCCGGATCACCGCGCTCGGTGTCCCGGCGCCGTTCGGCCGCGAGGGCGGGCAAGACGGTGATACCGAAGCCGGCCTCCACGAGTTGCAAGAGGGTCTCGAGGTTGCTCGTGCGAAGCTCCGTCGAATACCCCCGAGGGCGAGTCTCCGACAGGCCGATCCAATCGCTGACTTGTTCGCTCAGGCAGGAGCCGTCGCTCAAGAGCAGCAACTGCTCGGGCGGGATCTCCGCCGCGGACACGCCTCCCGGGCCGGCGAGGGGGTGGTCCGCGGGATGGGCGATGCGAAACGGTTCGTCGAAAAGCAGCCACTCCGTGAGATCCGGATCGTCGACGGTCGTTGCGACGAGGGCGGCCTCGAGTTCGTGGTGACGAAGCCGGTCGATCAAGGTCTCGTAGCGTTCTTCGTCGGGGATCAGGTGCAAGCCGGGATGGCGATTGCGCAGTGGGATCAGGATCCACGGCAGCAGATAGGGGCTCAAGGTCGGGATCACGCCGAGACGGACAGGGCCCGTGAGGGGGTCGGCGTAGGTGCGACCGGCCCGGCGGATCGCCTCGGCCTCCTCGACGATGCGCCGGGCATGGATCAGCACCCCTTCGCCGGCGGGGGTCACCGAGACCGATCGACTCGTGCGCTCAAACAAGGCGACGCCGAGCTGATCCTCCAGCTTTTTGATTTGGCCGCTTAGGGTCGGCTGGCTGACGAAACAACGCTCGGCCGCCCGCCCGAAATGACGGGTCTCCGCCACGGCGATGACGTATTCGAGCTCGCGGAGATTCATAGGCGCGCTGAGTCAGTCGGATGAGGGGGTCCCTGGGATCCGCTCCGGGGGCCGCCTGTCATGCTACGTGGGACGATGGGTGCGACGCGTATGCGCCCCCGCGGTTCCCCCGCCCGCGCCGGCCCCCGGACGGCTGGGCCCTGGGTCCCTGTCCAGCGCCTCCTCGAGCGCCTCCGAGGTAACCCGCCGCCTAGGGGGGTGGCTCGTCCGAGTCCCGGGTCGAGCCCCCGGGCCCCGAGGGCTCCTCGGTCGCCGACTCGGCGGTTTGGCTGCGGCGGCGGATGGCCCGAAGACGCTCGGCCTTCACGGGGAGCTCGCGCATGCGACGCATCTGCTCGACGACATGGCTCAATTCCTCGCGGATGGCCTCCACCAACGCGGCCTGATGGTGAACCCGCGCCTCCATGCGGCGAACGTACCAGGCCTGCCAGAGGAGCACGGCGAGGACCACGATGACGATCAACGTAATCAAACCGGCGTAGAGCAGGGGCAATCGGGTCATTCCGACCCCGCGCAACGCCAGATGAGGGTCCGGTTGTCCGCGGGCATGGCCTCGTCGGCCAGCCATTCCAGCCCAACGGATCGGGCCAGTGGCTCGAGCGCGCGCACGTCCCGAATCCCGCTACCTTGACCCTGGCGGCGCAGGGCGGCGTCGAACGCCTGGTTGCCCGGGCCGGTGTGTTCCCCGTCGTAGGCGAAGGGGCCGTAGAGGGCGAATCGGCCGCCCGGGCGTAGGACCGTTCCGACCCCTTGGAACAGCGCCTCGACGCCCGCCCAATCCAGGATGTGGGCGGTATTCGCGGAGAACACATAGTCGACGGCGGTGAGCGGCCAGGGCCGGTCATGGACATCGAGCCGCTCGGGGGCCGCCAACCCCGGGGCCTCAGCCTGTAGCCGCGCGGCGAGTCCGTCGAGCGCCTCCGCTTGGTCACTGGCTCGCCAGGTGAGATGGGGCAGCTGCGCGGCGAGGTAGACCGCGTGTTGACCCGTTCCCGAGCCGATCTCGAGGACCGTCCCCGGGGCGTCGAAGTAGCGCGCCAGGACCGCTCGGATGGGGTCACGGTTGCGCGCGGCCGCGGCGGAGTAGGGCCAACCCATCACGGCGTTGCCTCCCGGCCGCGCCGGGGGTGGCGCGCGGCGGTGAGCCGTGCGAACGTGTCGCTAGGAGGCGCCGCAGCCACCGCCCCCGAAATGCGCGAGCAAACGCTCACCATCATCCAGCTCCTCCGGTTGGGGATCAAAGCACGTGCGCCGCTCGGTTAGCACCCGCCTGAGCCAAGGGTAACACGTCCCGCAGTCGACGCCTGCGCCGGTCGCCAAGGTGAGGAGATCCAGATCCAGGTCCCCCGCATCGGCCTCCGCGAGGAGCTCGGCGAAGGAGCGCCCCTTGCAGCGGCAGCCGTCGATGCGGATGCGTCGACGGGGTTCGATCGGCGCGTGTTCTGTCATGAAATGCTCACAACGGGTCTTGAGGAGAGTGGTAGACTTAGGGATTTCGCGTCAGCGAGGGATTGCCGCTCACCTGGGGGAGTCGGACCGGTGCGGTACAGGCGCGGCCCGGGTGGCGGATCGGACCCTCGCGCATCCGACACCACCCACGCCACGGTCAGACGGTAGTCTCGATCCGTGCTCCGCTGTAACCCAAGAGGATCGAGAGGCTCATGTCCGCATCAAGTAGTCTGTCTGCTTCGCGGGCCGATCGCGACCCGATGGAACGCGTCATCGACCAGCTCGGCCAAGCGATTCTCGGCAAGGAGCGACAGCTCCGACTTGCCGTCACCTGTGTTCTGGCTCAGGGCCATTTGTTGATCGAGGATCTCCCCGGGGTCGGCAAGACCACCCTGGCCCACGCCATCGCTCAGGTGCTCGGGCTGCAATTCCAGCGCATCCAATTCACGAGCGATCTGTTGCCGGCGGATATCCTCGGGGCCTCGATCTATGAGCGGGACACCGGCCGGTTCCAGTTCCACCCCGGGCCGATCTTCGCTCAGGTCATCCTGGCCGACGAGGTCAATCGGGCCACGCCGAAGGCGCAGAGCGCCCTGCTCGAGTCCATGGAGGAACAGCAGGTGACCGTCGAGGGGACGACCATGCGCCTGCCGGAGCCCTTCTTTGTCATCGCGACCCAGAACCCCTCCTTCCAGATCGGAACCTTCCCCCTACCGGAGAGTCAGCTGGATCGTTTCCTCATGCGCGTGGCGCTCGGCTATCCGGACCGTCGGGCCGAGCGCCAGCTCCTCGAGGGGGAGGACCGACGCGCCCTGGTCGCCTCGTTCGAGTCGGTCTTGCCACCGGAGGAACTCAAAAGCTTACAGCAGGCCGTACCGCGGGTACACACCGCCGCGCCGCTGCTCGATTATGTCCAAGCGCTGGTGCAATTCACCCGAGAATCCAATCAATTCCTGCACGGGCTCTCACCCCGAGCCGCCCTCGCCTTGCTGCGCAGTGCCCAGGCCTGGGCCCTCCTCCATCGCCGTGATCACGCGCTCGTCGAGGACGTCCAGGCCGTGATGCCGGCCGTGGCCGGGCACCGCCTCCGCGCCAGTGACCCGGAGGCCTTGGAGGGATTGGGGCAACCCCTCGTGGAGGACCTCCTGGAGGCGGTTCCCATTCCATGATTCCCCGACGACTCGCGCGGGGCCTCGGGGCGTCGGGTGGCGGCGCCGCCCGAGCCCCGGCCGCACCCGGCCACTCCGTCACCGCCACCCGCGATCGACTCTACATCCTTCCGACCCGCTACGGCTACGGCTTCGCCGGGATGATCGCCGTCATGTTCCTCGGCGCCATCAACTACAGTAACAGCATGGCCTTCGCGATGACCTTCCTGCTCGTCGCCATCGGGGCCAACGGCATGTGGTTCACCTATCGCAACCTCGCGGGCTTGCGCGTGTACCCGCCGCGAACGGAGCCGGTGTTCGCGGGCCAACCCGCCCCGTTCCACTACCGCCTGGAAGAGACCGAGGGGCGCCCGCGCCATGCCGTCGGTCTCCAGCCCAAGGGCCAACCGGCGGTGCTGACCGACGTTGCCGCGGGGGATACCGAGCCGACCCTCCTGCGGGTGCCCACCCAACGACGGGGACGCCAACCCGCCGGCCCGGTCCGCCTGACCAGCCGCTATCCCTTCGGGTTGTTCTATGGCTGGTTGCCGCTCCCCTTCACCGACGCCTGCCTGGTCTATCCCGAACCCTACCGTACCCCCTTGCCGAGCGAGCAGCTCGCACAGCAAAGCCGGGGACGTTGGGCCACGAGCTCGGGCAGTGAGGACTTCGCCGGTTTGCGTGACTACCACCCGGGGGATTCCCCGCGCCGCATCGCCTGGCATGCCGTGGCCCGCTTCGATACCCTCCTGGTCAAACAGTTCGCGGCCCAGGCCAGCCAGGAGCTGTGGCTGGATTGGGACGCGCTCCCGGGGCGCGGGGCCGAGCGTCGGCTCTCGCAGCTCTGCGGGTGGGTCCTCGCCGCCGAACGTGATGGCTTCCGTTACGGATTGCATCTGCCGGGCGTGCGCATCGCGCCCCATCAGGGCAGCCCCCACCGGGATCGCTGCCTGGCCGCCCTCGCCCTCTATCGCCTGCGCGACGAGTAATCCATGCGCCTCGCTACGCCGCCCGCCGCTGGCCCGCCCTTAACCTTCCGCCAGATCGCCTGGTTGGCCACGGCCTTGACCGTGGTCATCCTCCCCCACGGCCTGCGCCTACCCCTGTGGGAGACCGGGTTCATTGCAGCGGTGCTCCTGTGGCGGCTCGGGATCGCCCGGTATCGATTAGCGGCCCCCAAACGGTGGGTCCTGCTGATCCTGACCGTGGCGGCCGGCGCGGCCATCGGCCTGAGTTACGGTAGCCTACTCGGCCGCGAGCCCGGGGTCGCTCTGCTCGCGTTGATGTCGGCCTTGAAGCTGCTCGAGCTCAAGGGCTATCGGGACGGCATGGTGACGGTATTCCTGGCCTACTTCCTGGTGATCACCCATTTCCTCTACACCCAGAGCATCCCGATCGCCGTCTACATGTTCCTGGCCGTGGCGGTGGTCACCGCCGCCTTGATGGCCTTGCAAAGCCGCACCGCCGGTCCGGCCGAGCCCCGTCGCCTGATCACCGCCGGGCGCATCGTCGTCCAATCCCTGCCCCTGATGCTGGTCCTATTCGTCCTGGTCCCCCGGGTTCCCGGACCCCTGTGGCAGCTCCCGGACGACTCCCAGCAAGCCTTCACCGGCCTGTCGGATCGCATGAGCCCCGGGTCCATCAGCGAGCTCAGCCGCTCCGGCGCCGTGGCCTTTCGGGCGACCTTTGAGGACATCATCCCGGCGCCGGCGGATCGCTACTGGCGCGGGGTCGTGATGCCCCGATTCGACGGGCAAACCTGGGAACCCGCCCGCAACCGCGAATTCACGCGCCGGGTGCCCCCGGAGATCGGCTTCTCCGAGCCCCTGTCCTACACCATCACCCTCGAGCCCCACGGCCAGCGCTGGCTATTCGCCCTGGATGTCCCCGCGCGGTTGCCCCCGGACGGACGCCTCACCCGGGGTTACACGGTCCGCCAAGAGGCGAAGGTCGAGGAGCGCAAGCGCTACGACACCGCCTCCTACCTCGACTACTGGCTCGATCCCGAACTTTCGGAGCGGATGCGGCAGGCCAACCTGAGCTTGCCCGCCCGAGCCGCGCCGCAGACCCGCGCCCTAGGCGAGCGTTGGGCCCAGGAGCTCGACGGCGACCGCCGGGCCGTGATCGAGCGGGCCCTGACCTATTTCCGCCAACAGCCCTTCACCTATACCCTGCAACCGGCGGCGTTGACCACCGGCGATCCGACGGATCGCTTCCTCTTCGAGACCCGCGAGGGCTTCTGCGAGCACTACGCCAGCGCCTTCGTCCTGCTGATGCGGGCCGCCGGCCTGCCGGCCCGTGTGGTCACCGGCTACCAGGGCGGCGAGATCAACCCCATCGGCGAGTATCTCATCGTCCGCCAGTCGGACGCCCACGCCTGGGCCGAGGTCTGGCTGGCAGAGCAGGGCTGGGTCCGGGTGGACCCCACCGGGGCCGTCTCCCCGTCGCGGGTCGAACAAGGCCTCGGCGAGGCGGTCGGGGGGAACGAACCGGTGGCCTTCCTCGCCCGACGCGAGGCGAGTTGGCTCCGCCAGGCCGCGCTCACCTGGGACGCGGTCAACAACGGCTGGAACGCCTGGGTCCTCGGCTACGGCCCCCAGCTTCAATCCGAGTTCCTCGCCCGATTCGGGATCCGAGATGCCCTCAGCCTCGGCATCGCCCTGTTCGGCGGCATCGCCTTCGCCCTCGGGGTCAGTCTCGGCCTCGGGGCCTGGCGGCGCGGGCGGCGACGCCCCCGGGATCCGGCCCTCCGCGCCTACCGGCGCTACCTCGCCAAACTGCGGCGCATCGGGCTACGACCCCACACCGGGGAATCCCCCTCCGGATTCGCCGAACGGGTCGCCGCCGAACGGCCGGACCTCGGTCCCCAGGTGCGGTTGATCACCCGCCTCTATAACGACGCCCGTTACGGGCGGCATGGCTCACAGCAACGCCTCGACCGCCTCCGCGATCGCGTGCGCGTCGCCTCGACCCGGCATGCCGCGACGACTCGGCGTTGACGGCGCCCGCGGCGGCTGGCTGATCGCCCACGTCGATGCGCGCCAGCCCCCGCCGTGGACGCCCGAGTTCCTCCTCGTGGCCTCCCTGACCGACATCCTGGACCGGCTCGACCCCACCGACCGGGTCGCCGTCGACTGCCCGATCGGGCTGCTCGACGCCCCCCAGCCGGGGGGTCGAACCTGCGACCGCCTCGCCCGGGCCCGGCTCGCCGGCCGCGCCAGCAGCATCTTCTCCCCCCCGACGCGGCTCGCCCTCGCGGCCGCGGATTTCCGAACGGCCCAGGCCCGCCAAGGGGGCGGGCTGACCCGGCAGGGATTCCACCTCAGCCCACGCATCCGCGAGCTCGACGCCTGGCTCACCCCGGCACGCCAGGCATGGATCACCGAGGCCCACCCGGAGCTCGCCTTCCAGCGCCTGAACCAGGATCAGCCACTGCCCGGCAAACGCGACGCGGCGGGTCGAGCGGCCCGGCTCGCCCAGCTCAAGCCTTGGATCCGGTGGCCGACAGAACCGCAGGCCCTGGCCCGGCGCATCGGACCCCGCCGCCTCCTGGCCCCGGACGACGTGCTCGACGCCTGCGTGCTCCTCATCACCGCGTGGCGCTGGCAACAGGGCGACGCCCGCTGTCTCCCCGCGGATCCACCCCGGGATGCGCAGGGCCTGCGAATGGCCATCCGCTTCTAAGGCCCCAGCTGCCACAGCGTTCGAAACACCCGTTTCGGCCCCCAAACACCGCACCGCCCCAGCTGGCGACCCCGTGTTCCCCCCAAACGGCCCATCGGATGCGACGCGTCGGATGTTCCGAAGGAGGAGGCGCATCGGTCCCCGGTAACCGCCGCAGCGCCGAAACCCGAACGGGTAACCGGGCTGGCTGAGGCGCCGAAACGGCTTCGGGAAGCGACGCGGCGTCAAA
>CAYFWJ010000084.1:0-12419 GCA_964346755.1 uncultured Ectothiorhodospiraceae bacterium
CCCACCGGCGCACCCAGCCCACGACGCGGAGGGGGCCGCCCCCCAGCGACGGCGATGACCGAACGGCTCGGTCGGTCAATCACCCCACGGCCTCAATGAAAACAACGCGCCGCACCGCACCTAGTACTGATCCACGGCGTAGGTAGTCGTCAAACGGTGCTCACCCCCTGGCGGGAGGGTGACGGCGTCATCCTGGACATTGGTCGTTTCAACGCAGACGAACCTCGCGGCCTCCTCCTCGGCAAGATCCGCCAAGGCGGCTGCGCCCGCGCGACCCGGGTTCCAAACCACGCTACTCCGACTCCCCTGCGCCTCGATCCGGATCCGGCGGCCAGCCGCCGGATCCTCCACGTGGAGCGGGTAGCCCATCGCCGGGAACACCCGATCGACCGGCCCCCCGACAGTCACCACGCCCGACTGAAGACCTGGGGCACCCGCGAGCTTGTCCCAGTACCGCCGACCGTTCAGACCGTGGACCTGGACACGTGCGGCATCGCCCACCCGCAAATAGGTATGCAGCCCCTGGCTCACAGTCAGGGGCGTAACCCCCCGGTTAACGGGGGTCAAGCTCAAGGTCAGACGATCGCTGACCTCAACCGTCAGGGTGAGCTCGAAGGGGTAGGGCCAAAGGGCCCGGGTCGTGGGATCATCGCCTCGGGCCAATGTCACCTGCACCGAATCCCCCGTCGCATCACTCGTGGTGCGGATGAGCGCCCACACCCCCGTGCGCACCAGCCCGTGACTCGGACGCCCCCGACCTTCCGGATCCGGCCCGAACCACGGCCAACAGACCGGGATACCGCCACGAATGGCCTGGCCCGCTCGGGCCCGGGCCCGCTCGCTGACGAATAGCAGATCCTCGCCGAGCGCGTGACGGCGAAACGACAAGACCTGCCCCCCGTACAGCGACAGACTCGCCGTGGCCTGCCGGCTTTGCAGATACAGGGTTGGCCAACCCCCGAGCCCGGGCGCGATCGCCACCCGATTCGGGATACCGTGACGTTGGTGCAGCGAGACGCTGTCCGGGATCACCAGGAACCTCCACGCACGTGCAATCGCATCAGCCGACTAGCGGATCTGAATACCGCCGCCGCCCGCGCCCCCGCCGCCGAGGCCGCCCATGCCACCACCGAAGCCGCCGCCGGACTCCTGACCCGGGACCATGATCTGCGAGGCCGATTCGCGCCGCAGCTCGTTGAGCTCCTGAATCGCCTCATTAACCGCCTGTTGGGCCGCATCCGGGAACTGCTTCACAGCCTCTTTCAGGGAGTTCGCCTCGATCTGGAAGGACAGGGGCAAGGCGCCAGCGGGGGTCATCAACTGGGCCTGACCGACGTACAGGGTGGCCCGACCCTTATCGAGACTGCCATCGGGCTTGATGGGGATCATCTGCCGGATGCTCCCCGGCCCCCGATCGCTGATGGTTTCTTCCCGATAGAGATCGTTCGGATCCATCGTGATCTCGATGCTTTGATTCGACTCGGCCATTACAAACCTCACTGACAATCGGGGTGGGACAAAACAAACGATAGCCCATCCTAGCAGGGAACCGACCCTTGGCATTCGACCATGACGCCAAGGAGCGAACGCACGGTTCAAGAAGTCGTCTTAGGAGAGCGAATCGCATGCCTACAACCTAAATGGAGCTGACATGTCTCGAGCCACCATGTTCTACGACGGCGGCTGCCCGATGTGCCGCCGTGAGGTCGGCCACTACCGCCACTTGGACCGCAACGGTCGCATCGACTGGGTGGACATCAGCACGGATCCCAGCCGCTTAGAGCCCTGGGGCGTCGACCTGCCGACGGCGATGCGCCGCCTCCACGCCGTCGATCCGCGGGGCACCCTAGTCAGCGGCGTCCGAGCCTTCGTCGTCGTCTGGGAACAGCTCCCCTATTACCGCTGGCTCGCGATCCTGGTCCGCCGGACGGGAACCATCCCGCTGCTGGAGTGGTTTTATCGACGCTTCGCCGACTGGCGATTCAAGCGCCGTTGCCACGACGGGGTCTGCGGGGTCGACCCGGCCGCCTAACAGACGCGACCGGGTCGATCGGCCTCAGCGCCGGGACGGCACCGTGAGCTCACCCGCTGCCAGGGCACGGCGCGTCAACATCGCCACCGTCCCGCTCAGCAACAGGAGGGCGATGAGGTTCGGTACCGCCATCAGGGCGTTGGTCACATCCGCCAGGGCCCAGACCAGCTCCAACTGCAGCGTCGCCCCGGCCACGACGGCCACGACCCACAGCAGGCGATAGGGCACGATCACCCGAACGCCGAAGAGGTACTCCGCGGCCCGCTCGCCGTAGTAACTCCAGGCCATGATGGTCGTAAAGGCGAAGACCACGAGACCGAAGGTCACGATCCACTCGCCCCCTGGCAGACCGGCGCCGAATGCCAGGGACGAGAGCGCACCTCCGGTCTCGCCACTCGCCCAGGCCCCCACCGTGGCCCCAGCGTCACCGCTCGGCACCTGCACGGTGATGATAACCAGCGCCGTCATGGTGCAGACCACGATGGTATCGATGAAGGTGCCGAGCATGGCGACCGCGCCCTGTCGCACAGGACCGCCGGTCCGGGCCGCGGCATGGGCGATGGCGGCACTACCGAGCCCCGCCTCGTTGGAGAACACCCCGCGGGCGACCCCGAATTGGATCGTCGCGGCGAGCGCAGCCCCGGTGAATCCCCCGACAGCCGCCGTCCCGGTAAAGGCATCGGTGAAGATCATCCCGAGGGCGGCGGGAATATCCGTGATGTTGACCGCGAGGATCAGCAAGGCCCCGAGGATATACAGCACCGCCATTGCGGGCACGAGATGCTCAGCAACCCGCGCGATGGACCGGATACCGCCGATGATGACCAGGAAGACGAGCACGGCGACCCCGATCCCCGTGGCCAATGGGGTAACATCCAGATTGGTCGCGAAGACATCGGCCAGCGTATTGGCCTGAACCATATTGCCGATGCCGAAGGCCGCGATCATCGCGAATAACGCGAAGGCCCCGCCGAGCCAACCGGCTCGCGGTCCCAGGCCCTTGGTGATGTAGTACATCGGCCCCCCGACAAAGCGACCGCGGGCATCTTGCTCACGGTAATGGACCGCGAGCACGGCCTCGCTGTACTTGGTCGCCATACCGACCATGGCCGTGGCCCACATCCAGAAGACCGCCCCCGGCCCCCCGAGGGTAATGGCTGTGGCGACCCCGGCGATATTGCCCGTGCCGATGGTCGCGGACAGGGCCGTGGCCAGGGCCTGAAACGGGGTGATGTCCCCCTCGGCCGTCGCGCTCACCCGGCGCCCGCGCAGCGTGAGTCGGAACGCGGTCCCCAGTTTGCGCCACGGGACCAAGCGCAGCCGCACGGTCAGCACCACCCCGGTCCCGAGCAAGAGGATCAGCATTGCCGGCCCCCAAACGATGCCGCTGACCTGATTCAAGAAATCGATCACGAACTGCATAGACTCCCCAAAGGAATGAACGAAGCTAGCGAACCGGAGATCGAGCGGGTCGAGCTCGACCCCTGGACCCGGGATCAGCGGTAGGGCATGATCCTTGCGCTCGCGCCCTTCAGGCCGCGTCGCGTGTCCACCGCACGAACCCGCGCAGGCGCCTCGCGCCGGATCACACCCTGCCATCCCTTGGAGGTTTCATGTTTCTTGCCAACGCCCTGCATCTGCTCGCTGCCGTCCTATGGGTCGGCGGGATGTTCTTCGCCTACGTGGTGCTGCGACCCAGCACCGAGGCCATCCTGGCCACGGAACAGCGTGTCCGTCTCTGGCAGGAGACGTTTCGGCGCTTCTTTATCTGGGTTTGGTTGGCGGTTGGCGTCTTGCTCGTGACCGGCTTCTGGATGATCTTCGGCTATTACGGGGGGATGGCCGGTATCGGCCTGTACGTCCACTGGATGTTGGGCCTGGGCCTTTTGATGATGGGTCTGTATCTGCACCTGTTTTTTGCGCCCTACAAGCGCTTACGGCGAAGCCTGGACAGCGGCGATCTCGCCGCCGCCGCCAAGCAACTGGGCCAGATCCGCTGGCTCGTCGCCATCAACCTGAGCCTCGGGGTGATTACCCTGGTGATCGCCGGCGGCGGCCCTTATCTCGCCGTCCTTCGCTAGTCCAAGGTCCCCACGCGCTCACCCCAAAGCGGCGTCAGCGCGACTCGCCCTTGAGCACGGCAAGCACGGAATCGGCATCGGAGACCTCGAGCTTGCCGGGCTGCTCGACGCCCAACCAGGTAATCGTCCCGTCCTCAACGATCATGGCATAGCGCGCGGAACGTACGCCCATGCCTTTGGCGCCGAGATCCCGATCCAACCCCAGGGCGCGGGTCAGTTCAGCGCTGCCGTCACCGATCATGTGGAGGGCGTCGGCATTGTGTTGACGCCCCCAGGCATCCATCACAAAGGCATCATTGACGGCCAGACAAATGATCGCATCCACGCCTTGGGCCTTGATTTCATCGGCCCGTGCCACGAAACCTGGGAGATGGGCATTGGAACAGGTCGGTGTGAAGGCGCCTGGCACGGCGAACACGACAACCTTACGCCCCTGGAAGAGTTGGTTCGCATCCACCGGTTGGGGGCCATCCGGCGTCATTTGCGTTAGGGTCTCGACCGCAGGGATGCGGCTACCGATCGCGGCGGTCATGGCATCTCACCTCGCTGTTGGCTAACGGTCAGTGGCGACTCATCCCGTCGAGCGACATCGGGACGAGCGCAAGATAAGCGGGCCCGGTGGGCAGTCTAGTGGCCCAACGGGCCCCTGTCGACGCCCCCAGGGTACCATCGGCCGGGGCGATCGGTTTGGCGTTCATCCCATGCCCTGATAGCGTACCAATCCCTTGGTTCCGCCCCTTGACCCTCCGGTAGCGGCATGACACGTACTGACGAGACACTCTGGATCTACGATACAACCCTCCGTGACGGGGCCCAGCGGGAAGGGATCGCCCTTTCCGTTGCGGACAAGCGACGCATCGCCGCCCACCTCGACGACTTGGCCATCCCATTCATCGAGGGAGGCTGGCCGGGCGCCAATCCGAAGGATATCGAGCTGTTTCGAGCCCTGGCGGATACCCCGCCGCGCCATGCCGCCATGACCGCCTTTGGCGCAACCCGTCGGCCCGGGCGGGAGGCGGCCGAGGAGCCCCTGCTGCGGACCGTCCTGGAGGCTCGAACCGACTGGGTCACGGTCTTCGGAAAATCCTGGACACTCCACGTCACCGAGGGGTTGCGGACGACCCGGGAGGAGAACCTGGCCATGATCCGAGACACGGTGGCCTTCTTCACCGCGGCTGGCCGACAGGTCGTCTACGACGCCGAGCACTTCTTCGACGGCTATCACGAGGACGCCGGTTACGCCCTGGCCACCCTCGAGGCCGCCCGGGACGCTGGGGCGGCGTGGATCGTTCCCTGCGACACGAACGGCGGGAGCCTGCCGGAGACGGTTCGACGCATGACGGAAACGGTACGCGAGGCGACCCCGGCGGGGATCGGCCTCGGCATCCACACCCACGATGACAGTGGCCTGGCCATCGCGAACAGCCTCGCCGCCGTGCAGGCGGGGGCCCGCATGGTGCAAGGCACCCTCAACGGCTATGGCGAGCGCTGCGGTAACGCCAATCTCTGTACCCTGATCCCGCTGCTGCAGCTCAAACTCGGGTATCGCTGCGTGCCACCGGAGACCCTGGCCCAGCTGACCGAGCTCAGCCACGAGGTCAGCGAGATCGTCAACATCGCCCCCGACGATCACGCCCCGTTCGTCGGTCGCTCCGCCTTCGCCCACAAGGGCGGAATCCACGTCAGCGCGGTCCGACGCAATCCGCGCACCTACGAGCACATCCCGCCGGAGGCCGTCGGCAACGATCGGCGCATCGTGGTCTCGGAACAATCGGGGGTCAGTAACGTGGTCGAACAGGCGCGCCGCCTCGGCCTCACGCTCGACCCCGCTGGCGAGCATGGACGTCGCGTCCTCGAGCGGCTGAAGGTGCTGGAGCAGGAGGGCTATCAGTTCGAGGCCGCCGAGGCGAGCTTCGAACTGCTCGTCGAAGAGGTCACCCATGGGCGTCCGCACTACTTCGGTGTGCGCAGCTATCAGGTCACCTGCGACATGGCCAGCGATTGCCCGGATCAAGGGACTCGGGCGATGGCTCATGTCAAGATTGCCGTCGCCGGCGAGGAGGTCCTCGAGGCGGCCGAGGGCAGCGGGCCGGTGGCCGCCCTCGATGCCGCCCTGCGTCGCGGTCTGAACCGCTTTTATCCCACCATCAGCGCCTTCCGGCTCACCGACTACAAGGTCCGAATCCTCGACAGCCGAGCGGGCACAGGTGCCAAGACCCGGGTACTCGTGGAATCCTCCGACGGGCACCAGCGTTGGACCACCCTCGGGGTCTCCGAAAACATCATCGAGGCCTCCTACCACGCCGTCATCGAAGGCCTGGAATATGGCCTGTGGAAGAGCGGTCAACGTCCCTTGAACACCGCCGCCGAGCCGGCTGCGCCAGCCCAGGCCCAACCCACGGACCCGATCGACCCACCGCAGGCGGATTTGACACCGTGAACGGCGATCCCCATGTTTGAGGACGAGGTACTCAACGCACGACGCTGCGGAGGCAATCGCCATGTCCCTGGTACTCGAATCAACGGCCTTCACCGACGGCGGTGTCATCCCGACGCGCTACACCTGCGAGGGTGAAGACATAACTCCCCCCCTGAGCTGGCACGGGGTACCCGAAGGGGCCCGGAGCCTAGCCCTCGTCGTGGATGACCCGGATGCGCCGGACCCGGCCGCACCGCAGATGGTCTTCGTGCACTGGGTGCTGTACAACCTCCCCCCGGAGACGGCCGGTCTCCCCGAGGGCGTAACCCGGGACGGATTGCCTGCGGGTGCTCAGGAGGGCGTGAACGACTTCAAACGCATGGGGTATGGCGGGCCGTGTCCCCCCATCGGGCGACATCGTTACTATCATCGCCTCTACGCCCTGGACACCCCGCTGCAGGGACTCCAGCTACCGACGAAGACCGACCTGGAACAGGCGATGGCCGGTCATATCCTGGCCGAAGCGCAGTGGATGGGCACCTACCAGAAAGGGGCTTCCTGAGGGTCCGCCATCAGCGGATCGCCTCCTGAAGGATTCGGTTGCGCCCCGCCCGCTTGGCCTGGTAGAGCAACTGATCGGCGCGCTCCAGAAGGCGGCGGAGACAGAACTCAGCGCTCCCATCCAGGGATTGGCTCGGGGCCAATCCCGTGACGCCGGCGGAGACTGTCACCCGACAGACGGCCCCGGTCTCGGTGACGAGCGTATCCTCCTCGATGGCTCGACGCACCGGGTCGACTTGCTGAGCGGCCACCGCCGGCTCAAACGCCGACAACCACGCAAATTCCTCGCCCCCGAGACGGGCCACCAAGGCCTCTAAGGCCTCTGCCACGCTCGCCTCCTGCACCCGGGCGGCCACTCGCTGGATCACCCGATCCCCCACCCCGTGGCCGAACTGGTCGTTGATCCGCTTAAACCAATCGATGTCCAGCACGACCAAGGCGACTCCGCGCCGATCGCGACACGCGTCTTCCAGGAAAAGATGGGCTCGTCGGGTGAAGCTGCGCCGATTCAATAACCCGGTTAACGGATCCGTGGTCGCCTCCCGATACAATACCCGTTCCCGGGATTTCCGATCGGTAATGTCCCGCAGGATGGCCGTGTATTGGGTCCCGAGCCGGTCGTGATGGACCGAGACAGATGCCTCGACAGCCAGTGCCCCCTGGACCGGAAGGGCCTCGAGCTCCCACCCGCTGGCCCGATCGAGGGCGGTACCCGCCCGGCGCGCCTCGGTTAAATGCTGGCCGAGGTCGGGCAAGAGCCGTTCAATCCCGCGTCCGAGCACCTCTTCCGCGGCCATCTGAAACATCGCTTCCGCGCTGTGGTTGAACCGCGTGACGCGGCCGGTCTCATCGAAGGCGAGAATCGCATCCTGGGCGAGGGCCACGAGATCCTGAAGTTGTTTTTGTGAGGACCGCAACGTCGCTTCGAGCCGCTTGCGCTCGGTGATATCGGTGAAAGCGACTAATAGGGCCGGTTCCTCCGGGTAGGTGATCCGATTCATGGCCAACAAGACATCCCGGGGCCCATTGGGCACCTGCAACGCCAGCTCGAAATCCCGAATCGTCACCTCGCCCGCCTGGATTCGACGGACCAAGGCCTCGCGCTGCTGCGGGTTGCGATAAAAATCGGGGGTATACAGAGACCCCGCCTGATCCTCAAGCGTTACACCAAAGAAATCAAACGTGGCCGCATTCGCCTTGAGCAGGCGGCCGTCACGAAGCCGACTCACCAGCAAAGGCACCGGCGAGAGATCAAAGATCGCCTCGAGGTCCCGTTGGATTTGCCGGCGATGGGCGACCTCGGCGTCGAGGGAGCGGGTCCGCTCTGCCACACGGGTTTCCAGCTCCTGCGTATAGCGGCGAATTCGCTCGAGCAATTCGGCCGTGACGGCGTAGACGGTTCGGATCTCGCGCGCCGCGCGGGTGGGACTTGATGGGAGATACCGATGGGCGACATCCCGCTTGACCCAGGTGAGCTCGCGGGTGAGACGCTCCAGGGGGCGCAGTTGCCAGCGGACAAACCGGAGCAGGAGAAACAGGGCCAGCAACAGGCAGGCCAGTGCACCGAACAGGGCCCAACGAACCTGTTCCTGGACTTGCCGGAGCCGATCGCCGCGGTAATGAAGTGTCAGATACGCGCGGGGCACATCGGCTGGCTCGGGCCGGGTGAGCGGTACCGTCGCGCTATAACCGCGAAACCGGGACAGCGGCGGCTGACTGAGCTGGCGGTGGTTGGAGAACAGATAGGCGCCGTTGCGCTCGTGCAATTCGAGCCCGGCGAACACTGGGGTCCCCGAGACGGGGTCATGCTCGGCGAGGATGCGTTCCACCCCGCGGCGGAGCGAGGCATAATCGCCCGCGGCAAGGGCCCGAGCGAGCTCGGCCGCGTAGGCCTCGAGGAGCCGATCCACTTGATAGCGCTGATCCCGCTCCCATGCCGGCCGGATTTGCCCCTCCCACAGGAGGACGGTCCCACCGCCGAGGGAGACGGCCAGAAGGATGGCCGCGATACGCAGGCGATTGACTAGCCGATCGGGGACGAACCACTGGAACCCGCCAGGCCTTGGCATGACACCTCCGTGCGGACTTGGCGACGCGGCCAATGGACAATGGACAACGACCCGGGCCCGCAAACCCACACCGATCCCGGAACCGTGCATCCGGACAATCCGTGATTAGGGGACGCGAGAAGTCCGCCCAGCCAACTGGCTGGGGTTACATTGGGTAACAGCGGGTGGGGAGCCGGGACGACCCCGGACCCCACCGCGGATCCGAACGGCTCGAGACGCCCCTCAGGCCGCCGCCTCCGGCTCACGGACCCCGGCCGACCACCAGATGCGGCAGGCCCCCTCGTCGGAGACCATACAGGGCCCAATCGGGGTTCGCGGGGTGCAGGCCCGCCCGTAGAGCGTGCACTCCGTGGGACGAATCTGTCCCAAGACCACGCGGGCACAATCACAACCGGGCGGCATCGCGCCGGCCCGTTTCCGCGCCAGGTCCCGATAGTCCGCGTAGTCGCGTTCCGCGTCCCAGGCCGCGTAATCCGCCGCGAGTCCGAAACCGGATCCGGGGATAACCCCAATCCCGCGCCACGCGGCATCCTCCACGCGCAGAACCGAATCGAGGGTCCGCTGAGCCCCGCGGTTACCCTCCGCCGTCACGAGCTCGGGGTAGCAGTTATCGAGGAATGGGCTCCCGGTCTGATACTGACGCAGGACCGAATAGATCGCGGCCAGCAGGCTCTCGGGGGTAAATCCCGCAACCGCGGCGGGCAAGCCGTGGGATTCGGGCACGAAGCGCCACTCATCGGCCCCCATGATCGTGGCGACATGGCCGGGGGCGATCAACCCATCGAAACCCGGCTCCCCACGATCCAGAAGCATGGAGACCGCCGGCCACGTGAGCCGCCCGGCCATCAGCAGGCGCAGGTTCTCCGGAGCGCCCTGGGCGAGCAGCGCGGCAATCGGGGCCAAGGTGGTCTCGAAGCCCGCCGCCAGGAACACCACAGGTCGATCCGGGGCCTCGCGGGCGAGGGCCGCCACGTCCATGGGCGAGGCCACGGGACGGATATCGCCGCCTGCGGCCCGCGCCTCTTCCAGGGAGCGCACCTCACCCTTGGAGACATTGACCGGGACGCGCAGCATATCCCCGAACGCCGCCAGGATGACCGGCTCATGAAGGGCAATCTGGATCGCCTGATGGATGCTTTCCTCGGGGCACACGCACACGGGACAGCCGGGCCCGGGGATGAGATCGACCGTGGAGGGCAAGGCCGTTCGCAGCCCCGCGAGGCTGATGGAGCGTTCGTGCCCCCCGCAGACATTCATGATCCGCACCGGGTGATCCAGCTCGAGGGCGTGGATCCGCTGCAACCAGGCACGCGCCGTGGTATTGGCCATAAGCGCCTCCTCAGGGCGTTGAGGGAGCCGGCGCATCCGCGGCGTCGGACGCCCCGGCGTGCAACACGGCCCCTTCGGGTTGAAGGGCCGGCTGACGGGACTGGCCCGACTCCAATCCCGCCCGATGGGCGGTCAGGGCCGATTCCAGCCAGTCGATCCACTCGGCCATGCCCTCGCCGCTGCGCGCCGAGACCGAGCTAACCGGGGCGGCATTGGCCAGCCCTCGCACATAATCCTCGGCCCGTTGCGGATCGAAATCCCCCAGAACCGAGAGCAGATCGGTCTTCGTCAACAGGACCCGATCCGAGCCTCGGAACATCACCGGGTACTTGGCGGGCTTGTCATCCCCTTCCGTGACGGAGAGCAGCGTGACGTTGTAATGATGCCCCAGATCGAAACTCGCCGGGCAGACGAGATTCCCGACGTTCTCGATGAACACGAGATCGATCCCGTCCAGGCTCATCTGATGGAGCGCTTGGTGGACGAGGTGGGCGTCGAGGTGGCAAGCAGAACCGGTGCTGATCTGATGGGCCCGGATCCCCCGCGCCCGGAGACGGTCCGCATCGTTCTCCGTCTCGAGATCGCCCTCGATGACCGCGAAACGCCACGGCGCCTCGCCCGTCTCGGCCCGGGCTGCGAGATAGGCCTGCGTGGCCTCCAGGAGGCTGGTCTTGCCCGAGCCCGGCGAGGACATCAGGTTGATTGCCAGGATCCCGCGCCGATCAAAATGCCGTCGGTTGTGAACCGCTTGATGATCGTTCTCGTGCAACAGGCCTTGTAAGACATCGACCGCCGAATATCCCGACTCGACCCGCGCCAGCTTGCCGTTCCCCTGCACGAGATGGGCATTACCGGACGTAACGTTGCAACCACAGGTATCACACACGGTGAATTCCTCCGACAAAGACTCGATGGGTTCGCGAGTCCACGGGCGGCTTCCGCCCGTGGACTCGCGTCGATGGATCGGTCTCCAGGCCCCGAAACGCCTCAGGGTGGGGCCAGGGAGGCCGCCAGTTGGGCTGCCGCGCGCCGCTCGGCCACCCTGTCATCGTCGGCGACGAGCCGGGGCCAGCGTACGATCGGTGTGCGGCAATACGCCTTCAGCTCCGCCGCATTGTCGAGGCTCGGCGCCAGGGCCCCGTCCCGGGCGTTCAAGACAACGGCCGCGACGGCCAGACCCCGAGCCACCACGGCCTCGACCGTCAGCAAGGCCTGGTTCACCGTGCCGAGCTCATCCGGCACGACAATCAGCACGGGCCATCCAAGGGCCCGCGCCAAATCCGCGTTCAACGCCCCCTCGGCGATCGGCGACAAGAATCCGCCGGCGCCCTCGCACAGCCGACAGGTGCCGGCGGAGACCTCGAGGCGAGCCGCCGCCACGACTTTCGCCAGGGGCAATGGGTATCCGGTCAGCGCCGCGGCCCGTTCAGGGGAGACCGCCGGCCTCAACCGAATCGGACACACCGAATCCCGATTGCGATCCGCCGCCTGGGCCAGGACCGCCGCGTCGGTCCGGTGAATCGCCTCGGCCGTATCCGGCCAACCCGTCTCCACGGGCTTGCGTACCGCAACCGGGTACCCGGCGTCCCGCCAGTACCGGATCAACCCACGCGCCACCCAGGTCTTGCCGACGCCGGTGTGACTGCCGGTCACGAACAGGCTCGGGGCGCCGTCAGGCGCCATCAACGCAGACGACACAGAGGCTGACGTTATCATGAGCGCCGCGCTCCAAGGCCAACGCCAGGAGGCGATCCCCGATGATCTCGGGATCGACCTCGGCGCTCAAATGGATTGCCATTTCCTCATCGCTCACCTCACGGGGCAGTCCGTCGCTGCAGAGCAGGAACCGATCCCCGGCCTGGACCTCCCCATAGGTGACGTCCACGGACAAGGTCGCTTCGGCACCGACCGCCCGGGTGATAACGTGG
>CAYFWJ010000085.1:0-7218 GCA_964346755.1 uncultured Ectothiorhodospiraceae bacterium
GCGGTTCCACCTCCGCCTTGGTGAGCTCGAACACCGTGGCGGCCGTTGTCGCTCGAACCGTGGCACGGCGGGGCGCGCCGGTCAGCAGCGAGCGCTCCCCGAAGACGGTGCCCGGCCCCAGGGAGCCAATCCGCTCCGTTGTGTCCGCGCCCCGGGAACCCCTCGCCCTCGGGGTGGCTCAGGTAACCAATCGCGCGACCCGCCGGCGACGCAAACCGGCGAAGAACAAGGCGACGATCAGTACCAGCAAGGGCATCAGGATGATGTTGATGAATTTGACCTGGGCCCCGAGCCGCTCGATGTCCCGGTCGAGTTGATGGCGGACCTCCCGTAATTCCTCCCGGATCTCCAGGCGACGCTGCTGGAATCGCTCCAGGGTCTCACGCTGCTCGGCGGTCATCATCAGGGCGTTGCCGTCCTGGCGCTGGCGTTGCAACTCTTGCAGCTGGCGCTCGGTCTCCTCGAGCCGGGCCTGCAGCTCTTCTTCTTTCTGCCGAAACCGGCGATCCGCCTCTCGCTCCAGGGCCTCGACTCGCGTGAATGGCCGGCTGTAGTCGGCTCGGGTCCGGATGCTGATCAGATCATCACTGCCGAGGAGATTGTCGACCGCATTGGTCACCAGGTCCCCGTTCGCCGCCCAGGCCGTCGTGAGCCGCTGACCCAGGATATTCTGCACATCCACCCAGAGGCGATCGGTCAGGAGGTCGGTATCGGCAACAAGGATGGCATTGAAGACGGCGTCGCCGTCGCCCGAGGCGCTCGCATCCTCCGCCTCGGCGGTTTGGGCCGCTTCGGCGGCCGTGCCGTTGTCGGCCAGGAGGGGGGTGACGGGACCCCGCACGCGCGCTGCGACGGTGTAGCGCTGGCCGGTGGCCTCGAAATCCGATTGCAGGCTGGCCGGATCCAGACCGGGACTCAAGCGGAAGCGCCCCATTGGCATGGCCTGATCACTCGATTGGAGCAGCGGCGTCACTTGCGTCGTGGCGTTATCCACCGGCTCGAGGATGCCGGCGTAGGCCAGGTTGATCTGCTGCAACCCGCGGGTTACCACATCGTCCCCGTTCAAGGCCTCCCCCTCGAGGCCGAGCATCCCGTAGTGATACACCGGGGGTTGGGATCGTGCGACATTGACCTGAAGGGCCTGGGTGGCATCCGCCAGAAACTGATCCGGTTGCCAGCGCACCCCCCAGTGCTCGAGTAGACGCTGGAGCGGCTCCGACACCGGGCTTTGCTGGGGCTGGCCCCGCTCGGCATAGGGGTCGACGAAGGCGAGTACCCGCCCGCCCTCGGCTGCAAACCGGTCGATGGCGCGCAGGGCCGTGTCCTCCAGCGTGGACGGCCGGATCAGGATCAGGGCCTCGAGCTCGGAGGGGATCCGCGTGTCCTCCGGGGATAGCTCGCGGACCTCGAAGAGCTGGCGCAGCTGCTCGACCATCACCCAGGGCTCCTGACGCTGCATCGTCTGGCGGTTCACGCCGCCGCCGACCTCGAGGGTGCTCAACAACCCGACCACGGGTTTGTCGACCCGATCCAACGGGTACACCAGCTTGGCGATGTCGTATTCCAGAAACGCGGCACGCTGCGGATCGAGGATCGGAATGGCCTCCTCCTGGCCCACGGCGTTGGTCCCGGCCAGACCGAAATAGAGATTGTCCCCGGCGTTGGAGATCGGGATGGCCTGGATCCCGAGCTCCACTGCCGTATCCTCGGCGTCGGAGAATGGCTCCGGCTCGATGATCGAGACCTTGAGCTTGTCGCCGGCCACGGCCTCCATCTCCCGCAATAGCTCCCGGACACGCCGCGCATGATTGCGAATGCTCGGAAAGTCCTGGGCCTGCGCCTGGGAGTAGAACAGCCGGAGGTGAATGGGCTCATCGAGCCCTTGCAGGATGGACTCCAAACCCGCCGACAGGGTGTAGAGGTTGTTTTCAGTCAGGTCCAAGCGCTTCCCACGCAGGGTGGATTCACTCACGGCGAGGACCGTGAGAAGCAGCACAGCGATCAGGACCAGCCCACCGAGGGAGTAGAGGCGTTGACTCAGGGTGCGATTCACGGCGGTCCTCCGGTTATTCAGCCTTCTTCATGTCGATGACCAGGGTGCTCGCGATGAGCCAGGCTGCAATCATCGCGAGGAAGTAGACCACATCCCGGGCGGCAACGACGCCCTTGCTGATCGCCTGAAAGTGAGTCAGGAAGCTCAGCGAACTGATCACCTCGACCCAGGCGCTCGGGGCCCACCCCTGGAAGGCGTCTAAGACCAGCGGAAAGCCGGTGACGGTCAAGAGAAAGGCCACCAGGAAGGTGAGAATGAAGGCGATCACCTGACTGCGCGTGACCGCGGAGAGACAGACACCGATGGCGAGGTAACCGCCAGCCATCAACAAACTGCCGAGATACGCCGCGGCAATCACGCCGTTATCGGGGTTGCCCAGGTAGTTCACCGTCAGCCATATCGGGAAGGTCAGGGCGAGGGCGACGGCGATGACGGCCCATCCCGCCAAGAATTTGGCAAACACCGCCTGCCCCATGGTCACCGGGAGGGTGAGCAACATCTCGATGGTCCCCGAGCGCCGCTCTTCCGCCCAGATCCGCATGGCGATGGCCGGGACCAACAACAGATACAACCAGGGATGGAAATTAAAGAACGGGATGAGATCCGCCTCGCCCCGCTCGTAGAAGTTGCCCAGATAGAAGGTGAAGACCCCGCTCAAGGCCAAGAAGATCATGATGAATACGTAGGCCAGGGGGGTCATAAAATAGGCCGCAAACTCGCGGCGGATCAGGGTCAACAGGATCTTCATGCCGCTTCGCCTCCCGTGATCTCCCGGAATACCTCATCCAGCCGTGCGGACAGGGGTCGGACATCGGTGAGGGTCCACCCCTGCTCGGTGACGAGGCGATGGACGCCCGGCAGGACGGATTGCCCCGGTTGGGCCTTGACCACGAGTGTACCGTCCCGTCGCTCGACGCCGGCACTTTCCGGCAGGGATTCCAGGGCCGGCTGGGCGGCCTCGGGGTCGTTGACCGAAACGGCGACAGCCCCGTGATAGGGGGAGCGACTGAGCAGGGCCTCGGGGGTATCGTCCACCAGGAGGCGACCGGATGCGATGATGATCGCCCGGGTGCACACCGCTTCCACCTCTTCAAGGATATGGGTCGAAATGATAATGAGTTTGTCCTTGGCCATCCCCTGGATCAGGCTGCGCACCTCGTGTTTCTGATTCGGGTCCAGCCCGTCGGTGGGTTCGTCGAGGATGAGCACGGGCGGATCATGAAGGATGGCTTGGGCCAGTCCGACCCGCCGGCGAAAGCCTTTGGAGAGGGTCTCGATGCGTTGGGCGAGTACATCGTTCAGATGGATCTCGTCGATGACCCAGCGCAACCGCTCCTGACGCGGTATCCCGCTGAGCCCCCGAATGTCGGCGATGAAGCTGAGGAACTCGGCGACGGTCATGTCCCCGTAGCCCGGTGACCCTTCCGGCAGGTATCCGAGTTGGCGTTTCGCCTCGATGGGACGGGACTGGACGTCGTGGCCCGCGATGCGCGCGGTGCCGGAGGTGGGGGGCAAAAAACCGGTCAGCATCTTCATGGTGGTCGACTTGCCGGCGCCATTGGGCCCCAGGAAGCCTAAGACCTCACCGGGTGCCACCTGGAAGCTGAGCCGATCCACAGCCGTATGCGAACCGAAACGCTTGGTTAGGTTATCAACCTCGATCATGAATGGCCTTCCGTTGTGAATGAAACCGATGGATCGGTCGCCCCGGACCGTGAGCGCACGCTGAGCGCGAGGCCGGGCTCGTCCCGGATCGGCCCGAGGGACGCGTTGGTTCGGAGGCTAAGGGCGGGCGTACGCCCCCCCGCGCTCGGGCCGGGCGACTCGGGGTACGGCTTGCGTCGGGCCGTCCGCTGGGCGATGCTGCGGCGATGCCTGAACTACCCGAAGTCGAAACGACCCGTCGCGGCCTGGAGCCGCATTTGGTGGGGCGGCGCATCGAGCGCCTCTGCCTGCGCGAACCCCGTCTGCGCTGGCCGGTTCCCGAGACGCTGCCCAAGGAACTCCCAGGGCAACGGATCCAGGGCCTGGACCGACGCGGGAAGTACCTGATCGCCCATCTGGATCAAGGCGATCTCATCATTCATCTGGGGATGTCCGGCAGTCTCCGGGTCGTTGAACCCGTCGTACCGGCGGGTCGCCACGACCACTGGGACCTGGAACTCAGCGACGGCTGGGTCTGCCGCTACCGGGATCCCCGGCGCTTTGGCAGCCTGCTGTGGACCGACGGCCCCGCGATGCGTCATCCCCGGTTGCGGGATCTCGGCCCCGAGCCCCTCGACCCGGCCTTCGACGGGGACTATCTGTACACCGCGTCCCGCGGACGGCGGCTGGCCGTCAAGGCCTGGTTGATGGACAGCCATATCGTGGTTGGGGTCGGGAATATCTACGCCAACGAGGCCCTGTTTCGCGCCGGGATCCATCCGGCGCGGGCCGCAGGCCGCATCAGCCGGACACGCTACATGGGGCTCGCTCAGGCGATCCGCGCCACCCTCGGCGAAGCCATCGACCAAGGGGGCACGAGCTTGCGCGATTTCGTGCACGAAGATGGCAAACCCGGGTATTTCCGTCAATCGTTGTCCGTTTACGAACGGGCCGGGTGCCCCTGCCCGCGCTGCGGCCGCAGCCTGCAGCGACGGCTCATTGCCCAACGCGCCACCTACCTCTGCGTTCATTGCCAACGCTAGGCCGGCAGGACGACCGCCGACTTACGACTCCGCATCCTCGGCGACCCGATCGCCCCGCAGGCGTCGCCGCCAGCGCCGGAGGGCTCGGCGGCCTGCCTTGGGCCAGAGGTGGCGACGGGCCTTGCCGGCGAGCCATTGTTCGGCGCGATTCAGGGCCTCCGGCGCCCCGAAGAGGACCACGACATCGCCGGGCTCGAGCGGGTGGCGCCGGTCCGGGTCGAGTTCGCAGATCCCGTCCCGGCAGATGGAGTCGATGCGCACCCCGAGCCGGTTCAGGGGCAGCCGTTCCGCGGGCTTACCGACCGCGACGGTGTCCGGCGCCAGGGTGATCGACTGGAGGCGATCGCGAATGGCCTCGGAACGATCGACGGTCGGGGCCTCGGAGCCGTGGAAGAAGCTGCGCATGCTGGTGTAGCGATCTGCCCAGACCGCCTGGATGCCGGCGATAACCCGGTCACTCGGGACACCGAGCATAAACAGGACATGCGAAGCCACCATCAGGCTACCTTCGAGGACCTCCGGGACGACCTCGGTGGCACCGGCGGCGCGGACGGCCTCGATCTCGCTGTCATCCGTGGTGCGTACCAGGATCGGCAACTCCGAGTCCAGGGCCCGCAGTTGATGGACGACCTTCCGCGTAGCCCGCCCCTCGTTGAAGCCGACGACCGCCACGTGGGCCCGCTCGATACCCGCCGCCCGCAGTACGTGACTGCGCGTCGCGTCCCCATAGAACACCGGTTTCCCAGCCGCGCGGGCATTCTGAATCAACAGCGGATCCAAATCCAGGGCCAGCCAACGAAAGCCATGCTCGTCGAGAAACCGGGCCACGTTCTGTCCGACCCGCCCGAAGCCGAGCAAGATCACGTGATCCCGGTAACCGGCCGTTTCCCCCTCATAGGCCTCGATGCGGACCTCGCAATCCTCGTGCGTGCGGCCCCCCTGGGGTGGGGCAAAACGCGCGGCCAGGCCGGCACTGGAGCGTATAATCACAGGCGTGAGGGCAAGACTGACGATGATCGCGGCGATCACCACCTGTTTGGCGAGATCGGGGAGCAAGGCATAATCGGTGGCGACGGCGAGGAGCACGAAGCCGAATTCGCCGCCATTGCCCAGGATCAGACCAACCCGGGCGGCCACATCCCGCTCGTAACCCAGGCCTCGCATGATGAGGAAGATGATGACCAGCTTCCCCCCCATGAGCGCCAGGACGGCAACCAGGACCCAGTGCACCTGCGCCAGGACGATACTGGGGTCCAGGAGCATCCCGATGGAGATGAAGAACAAGCCGAGCAGGATATCCTGGAAGGGCCGGATGTCGGCCTCGATCTGATGGCGATACTCGGTCTCCGAGAGCATCATCCCCGCGAGGAACGCCCCGAGGGCCAGGGATAGACCCAGGGATTGGGTCCCCCAAGCGGCCGCTACGGTCACGAACAACACCGTCAGCGTGAACAGCTCTGGCGAGCGGGCCCGGGCCACCAGATGGAATAACGGGCGCAGGAGGTATCGGCCCACGGCGAGGATGACCCCGAAGGCCACAATCGCTTTGGCCAAGGCCAGCCCGAGGAGCGTCGCGAGCCCCGCCCCCTCGCTACCGCCCAGGGCCGGAATCAGGATAAGCAGCGGGATGACCGCCACGTCTTGGAACAGCAGCGTGCCGATGGCGGCGCGACCGTGGGGGGTCTGCAGCTCGCCTTCTTCGGTCAGCTGTTTGACGATGACCGCCGTCGAGGACAAGGCCAGGGCCGCACCGATCACAAAGGCCGTCCGCCATTCCAAGCCGACCCCGAGGGCAATCAGACCGATGATGGGGATGGTCACAAGGACCTGCAAGCCCCCCAGCCCGAGTACGAGCCGACGCATGGCGATCATCTGCGTCAGGCTGAATTCGAGGCCGATGACGAATAACAGAAAGACAACCCCGAACTCGGAGAGCAACGACATGGTGGCGCTGTCCGCCATGACCCCGAGCACGCCGGGTCCGAGGAGGATCCCGACGGCGAGGTAGCCGAGGATCGGCGGCATGTGCACCCACCGGAAGGCCCCGACGATCGACACCGTAACGCCGAGCAGGATCAGGACTTGGGTGATGGTTTCTTGGCCATGGGCCATGGGGGCCGATTCGATCGCCATGTCACCTCGCGGGGCAGGAAGCCGGAGACGGATGAGCCGAGGGCTCTATGATAGCAGGTGCCCCCCGGCCGATCCCGCCGCCCCGGCCTAGACGGCGGAGGGGCATCGCCTCCCGCCGAACCGATGGACCGCCCAGGGGGGCTCGGCGCTTCGAGGCCCTGCTGTTGTGGGGCAGCCCGCTTCCGCTTGCGACGAATCGGCTCGATCGCCCGGGGGAGTCCCCCGCCTGCGCTCCTGCTTCGGGGAGGCCCCCCATGTATCGTCGACGGCTCGGCGTGTCGCTCGGGGGCTCCCCCTTCTGCGCCCCTCCTTCCGGGACGTCCCACATCCGTCTCAGACGGCTCG
>CAYFWJ010000085.1:7318-12164 GCA_964346755.1 uncultured Ectothiorhodospiraceae bacterium
CCCACGCCGTCGGCTGGGCTCACCGGGGGGCGGCGGTTCGGGGGTTCGCCGTCGGGGGACGCCGTGGATCCGTCCGTGGAGGCTCGGTGCATCCCCCGGGAGGGTCGTCCTCCTGGGCGACCCCTCGATTGGAATTAGAACATGGATGGAATTAAAACATAATTCAAACATAGACACCCATCATTCCACGGCATCGACCCGTTCATGAAGGAGGCGTGCCTGCAGGGGGAATGCCCGGGGGTCGAGCCCAAAAAACCCGCGGCGTCGCATTCGACGCCGCGGGTTCATCCGAGGCGAGGCCCCGTCACACGCGAGAAACCCGGTGATGATCAGTCGTTGACCACCTCGGCGACGGCCTCCCGGCGGAACGCGAGCTCGCCCCCTTCCACATCGACGGTGACGAGATCCCCGGGGCCGAAGCGACCGGCCAGGATCTCCTGGGCGAGTGGGTTCTCCACCTGATGTTGCAAGGCCCGCCGCAAGGGCCGCGCCCCGTAGACCGGATCGAAGCCGGCCTCGCCGAGCTTGTCCAAGGCGGCATCGCTGAGCTCGATGTCCATCTCGCGATCCTGCAAGCGCCCCTTGAGATAGTCCATCTGGATGCGGGTGATCTCGCGGATCTGCTCGCGCCCCAGCGGATGGAAGACCACCACCTCGTCGATCCGGTTGAGGAACTCGGGCCGGAAATGCTGCCCGACGATCTCCATCACGGCGCTCCGCATCGTCGTGTAGTTCTCCTCGCCGGCCATCTCCTGGATGACCTGAGAACCGAGGTTGGAGGTCATGATGATGACCGTGTTGCGGAAGTCCACCGTCCGCCCGTGGCCATCGGTCAGGCGCCCGTCCTCGAGGACCTGCAGGAGTACGTTGAAGACATCCCCATGGGCCTTCTCCACCTCATCGAGGAGCAGCACCGAGTAGGGTCGTCGGCGGACCGCCTCGGTCAGGTAGCCGCCCTCTTCGTAGCCGACGTAGCCCGGCGGGGCGCCGATCAGCCGCGAGACCGAGTGTTTCTCCATGAACTCCGACATGTCGAGTCGCACCATGGCCTCTTCCGTATCGAACAGGAACTGCGCCAGGGTCTTGGAGAGCTCCGTCTTGCCGACCCCGGTGGGTCCCAGGAAGAGGAACGAACCGTTGGGGCGGTTGGGGTCGGCCAGACCAGCGCGGGCCCGGCGGATGGCGTTGGAGACCGCCGTCACCGCCTCCCGTTGGCCCACGACCCGTTGCTCCAGGGCCCGTTCCATACGCAACAGCTTGTCTTTTTCACTCTCGAGCATCTTCGAGACCGGGATGCCGGTCCACTTGGCCACGATCTCGGCGATCTCCTCATCGTTGACCCGGTTGCGCACCAGTTCGAACCCCTCGCCGCTGCTCTCGGCCGCCTGCGCCTCGTTCAAACGCCGCTCCAGTTCCGGGATGCGGCCGTACTGGAGCTCGGACATCCGCGTGAGATCCCCGGCCCGGCGCGCGGCATCCAACTCGATCCGCGCCTGTTCGAGCTCCTCCTTGACCTGCGCCGAGCCCTCGAGACGGGACTTCTCCGCCTTCCAGAGCTCGTCGAGATCCGAATACTCCCGCTCGACGCGCTCGATCTCCTCATTGAGCTGCTCAAGGCGCTTCTTGGAGGCCTCGTCGGATTCCTTCTTCAAGGCCTCGGCCTCGATCTTCAGCTGGATCAGGCGGCGCTCGAGTCGGTCCATGGACTCCGGCTTGGAGTCGATCTCCATGCGGATGCGGGCGGCGGCCTCGTCGACCAGATCGATGGCCTTGTCCGGGAGCTGCCGATCCGTAATGTAGCGGTGCGAGAGCTGGGCGGCGGCGACGATCGCGGGGTCGGTCACCTCGACCCCATGGTGGACCTCGTAGCGCTCCTTCAACCCGCGCAGGATGGCGATGGTATCGACCACGCTCGGCTCGTCCACGAGGACCTTCTGGAACCGCCGCTCCAGGGCCGCGTCCTTCTCGATGTTCTTGCGGTATTCATCGAGGGTGGTGGCACCGATGCAATGGAGCTCGCCGCGGGCCAAGGCCGGTTTGAGCATGTTCCCGGCGTCCATCGATCCTTCGGCCTTGCCAGCACCGACCATGGTGTGGATCTCATCGATGAACAGGATGATCTGACCCTCGGATTGGCCGATGTCGTTGAGTACCGCCTTGAGCCGCTCCTCGAACTCGCCGCGATACTTCGCACCGGCGATCAATGCAGCCATATCCAGGGCGAGCAAGCGCTTATCCTGCAACCCCTCGGGGACCTCGCGGTTGACGATCCGCTGCGCCAGCCCTTCGACGATGGCGGTCTTGCCTACGCCTGGCTCGCCGATCAACACGGGGTTGTTCTTGGTCCGGCGCTGGAGGACCTGCACGGCGCGCCGGATCTCCTCGTCGCGGCCGATGACGGGATCGAGTTTGCCCTGCTCGGCGCGTTCGGTCAGATCGATGGTGTACTTCTCGAGGGCCTGACGCTGGTCCTCCGCGTTGGGATCATCGACCTGCTGCCCGCCGCGGACCCGCTCGATCGCCTGTTCGACCCCGGCTTTGGAGGCGCCGGCCCGGCGCAGGATCTCGCCGACCTGGCCCTTGTCGTCCACGGCCGCCAGGACGAACAGTTCACTGGAGATATACTGATCTTTGCGCTGTTGGGCCAGCTTGTCGGTCACGTTCAGTAGCCGCGCCAGGTCGTTGGAGACCTGCACGTCCCCCGCCTCGCCGCCGCTGACCGAGGGCATCTGATCCAGCGCCTCGCCGAGCTGAGAGCGAAGCAGATTGACGTCGGCCCCGGCTTGCGTGAGCAGCGGACGCGCCGTGCCCCCTTCCTGGTTCAAGAGGGCGAGCATGAGATGCACGGGCTCGATGAATTGATGGTCCTTGCCGAGCGCCAAGGATTGGGCGTCGGCCAGGGCCGTTTGAAACTTGCTGGTTAATTTGTCAGTTCGCATGAGTGCCCCTAAAACTGTCGGATTTAGGGTTTACATAGGGATCGGAGCAGGGCTTTGCAAGCGCGCGAGCGGACCGTTCGACGACGCTCGGGGTGGTTGCCCGAGCCACACGAGCCCGGAACGGGCGATTGCTTCGCCGGACGCTCGACGCACCGTGCAACCCAGCCCTGAGACTCAGGGCAATTCCACAATGACGGTGGTCGCATCGACGAAGCGATAGGCGGGGATGGCGAGATTACGGGTCGCGCGTTGGTCCTTCCAGACCCGGCCGGCGGCGTCGTAGCGAGAGCCTCGGCAGCGATCGATGAAGCCTGCGGGCCGATCAGCGGTCGCCGCCACGAAGCGCAGGGGGCAATTGAGATCGGTTCCCCGATCGAAGGCGATGAAATAGGCCGGGCGCTGGGCCCGTGTCGTTGGATCCAAGCCCTGGGGCTGGCGGCTCGCTCGGGAACGGGGATCGGCCAGCGGCACCCGTTCGTCCCCCAAGGCCTCGAGCATCGCCGGGGTACGGTGCACGATGCGGACACGCTCCGTTCCCTCCTCGACGACCCGGGTCTCACCCGCTGGGAGATCGCTCAGGGTGACACGGACCTGTTTCGGCCCTGGGTCCCCTCCGCTCAACAGGGCGGAAGCGAAGACGCTGATGACACCGGCGAGACCGCCGAGGGCCAAGAGTTTGAAGGCGACACGCAAGAGGGCGCGTCGATCCGTCGTGGATACGGACATAGCAACGCCGTTCAGCTCAGGGGTGGGCGGGATAGCGTATGACACGCGAATCGCGGTGAATGCGCCCCGCGGCCTCATTCCGCACGACAGGAATCCACGCCGGGGACATCCCGTGAGGCCCCGTTCCGAGTCCCGAATCGGACGCCTGGGACCCGTGTTTGCCGTCACCGAGGGCCTTAGGCGCCGCAGCAACGCCCGGATCGACCCCGCCCATCGGGCAACCGGGAACGCCGACACCCTTTGTCGACCCAATGAGGTGTCAATCCCTCACAAACCACCGGATGTAACGGGCGAGAGAGCTTTGGCACGCGCATACATCGACAGCAACTTGGAACGACCGGGACAGGCCGGCGGGCTGAACGGCTCAGCGCTGGACCCACGCACAACCTATCCTAGCGATCGACAACCCCCCCTGAGGGCTTCGGAGGCGGGCGCCAATCCAGCCCCGAACCAGGCCGGGGCCGGATCGAACGAGACCCTCTTGTTAGCGGACGACGAGGCCGCGATTCGTCGCCCCCTGCAGCGGATTCTCGAGCGCGTGGGCTACCACGTCTTGACCGCGCAAGACGGCGAGGCCGCGGTGCGCCTTCACGAGGCCCATGCAGAGCACATCCGACTGGTCATTGTCGACCTGCTCATGCCGCGCCTGAGCGGTACGGAGGCCTATGCCCGCATGAGCGCCATCAACCCGGCGCTGTCGGTCATCTTCTTTACCGGCTACACGATCCACGAGGTACGTCAGGCCGCGCTGCAGTACCCCGGGGCCCAGTTCTTGGCCAAACCCTGTCGCCGGGACGCGTTGCTCGCCGCCGTTGATCGGGCCTTGAGCCGCTCTTGAACGGCTCGGGCGGGCGGGATCAGTCTACCCCCCCGTGCGGCGCTTTCGTGATACCAACGCTCGATCAAGTCGCTGAGTACGATGACATCCACGGGTTTGATCCAATGATGATCGAAGCCCGCCTCGAGGGCATCGGAGACGTCTCGGTACTGACCGTAGCCGGTGATGGCGATCAATAACATCGCACGACGTCGCGGATGCGCCTGCAGTCGACGGGCGACCTCCAGGCCGTCGATATCCGGCATGCCGAGATCGACCCGCAACACCCGCGTCAGGGAATCCTGCACATGATCCAGTGCGGCCTGCCCACTCAAGGCCGGTTCGGCCGCATAGCTGAGGGTTC
>CAYFWJ010000086.1:0-12073 GCA_964346755.1 uncultured Ectothiorhodospiraceae bacterium
AAGGCCTGCAACGGGGCCCTCGCGCCGGACCAGGGCCTCGGTGGCACGCGTCGTCGCCTCGGCGGCCTCGAAGGCCCCGGCGCGGTTGCGCGCGTTGGCGGCCATCTTCTCCTGGAGGATGGAGCTCTGCATGCCGTGGGTGGCGAGCAGGGAGATGATCACGAGGACGATAAGCCCCACGAGCAGGGCGACGCCGCGTTCCGGGGGGCGCGACGCAACCCGACGATTCGGTACCGGTTGATAGACAGTCATCACGAAAAGGGCTCCATGTCGGCGGTTCACGGGTTGCCTGCCACTACGGGGTCGAGCATGCGTCGTGGCATCGAATCTCAGTCCGGGTGGATCAGGAGCGATCCCGTCGGCTAATCGTTTGTACAACGACGCGGTAGAAATGGCGCGTTGGCATCGTCAGTGTTGCGAGATCTTGATTCGCCGATGAGGCGTCGATGTAACGCAAGCTCTGGGGTTGGTCGACGACGTTGTCTTCACGAGACCGGATCAGCAAGAAGATGCGGAGACTCACGACATCGGCAAAGTCACCGACGCCGCCGGCCGGTACATAGGAATCCGCCACGCCATCGGCCCCCCCGATGCCGTAGAACACCTGCATGTCGACGACGTTCGGGATCATGGCTTGATTGATGTTGCCGGGAAAGAAGGGGTTGCGCACGCGGGCCAGATGCGGCCCACCGGTAAGGTCATCGATGCTGAAGGTGTCTTGCCGGACGACGCGGACGATGGTGTTGGTCTGGTTGTACTCCGCTGAAAGCGGTACGTTGGCACTGGCACCACAGTTTTGGTTGATGGACGTGGCGACGTTCGTACTGCCGCATGTCCGCGTCCAATCCCCCGCCGCGGGATTGGACGAGGTGATCTGGAAGAGATCCGCATCGCTGCAATCCGTGATGACCGCGAGGTTTTCTTCGAGCTGCCCCGGAAGCACCGGGGGCAGGGGCCCGGTCTCGAGTGCGTTCGGTTCGACGACCTCGACTTTAAGATTGTCGGTTGAGGTGACGTTGTCGGCGAGCCGCATGGGGGGCGATAGCATCCGGGTGATGGTGACGTTATCCGAGGGGCCGATCTTAGCGGAGCCTGGCAAGTCGTAGGGTCCGACATTGTCCGCCCCCGCCAGCGGTTCGAGTAGACTGTCCTCGGTGGTTTGGTTTTCGAGGTTGTCGACACCCACACAGCCGAGATCCCCGGCGGCGCGCATGGATCGGGCGAGCGTCTCGGCGGCGAAGCGACTCGCCTCTTGCACCTGGGCCTGGGCATCCACGAGGCGCGAGGACTGGCGAAAGGCCGAGAAGGTCTGGATCAACGCGCCGAGGACGAACAATCCGAGTACGAGGGCGATGAGCAACTCCAGCAGGGAGAAGCCCCGGTCGTGTCCGCGGGTGCGGAGGGGCGTGGACGGGGATCGGCCGGCCATCAGGGTTGTACCTCCATCCAAAAGCGTTGCGTCGCATTGTCGCGATCCCGCCAGAAGGTCTTGACGACGAGGGGGTGGGCGGCGGTGCCCGTGCAGCCGGAGGTGGTCTGCGTGGGCGGATCCGCCGGGACGCCGTCCTCGGGGGTGTCGTCGCGGCAGACGTAGACGGCGCCCTCGGGCAGTTGACCGCCGGTGACGTTGTCGATCAGCCAGAGGCTGTCGGCCGCCATGTCGGCCGCGTTGCATCCCGAGCCATCACGGCATCCGGCGTGCGGAGCGACCGTCGGGCTATCCCAGTGCGCGGGCGGCCCGCCCGCCGCGTCCCAGTTGGCCCGGATGCTGTCCGCCAGGCTCTGGGCGGCGAACATGGCCTGGGAGCGGTATTCGGCGATCTGTTGGTTTTGGACGGACGCGGTGATGAGCGAGGCCGCGCCGAGGACGCCGATGGCGATGACCACCAAGGCGATGAGGACCTCGAGGAGGCTGAATCCGTTGGGGCGCCGACCGGCCTTGAGCCGCGGTGCGTGGGGTGACTGGTCAGCCATGGGGGCCTTCAGGGTTTGGGTTGAAGCCGTGGGGACGGATCCCATCGTGAGGTCCTCCATCGCCTGGGGAATCCGGGCGGATCGTAAGGGGGTGCGAGCAGCCCCTGAGTGCCTGGCCGTTCGATGCGGTATCCTGCGCATTTGCCACCCGCGAACCGGCTCCGCGGCCTTGGCGTCGCCGCCGGCTTCTGGGGGGCGCCTGAGTCGATCGTGTTGCCCATCGATCGGCGAGATCGCGCCCCGGTTCCGCTTGTGGATCGCCCGGGCCACCGAGCGATCCGGCGATCTGATGGACGTCGCGTCGGCTCGTCATGGGTTGATCGTACGCTTGTGCCGTGTAAGATCAAGGTGATTAGTCGGCCGCTGATAGACGTTCATCGAACGGATTGCACGGGTATTTTGCCTGCGCTTTCTCGGGACGTCGCTGACATGATAACGGGGGTGGTTTGCGCCTCCGTGACAACGCCCCGGTGTTCCTGGGCGCCGGGCTCGACCGGCGAGCGCCGCCGGCGGTTGCATGGTTTGGTTGGCCTGCCCGGCATCTCAAGCGGTTCGTTCAGCCCGGCTATTGGCGACAACCGTAGCCGGCCGTTGGCGTGCTTAGGTCACTCTGTCACCTAATTTTATTATTCGCATCGCGGGAAACATTGTCCACCGTGATCGACGGATTCGGACGTCGTGGACCCGACACGCCCGACCACCGGTTGATTCCCGTCGACGCACCTGGCATAACAGCCCGATGAGCGATGCGAACCGATATTTCCTGATCGGTCCCATGGGGGCCGGTAAGAGCACCGTGGGCCGCCGCCTGGCCCGTGCCCTGGGGCGCGAGTTCCTCGACAGCGATCGGGTCATCGAGGAGCGCACCGGGGCGCGGATCCCGTGGATCTTTGAGGTGGAGGGGGAGGCCGGGTTCCGGGGCCGGGAGCGGGCGGTGCTCGCGGATTTGACGGCCCGCCCCGGGATCGTGCTTGCCACCGGCGGGGGGGCGATCCTGGACCCGACCAACCGGGCCCATCTGGCCGAGCGCGGGACGGTGATCTACCTCAAGACCTCCCTCGAGCAGCAGCTCCGGCGGGTCGCCCGGGATCCCAATCGGCCCTTGGTGCAGGTCGCCGATCCCCGCGCCAAGCTGCAGTCCCTGATGGCCGAGCGCGGTCCGTTGTACGAGTCCGTGGCCCACCATGTGATCCGCACCGATGCCCAAGGCCCGCACCACGTGGTGCGGCGTTTGCTTGCCCGCCTTCCGGAGGCGGCCCGGCCGACGCGCGCCTCCACCTCCCGCCCCGCCCAATCCTAACGCCTGCAGAGCATTGCCCTATGCCTCGTCTCCGCGTCGAACTCGGTGAGCGCGCCTATCCGATCCATATCGGCACCGGACTCCTGGAGTCGGGGGGGGCTGGGCTCTGGGATGAGGCGGCCCTCGGGTCCCGGGTGGTGATCGTGACCAACACGGTGGTGGGGCCCCGCTACGCCGAGCCTTTGCAGGCGGCCCTGGCCCCCCGCACGGTGACGCGCGTGACCCTGCCCGATGGGGAGGCGAGCAAATCCCTGTCGACGGTGAGCCAGGTCTACGATGCCCTGATCGAGGCCCGCTGCGATCGCCGCACCACGCTGGTGGCCCTCGGCGGCGGGGTGATCGGGGATATCGCGGGGTTCGTGGCGGCGACCTACCTGCGGGGCGTGGGCTACGTGCAGGTGCCGACGACGCTGTTGGCCCAGGTGGATTCCTCCGTCGGGGGCAAGACCGGCGTCAATCATCCGGGGGGCAAGAACCTCATCGGGGCCTTTTATCAGCCCCGGGCGGTGATCGCCGATACCGCGACCTTGACCACCCTGCCGGATCGGGAGCTGCGGGCCGGGTATGCGGAGGTGGTGAAGTACGGCCTGCTCGGGGATGCGGCGTTCTTCGCGTGGCTGGAGGCCCAGGGCGAGCGGGTGATGGCCCGGGAGCCCGAGGCCTTGGCCTTCGTGATCGAGCGCGCCTGCCGGGATAAGGCCGCGGTGGTCGCCGAGGACGAGCGGGAGGCGGGGCGGCGGGCCCTGCTCAACCTGGGGCATACCTTCGCGCACGCGATCGAGACGGCGACCGGCTACGGGACGTGGCTCCATGGCGAGGCGGTGGCGGTCGGTCTGGTGTTGGCCGCGGAGCTCTCGGCCTGGCTCGGTTGGGTGGATGGGGCGGTGGTGAGCCGCACACGGGCGGTGTTGGCCCGGGCCGGGTTGCCGACGGAGCCCCCGGCGACGATGGATCCCGAGGCCTTCTTGGGCCCCATGGCGGTCGATAAGAAGGTCGAGGAGGGGGTGTTGCGGCTGGTGCTGATGCAGGGCATCGGGGCGGCCGTGGTGACGGATGCGGTGGACCGGGCGCAGCTCCGGCGGTTCCTGGGGGGGCGCCTCGGGGGGTAGCCGCGGCCCGCCGGCCGCGTGTTGGAGGATCGAGACGATGGCGAAACGCAGTAAGAGCCGCGATCAACGCATGCGGGATCTCTTGGCCCAGGAGGCGGGGCGATTGATGGCCGAAGGCGGCCTGAAGGACTTCTTCGCCGCCAAGCGCAAGGCGGCGGAGCGCCTCGGGGGGACGGACACCCGCAACATGCCCTCGAACGAGGAGATCGAGGCGGCCTTGCGCCGCTATCAGGCGCTGTTCTACGGCGAGCGTCAGGCGGAGCAGGTGGCCTCCCTGCGCCGGCATGCCCTGGAGGCGATGCGCTTCTTCGCGGACTTTGAGCCGCGCCTGGTGGGCTCCGTGCTCAAGGGGACCGCCGATTGGCACAGTGAGATCACGCTCCAGGTCTTCGCCGATACCCCGGAGGAGGTGCAGCTCTTCCTCCTCGATAAGGGGATCCCGTACCGCAACAGCGAACGACGCTTGCGCTATCACGAGGATAAGGTGGAGCTGTTCGCCGCCTATCGCTTCGTCGTGGATGGCGCCGTGGAATTCGAGGTGACGGTCATCCCGCGGGATCGGTTGAAGCGACCGCCCCTCAGCTCCGTCGACGGGCGGCCCATGGCCCGGGCGACCTTGCAGGAGGTGGAAGCCCTGGTCGGGGCGGCTTGAATCCCCGCGGGGCGCCCCGCCGGGCCGCCCCGCGAGGGCTGAGATGACGACGGCGTGAGCCGCTCGCACGGGCTGGGCTTAGAGCGCCTCGGGATGGCCGTGGTAGGGGCGGCTGATGCGGTGCACCGCTTCGACCAAGGCGGCGACGTTCTCGGGGTCGACGTCCGGGGTGATGCCGTGGCCGAGGTTGAAGACATGGCCGATCCCGGAGCCGAACTGGTCCAGGAGGTCCGAGACCTCGCGGCGGATGCGCTCCGGATCGGCGAGCAGCATGGCCGGATCCAGATTCCCCTGCAGGGCGACCTGCCGACCGACCTGGCGGCGGGCCTCGCCGATGTCCACGGTCCAGTCGAGCCCCACGGCATCCGCCCCGGCGCCGGCTATGCGTTCCAGCCATTGCCCGCCGCCTTTGGTGAAGAGGATGCACGGGATGCGCTGGCCGTCCCGCTCGCGGGTCAGGCCCTCGAGGATGCGGCGCATGTAGTCCAGGGAGAAGGTCCCGTAGTCCCTCGGCGTCAGCAGCCCGCCCCAGGTGTCGAAGACCATCACGATATCCGCCCCGGCGGCGATCTGGGCGTTGAGATAGTCGGTGATGGTATCGGCGAAGTGGGCCAGGATGTGGTGCATCAGCTCGGGGCGCCGATAGAGAAAGCCCTTGGTGAAGCGGAAGTCGGGGCTGCCGCGCCCCTCCACGGCGTAGGCCGCCAGGGTCCAGGGGCTGCCGGCGAAGCCGATGAGGGGGAGTCGGTTGCCCAGCGCCTGGCGGATGAGCCGCACCGCGGCTGGGACGTAGCCGAGATCCCGCTCGATCTCCGGCGGTCGGAGGGCACGTACGGCCGCCTCGTCTTGGAGGGGGCGGGTGAGCCGGGGCCCTTCGCCCTCGACGAAATGCAGGCCCAGGCCGAAGGCGTCCGGGATGGTTAGGATGTCCGAGAAGAGGATGGCCGCATCCAGGGGGTAGCGCTCGACCGGTTGGAGGGTGACCTCGCAGGCGAGCTCCGGGGTCTGGCATAGGGTCTCGAAGCTGCCGGCCCGCGCCCGAACCGCCCGGTATTCGGGAAGGTAACGGCCGGCCTGGCGCATGATCCAGATCGGGGTGTAGTCGACGGGCTGGCGCAGCAGGGCGCGAATTAGGGTGTCGTTGGCGTAGGCCATGGGCGAGCTCCGAGGGCAATGAGCGGCAGTCGCTCAGGCTAGCACAACCGGCGGGGGGCGTGGGGCGATCGCGGGGGCCGGCCCCCGCGATCCGCCCCACGCGGGTGGCTAGACCTCGAGGTAGTCCAGGATGCCCTCGGCCGCGTTCCGTCCCTCGAAGACCGCCGTCACCACGAGATCGGATCCGCGGACCATGTCGCCGCCGGAGAAGACCTTCTCGTTGCTGGTCTGGTGGGGGAAGGGCCGTTTGGGGAGTTGAATCCGGCCGTTCGGTTGCGTCTCGATCTGGAAGTCCTCGAACCAGGGGGCGGGGTCGGGGCGGAAGCCGAAGGCGATGATGACCCGGTCCGCGGGGATGATCTCCTCGGAGCCGGGGATGACCTCGGGCCGGCGCCGGCCCCGTTCGTCGGGCTCGCCGAGTTGGGTCGAGACGAGCTTGACCCCCTCCACGCGGTCCTCGCCGAGGATCTCCACGGGCTGGCGGTTGAACCGGAACTCCACGCCCTCTTCGCGGGCGTTGTAGACCTCGCGCCGCGATCCCGGCATGTTTTCCTCGTCTCGCCGATAGGCGCAGATGACCTGTTGGGCCCCTTGGCGGATCGAGGTCCGGTTGCAGTCCATGGCGGTGTCGCCACCGCCGAGGACGACGACCCGTTGCCCCTCCATGGAGATAAACTCACTCGGATCCTGTTCCAACCCGAGGACGCGGTTGACGTTGGAGATGAGGAAGGGCAAGGCCTTGTACACCCCCGGGGTCTCCTCGCCGGGGAAGCCGCCGCGCATGGCGGTGTAGGTCCCCATCCCCAGGAACACCGCGTCGAACTCGTCCATCAGCTGGTTGAAACCGATGTCCCGTCCGATCTCGGTCTGCAGGCGGAACTCAACCCCCATCTCCTCCATGATCTGCCGCCGCGTGTGGATGACTTCCTTCTCGAGCTTGAAGGGCGGGATCCCGAAGGTGAGGAGCCCGCCGATCTCCGGGTAGCGATCGAAGACCACCGGCGCGACGCCGTTGCGTATCAGCACATCCGCGCAGCCCAATCCGGCGGGGCCGGCCCCGACGACGGCGACGCGCTTGCCCGTGGGGGTGACCCCCGACATGTCGGGGCGCCAGCCCTGCTTGAGGGCCTCGTCGGTGATGTATTTCTCGATGGACCCGATGGTCACCGCGCCGAAGCCATCGTTGAGGGTACAGGCCCCTTCGCACAGGCGGTCCTGGGGGCAGACCCGCCCGCAGACCTCGGGGAGCGAGTTGGTCTTGTGGGAGAGCTCGGCGGCCTCGAACAGGTGGCCCTCGGCGACGAGCTTCAGCCAGTTGGGGATGTAGTTGTGGACCGGGCACTTCCATTCGCAATACGGGTTGCCGCAATGGAGACAACGCTCGGCTTGACTGGCGGCCTCATCCTGTTGGTAGTGGCCGTAGATCTCCCGGAAGTCGTGGAGCCGCTGCTCCACCGGGAGCTTCGCCGGGTCCTGCCGCGGAACATCGATAAAATGGAGGACGTTTGCCATAACGCGTATTCTGGTTCAGGTGCGTGAGGCCGCGGCGGCGTCGCACCGGCCACGGCGTTGCATTCCCGGATGGTGGCAAGCATGCGGAGAATCCACCCGGGGTTCAACCCCGTGGGGACTGCGGCTTATGGCGAGTTAGGGGGGGTCAGGCCGTGCCGAGGCGTTGTTTTACGCGGGCGCTGACCGCGCTGAGATCGGCCCGCCCTTGGACTTGCGGCTTGAGTTCCCCCATGACCCGACCCATCGCCTTGATGTCGGAGGCCCCAGTCGTCGCGATGGCCGCCTCGATCAGGGCGTCGATCTCCGCCTCGGTCAATGGCGCCGGCAGGAATGACTCGATCACCGCCCGTTCGCTTGCTTCCTGGTCCGCGAGTTCGTCGCGGCCGGCTTGGCGATACTGCTCGATGCTCTCGCGGCGCTGCTTGGCGAGCTTGTCGAGCAGGGCCAGGACGTCGGTATCGGTCACCTCCACCCGCTGGTCGACCTCCTGCTGCTTGATCGCCGCGGTGATCATCCGCAGGGCGCTGAGGCGGGCCTTGTCCTTGGCGCGCATGGCATCTTTGACCGCGTCCTGTATCTGTTGCTTCAGGGTTGGATGGGCATCAGTCATGGTGTCGTGGGTTAGGTTGGGTCGCAGGGCCGGCGCGGCGGTTGAAAGGGGCCCGCGCCGGTGGCGGCAAACGACGCGCGGGTGGCGCGTCCGGAGGGATCGCCGGGCGGTCGCGGGTGAGCGCCCGGTGGATGCCTGGGATGGGCGGCGGGCCCGGTGGGTGACCGGGGGCGCCGCGACGGGTCGATGCCGAGGCAGCCGGCGTCGTTGGACCGACCCCGGCGCGAGGGCGCGAGCTCAGTACCGGATCAATACAGTCGCTGCCGTCGGTTGTTCTCTTTCGCCAGGCGCTTGAGGTGGCGCTTGACGGCCGCGGCCTCTTTACGCTTACGCTCCTCGGTCGGCTTTTCGTAGTATTCCCGCCGGCGCACCTCGGTCAGAATACCCGCCTTTTCGCAGGAACGCTTGAATCGACGTAGGGCGACCTCGAACGGCTCGTTGTCTTTTACGCGCACACTCGGCATAGGCTCCTCTCGGTTGGATCAGTTCGGCATAGGGGGTGTCGGCTGGACTGATGGGCCGACACCTTTCTATCGTGGGATTGACAATCGAATTTTTTCAAGTGATAAGTGATCGATTTTAGGTCGTCCGGGCGTGCGGCACAAGGGCGTTGCGCGTTGACGGCGTGTGGTGTCTCGGGGATCGACCCGACTTCGTGCTAGGCTGATGCCGCGTCGCGGGTCGGCCCACGCGTCGGTCGCGGCCTGCGGAGGCCGGCTTGGCGATGGTGAACGGTGCTGCGATGCGCGTCCTCGGTATTGAATCCTCCTGTGACGAGACAGCGGTCGCCCTATACGATACCGATCAGGGTCTGCTCGGCGACCGCCTGTTCAGCCAGATCGATCGCCATCGCCCCTACGGCGGGGTGGTGCCTGAGCTGGCCTCGCGGGACCATGTGCGCAAGCTCCTGCCGCTGATCGACGAGCTGTTGATCGCCTCCGGGGCCGTGCGACCCCCGGAGGCCGTGGCTTACACGGGGGGACCCGGGCTCGTGGGGGCCTTATTGGTCGGTGCCTCCGTGGCCAAGGGGTTGGCATGGGGCTGGCAGGTCCCGAGCCTGTCGGTTCATCACCTCGAGGCCCATCTCCTCGCGCCGCGTCTCGAGCCCCTCGCCCCAGCCTTTCCCTTCGTCTGCCTGCTGGTCTCGGGGGGGCACACCTTGCTCGCGTCGGTCGAGGGGCTAGGCCGTTACCGCCGACTCGGTGAGAGCCTGGACGATGCCGCGGGAGAGGCCTTCGATAAGACCGCCAAGGCGATGGGCCTGGGGTATCCGGGCGGACCGGCGTTGGCGCGGCTGGCGGCCAGCGGTCGTCCGGGCCGTTTTGCCTTGCCGCGCCCCTTGCGCGATCGCCCGGAGCTCAACTTCAGTTTTAGCGGTCTTAAGACTCGGGCCGTGCTGGAGCTTGAGGGGTTGCCCGAGGCGGATCGCGCCGACTTCGCCGCGGACTTCCAGCAGGCCGTGGTCGATGTGCTGATCGCAAAGACGGAACAGGCCCTGCAGCAGACCGGTCTCAAACGGGTTGTCGTGGCGGGCGGGGTGGCAGCCAATACGCGGTTGCGCGAGGATTTCGCGGCCTCGAGCGAGCGTTCGGGCTACGAAGTGTTCTTTCCGCGGCTGCGTTTTTGCACCGATAACGCCGCGATGGTCGCGTTGGCCGGCCACGAACGATTGATCCGGGGCGCCCGGGACCCGGACTCGGGCGTCGTCGTGCGGGCCCGTTGGCCGTTACAGGAATTGACCCCGCCGGGGGGGGATGCGGGACCCTAGCGGGCC
Source organism: uncultured Ectothiorhodospiraceae bacterium (assembly GCA_964346755.1). GTDB lineage: Bacteria > Pseudomonadota > Gammaproteobacteria > CAYFWJ01 > CAYFWJ01 > CAYFWJ01. The sequence goes on from CAYFWJ010000086.1 coordinate 10,087, forward strand.
CCGATGCGCGTTTCGCGCCCCTGGCGGAGATTCTCGATATTGCCGCGGTGGCGCCAGACGATCAGGGCGGTCATGGCCAGGCCGATCCCGAGATAGGCGGGGGTCCAGGCGGTGGCCAGCCCGAGGTAAAGGGGCGTGAGGACCGCCGTCACCAGGGCCGCGAGCGAGGAGATGCGGGTTGCCACGGCGACCGCCAACCACGTGGCCAGGGCGGCGAGGCCGACCCAGGCGACCAGGCCGAGTAGGATGCCGAGGGCCGTGGCGACCCCTTTGCCGCCGCGGAAGCCGAACCAGACGGGGTAGAGATGGCCGAGGAAGGCGGCCAGCCCCGTGGTGGCCACGATCCAGGGTTCACCGGCGAGGGCATGGGCGAGGGCCACGGGGGCGAAGCCCTTGACGAGATCGCCGAGTAGGGTCAGTAGGGCGGCCAGCTTGTTGCCGCTGCGCAAGACATTGGTGGCACCGGGGTTACCGGAGCCGGATTGGCGGGGATCCGGCAACCCCAAGAGCCGACTGGCCAGGATACCGGTGGCGATGGATCCGAGGCCGTAGCCGACCGTGATGAAGGCGAGCCCGAGGAGGATCGTGGTGATCCAGTCCGCCATGCTGTACTCCGAGCGTTGGGATACGAGCGGCTATTCTACGGCAGCCGGGCGGTCAACGGGATCCATGGGAGCGACGCCGTGGGTCCTGATCCATGGCTGGGGGTTGAGTCGCCGGGTGTGGGACCCGATCGCCCCGGGCCTGGCCGAGACCGGCCCCGTGGTGGCGGTGGATCTGCCGGGCCACGGCCGGAGTCCCGCCCTGTCGGGAGCAGCCGACCTCACCGCCTGGACCGACGCCGTCGCGACGGTCTGGAGCGGCGAGGGGATCCTGGTCGGCTGGTCCCTGGGGGGGCTCATCGCCGCCAGCCTGGCTGCAACCCGCCCGCACCGGGTGCGGGGGTTGGTACTGGTTGCCAGTACGCCGCGCTTTCCCCAGGGCTCCGATTGGTCGGCGGGGCTCGATGCGGGCCTGCTCCAGGGATTTCACGAATCGTTGCTCGAGGATCATGTGGCGACCCTCGAGCGGTTTGTGGCCCTGCAGTGTCTTGGGCTGCCGGGCGGTGCCCGCCAGCGCCGGCAGTTGCGCGCGACCCTCAGCGCCGAGCCGGCGCACGCCTCCGCCTTGGCGGCGGGACTGACCTTACTGGCGACGACCGATTGGCGCGGGATCGAACCGGCGGTCCCCACGTGGGTGATCCTGGGGGCGGAGGATCGCTTGGTCCCGCCAACGGTTGCCGAATTCTATCGGGCTCAGCCAGCGGTCCATGGCGTGCGTGTGTGGCCCGCAGCGGGGCATGCCCCGTTCCTGAGCGATCCCGACCGATTCGTGGCGGAGGTAGTGCGTTTTGTCAATCGCTTGGGATGATTCCGCGACCGCGGGTTACCGCCTCGATCGGAACCGGTTGCGGGCGGCCTTCGATCGGGCCGCGAGCCATTACGAGGATTATGCGGTCCTCCAAGATGAGATCCGGGCTCGATTGATCGAGCGGCTCGACTGGATGCGGATCCAGCCGCGTCGGATCCTCGATCTCGGGGCCGGCACCGGTCAATCGAGCGAGGCCCTGATGCGGCGTTATCCGAAGGCCCGCGTGGTTGGGCTGGATTGGTCGGAGGCGATGGCTCGGCGGGTCGGCCGCCGGGGCCGTCCGTGGCGGCGGCCCGCGGCGGTCTGCGCCGATGGCCAGGCCCTGCCCTTCGCCGAGGGGGTCTTCGAGCTCGTCTTCTCCAATCTGACCTTGCAGTGGTGTGAAGACCTGGACGCCGTCTTCACGGGGCTGCGCCGATCGCTGACCCCGGAGGGCCTCGTGTTGTTCACGACCCTCGGGCCCGACACGCTCAAGGAACTCCGTTGGGCCTGGGGGGAAGACGAGGAACCCGGCCCGGTGCATGTGAATCGGTTCATCGATCTTCACGACATCGGTGATGCCTTGACCCGCGCGGGT
>CAYFWJ010000087.1:0-11750 GCA_964346755.1 uncultured Ectothiorhodospiraceae bacterium
AGGAATGCCGCGGGTTGTCCATCCCGATTGCCTAAGATGAGGTTGGCCGAGATCGGCGGTTTGGTAATCCCCATGCGGTTTAGGGGGTATATCCCACCGAGCCGCAAACTCGATTCGGGCCTGAAGGCTGTTCAACGCTGTGGCATCGCCATGGGTCCAACCGAGCGCATTCCCAAGCAGACCCGTCAACATCGCGCGTCCCGGAAACCGCTCGGTCGGATTATGCTGGTCGACAAGCACGCCACCGAAACTCATCATGGGGGCATCGAAGCAAAGGATCAGACACTCCATCACACCTCCGCCGTTAAGGCATGTAATGCCGAATCGATCGTCTCGGCCAGAGACCCCCGAGCTGCTTCGGGCACTGTGTCTGTCGCTCGAGTTGACGCGATAAAGCGTTTTTCATCAATGCCATACATCTCATCGAGCTGACCGAGATAGGTGCCGAGGGATGATATCGCCTCTTGCACGAGGTCGCCGCGTGGCCGGAGTCCCTCCAAAAAGGCATTTGCCAATGACCGGGGCTGTGCCTGACTCACTTCAAGGAGGACGGCATCGCTTCGGGCATAAGGCGCTGTAGCCCCGAGTTTGGCTCCCGGGGATACGGTGGCAATCGATCGGACCAGGGCACTTAATACCTCCTTGGCATCTTGGATCACGGTTTCCTGTTCTCGCCAAGCGGCGGCATCGCAACCACACAGGTTTGATACGAGCAGCGGCACGTCAACGACCACGTATCCATAAAAGACCCCGGCGCCCAATTCCATGTCGCCAGCGTGTGCCGCTCCGGCATCTTCTTGTTGCTCCTTCAAGTCATCCACAACGGTGAAATAGTCTACCTCATTGTCGAGCGGATGGACCGTCAGGGCATGAGCCACATGGACACTTGCATCTGTTCGCGCCAAAATATCCGAGGTAACAAACCGGCCAAACATGGCTCCCTCGATTCCACTAACCAGGTTTTCATGTCCCGCGGCGGCAAGCATGGCCCGGAAGTTGTTCTTGTGCTCCTTGACACGTTGTGTCAAAAGCGCCCCAGGATCTTCCTCCGATTGGGCGCATTCTCGGATAAGTGCCACGAAATAGTCCGCCTCTGGTCGTCCAAAAAGAACTGGCTGCTTGAGGAATAGTGAGCCTTTTTCGCGAGCCTCTTTACTTTTCATCACAGCAGCGATAAGCTTTTCTGTCAACTCCTGCGCCGTCTGTTCTGGAATGTTCTCGTGATCCACAACACGACGGAATACCTCTCGTTCAAAAAAATGCCGAGACCGAATCCCATCCGGCATTTTCAATACTCCCTGGAGTGCTAATCGCCAATGACGTTTTAGGCACTGGGATGAGACTCGCATCCGCTCCGAATTGCCAAAAGGCACCCGCTTGGCGAGGCCCGCATCGTCTCGATTGAGCAGGGCCGCATGATAAGAAGTCAGGGTATGGATCTGTAAAAACATGAGAGTTCTCCTCATTCTGCTGCCGCGGTATCATCCGCGGTGCGGTAAAATGCTCGTGCGATCTGACGATTGGCATGTTCTCGCGATATATCGGTCGGACTAAAGAGAAGCCATGCAAGATCTCGCCAATTGCTGTGGGCCCGTTGCGTCGCGAGCAATGTACTGGCCCGCAGACTAAGCGTGGCAAGGACATAACCTTCGGCAGCGAGTAGCCGCTCGAGGCGAAGCTCCGAATAGCCTGCCTCAGCCAAGGCTCGGCCGAAAGGACGGTTAGAGGTGTGAGGATTATCGTGGTGCTTGGCTAAGCCAGCGATGAGGGTTCGCCATCCGAGATCGAAGCTAGGATCCTGCCAAGGTTCGGGTACATGCCGCAGTAAAAATCGATGATAGGCGAGCGGGGTTGGTCCTCGGCTACTCATGCGTTTTAGAGTGGCCCGATCACGATTGGAAAAGCCTTCCGTATGGATGATGGCCGCCAATCGGGGGGCCAGATCCGCCGGCGAGCTCACATTTTCTGTATCATTTTCCGACATCGGGCATCTCCTGACCAAAATGTTTATAGAACGCCCCGCGAAACAGGCCAGCAGCCCGGATCCGTCCCTGATAACGCCGGCCGTTTCGTTGCGGTGCTGTTTGAATGGCTTCCTCTAAAACGCCCTCAGCCAAATCGCGAAGGGGTTCGAGCCAGTGGGCCCGCGCGGTATCATCGTCTCGGTCGACCGTCGCCCACAACCAGGGGAAGTATTCATCCGACCAACCGTGGTCATAGCGGCTCAACCAAGAGTCAACCCATTGGGCCACTTCTCGTCGCCCTGTATCCGGCCAACCCTTCGGACCTCCCTCGAGCAGGGCAAAAAGCGCCGGACGGAGGGCGCGATTGCGGATCCCGTGAGCCCTATCGAGGGCCCAATCTGACAACTGGCCCAGGCGCTCCCGAGCCGACCCGCCCCCAAGTAAGCTCGCCTTGGCCCGAGGCGCGATGCGGATATGGATTTCGTGAAATCCGTCTGTCGTCCCCTGGCCACGGACCAACACCGATGCATGGAACCACGCGGGCGTCGGCCCCGGGAGCATTTGTTGCATTACGGCCGGTTGCAAGTCCCTTTGCGAGATGATTAAGTCGCGTAGTAGGCCCGGATCAAAGCCGCGTCCGGATACAGTCAGTGCGGTGCCTTTGCTACGCCGGATGGGAATCCATGGATCCCCTACATTGCCCGCTGTTTCCTTGGAGACCGTGATCCGAGGGACCGTGCTAAGTTGCCCCAAGGCGATAACCGAACCATTTCGAACATCCAACCGGATCAGCCGGCAGATCTCAATGAAAAAGGGATGCAACGACTCTAAGCCCACCCCTGTCTTGCCATCCCAGGGAAGAACCCAGAGCAAACGATGCCCCGTTGCTTGAAACGGCCAAGGCGAGACGAGCCGTTCGGACCGCAAATCCATCAACCGGTTAATGTCCTCACGCCAACGGCCTCCAGGGCTAAGGTCCGTGTAGGTGGCAACCACAGGCCTTGAGCCGTATCCCCCGTTCATACGGACGATTCCGTATTTGCCTCGGCCCAGGACGCCACTCATCGTCTGCAGGGAGATCAGGGCGAGAGCCCAGTCTTCGGCGGATGAGCCGCGAATCCGGGCGGCTTTGAGGTCGTGGTTCTTGGCTGTTTGCAAGACGTCTAGTTCATCAGGGGTCTCGGCGTTAGGCTTGAATTCAGCTGCCGACTTTTCAGAGGAAACCGGCGGTTGCATGAAGGCAGGCTGGGACCAGTCTTCAACCCGCAGCTGCCAGGCGTTGTCGAGGTCTCCGCCGCTCAATTGGCGGAGTCCGGTCCGCCAAAAATCCTCATCCTGTGCGAGTTCGCTCGCGCGTGAGACCTCCAATACGTGTGCCGCGAGGTAACAGAGGAATATATGGAAGGCGTTGGCCTGGTGTCGCTGCACGCCCGTCAGAGCCATGACGTCGCCGGTCCCAAGAGCCGCCAAGAGACCGGGCAATGAAAGCCGTTGATGGTTACCCGTCATATCCTTGATGCCGAATAGGGGGTCAGTCAGTAGATTGTTGTTCATCCTCACGTTCCAAACCAATGCGGGTGTACCGGTACGCCTGGCCACCATAACGAAAGCGCAGGCCCTCATCGATAACCTGCGGCGGGCTATCGAGCTCAGTCGCGTCGCTTTGCCCCGCCATCCAACCCGGAATCGATATCTCCGTTAGCGGTTGGCCGAAGGGGCTCTGGAGCGGTTCAGGCAGCGGGAGCCGTCGATCTTCTAGCCCGAGGCGGGTCGCGATGCGCTCATCGAGGGCCCGAAAGCGAAGTTCGGGGTCTCCGAAAGCTACCTCCCAGGGGATGAGGGTGGTTTGGGCGCTTTGGCTATGAGCCATCGCCGTGGCGACCAACTCGCTACGGTGACGCTGCCAGAGACCTGAATTGAAACGTTGCACATGATCGGGGTGAGTAACCGCCTCAACGAGGGCTCGATTATCCTGTGGGATCTCGACCTCAGTCCGCTTCTCGAGTTGTTCCAGCGTTAGCCGCGCGACCGCCAAATCCGGATAGACACGACCCAACCCTGCGTAGGGCCGTGTTCGGCCCTGGTTATCGAAAAAGGATTCCAGGCTGGGATCTTCAGGGGTCAGCACCGTACAACGAGCAGTGACATAGGCTGCGGGGCGCTCCCGGCGATGTCGATGTAGGCGCCCGATTCGCTGAAGCAACACATCCATGGGACACAGATCCGTTACCAACCAGTCCGCGTCGATATCCAGACTTTGCTCGAGGGTTTGGGAGCCAATGAGCAAAGCCGGTCCGTGGGGGCTAGTCTTGCCCATCGTGTCCGTTACCGTTTGATCCAAGAGCAGGCGGTCGACCCGGGCAAATCGACCGTGATGTGGACAACAGATGCCCGCGACTCGGAATAGAACCGAGGCCAGTTCCGGATGTGGCTCGATGGCCCGAAAGAGTGCCATAACTCGGGCGACGGTATTGAGCACAACCAGTACACGAGCTCCGGCTCGAACAGCCTCAGCGAGTTCGGGAATCAGTTGCTCCGGTTCACTGAGAAGCGGTATGGGCTCAAGCTGGACCTGTTTCGATCGGGCATCTGGGTCCACGAGACCCTGCATTCTCCCGGAGCCTTCCGTCAGCGCCGGGTAAACCGCCTGCTCGGCCGTTTTCCGGTCCGGCGCTTCATACGGGCAACCTGGGGTGCGCAGTAGTTCGGTCCGAGCATCGCTGCCAAGGGTGGCGGATAGGAGTAGTGCGTGCCCGCCAGCACTTCGATGGTGATCCAAAAGGGCTTTCAGCAAGCCTCGCATGTACGTGTCCGACGCATGCACTTCGTCGACGACGAGCAGGGCGCGATCGAGGCAGGCGCTCCGAAGGTGTGCGTGATTGACCTGCATCGTGGCGAGCAAGGCCTGATCGATTGTTCCCGCCGCAATTGGTGCTGCAAGAAAACGCTTCGGGCGCTCAGCGGACCAGGTGCGAGCGCGTTGATGAAGGCGTCGATCATCGTGCCAAAGCCGAGTCTCGCTCGGCAGGATTGCAGGCGACTCACCGTCGACCCGCGCATAACCTGGGACAGCGAGGACGACGGGCGGATGATCCGGGCCAAAGGCTCGTTTGGCGAAGTCGAGGATACGCCCATAAAGCTCACCCGCGGCAACCCGGGTCGGAAGCGCGAAATACAGCGAATCGACAATACCTTTTTCAAATAAGCGGAAAAAGTATCCAAGGGCCGCTTCTGTCTTGCCCGACCCGGTATCTGACTCGGCGATCAAAATCGATGAATCCCTGACCGAGAACAGGGCCGATTGGAGCGGCGTCGGTGCCAAGCCAAATAACGCTTCGAAGTCTGGTGCAAGGGAAAGTTGATTCCGGACTTGAACGGGGTTTAAGCCGATGTCACGGATGGCCCGTTGGGCCGCCTCCATGGCAAAATCGGCTCGTTCCCTTGGCCCGTGATGGAACGGGAAAAAGTGCTCCGCATTCGATCCAAGCCAATCCGCGAGCATGACTAGGCCAGCGAATCGATGTTGCAAGGCAGGCCCGCCGTTCATTGGGATCGCGGTCCGAAAGGCCTCCGGGAAGAGGGATTGGGCCGTTGTTCGAAGTCGGGCAATCTCCGTGAGCGGATCGATATTGTTGGCAGGCCCCCACAAATCACGCTGAAGATGTACCTGGGTGTCGTCGAGCTCAACGGGTTTACCATGATGCGAAATGCTCGCGAGCAACAGACGCAAGGCATCTTCCTCGCCCTCGAACCAGTTATTCAAGACAGGATAGCCGATTGCTTCGAGGAAACGCCCCTGAAGCTCGTCGTCGAAGAGAAGTGCAGCAATCTCGGCGACGTGGCCCGCGGTACGCATCCGATTCGGGGCGGCCTTCGCCTGGAAACCGTGGTTGCATTTACCAAGGTCGTGGAGGAAAGCAAGCACAGCGAGCCGCTGACGGTCCGTTTCGTCCAGCGGCCGTCCAATAGCGCGGCTCAGGGCTCGGGCGATACCCGACTGGCGAGTCAGTTCCAGGAGAACGAAGGCGACATCCGTACAGTGGTCAGCAAGTGGTAACCAATCCTCGATGACACCGTCCGAATTCTGGTTGAGCTTGCCCCACATACAGGGCATACCGGCTTTCATCGATTCGTTAGTTCGGTGATCGTCCATCCTAGTCTCTCAGCACTTTTTTTCTTAAAAACGTGCGATTTTGTTGGCGCGGCTCAGTGGTCTTTTCAGCCAATTTCGATGCAGTACGGACTCAAAAGGGGTATCATGCACTGATACCGGTTCAATCGTCCCGGACCCCGGTCAATTCGGACCCCGCCCACTCGCGCTCTCCATGCGATACACGAGCTGATGCTCCCGGGGAGCCTCCGGGGGTCGGATCCCGATGGTGCCCGCCGCGACGAGCTCGTCGAGGATGGCGTCGAAACGGGGCCGGTCAACATGCGGGTAGGAATGGCGGGTTTGCTCTTCCAGGGTCGAGAGGCCGAGAAGCATCTCGCCCTCGAGCAGGCCTTGGACGAACTGTCGGATGGCGGTGGTCGGTTCGTCCGGGTCGGTCGCGTGCGTGGAGCCGGTGGGCAGTACGCCGAGGGTCTTGAGCAGTTCGCTTCGCTCAAGGACCCCGCTTGCCTTGACGAGCGCCTTGAGTTGGTGGGTATCGACCGGCGCGGAGTCGACCAGGAGGTCGCTGGCTTTGGCTTGGTTCATCACGGTGTGCAGGGTCTTAAGGACGGTGATGTCGATCCGGTCGGGTCGGATGTGACGGTGGACGGTCCCGTCGATGAGCTGGCGGTAGAGCTGATGGCCCTTGTTGGAAGAGTTCCCGAGGCGGCCGTGGCGGACGAGGAGGAAGCGGTCGCATTTGCCGGCGTGGATGGCGGCCTCGGCAACTTTCAGCACCCGGTAGAACTGGGTGAGGTTGTCGCTCTCGCTCCAGATCAAGGCCGTTGTTTTGCCGTGGAGACTGAAGCCGAGAGAGGTCTCGCGGATGTGAGCGACATATTGGCCGGTGCTGCCCTGGGGTTTGAGGAAACGCCGTTCGAGGAAGCTCAAGCCGAGGCAATCCAGGGCCTCGGTGAGGTACCAGATGAGGTCTTCTGTGGCGGCCTGGGCGATCTTGGGGACGTGGGATTGGACGGATCGGAATTCTTTTTCCCAGACCAAACGGAAGCTGTTGACCGTGGGTCCCGAGTCGTGCTCGTCACTGCCCCGACCGGAAACGTCGGGGAGACGGCCTTGCTTGTATGCCTGAACGTGGTCGCGGGCGACGACGAGGGCATTGCGGATGAGCGCACTGCCCGTGGGAAATGCGTGATCCCAGTCGAGCGTATCGAGGGGGGCGAGCGGGTCGTTCGGTGTCGGATCAGCCTGGGCGTGCAGCGGGGCGAGGCGTTGGCGCCAGACGGCCTCGATCTCGGGACGTTTGAGGGCCTTGATGTCGATGGGCTTGTCGATGCGGGCGAGATCGGCGGCGGTCTGCTGCCGTCGCGTATTAATAAAGGTCTCCGTGATGAGATTGATCACCACAAATAGCCGGACCGTCCCGTAACTCGTGTGGATCTGGGTGTTGAGCTGGAACAGGGGGTGCAGATCCGGCTGGCCATCCCGTTGCGGGACATTGTCAAGCTGGTCGAAACACAGGATTAGGGGACGTTCGTCCGGGTTGACGCGGATCAGGTTCATGAGCACTTGGCGGGCGTCGTCCTCATTGTCGATGGCCTGGCGCGCGCCGATGCTGCGAAGGTCTTCGGGATCGAGCTCGTCGCCGGCCAGCCAGGCCTGGACGAGAGGGCGGAGCTTGAGCTGCCCGAGCCCGTACACGATGCGGAAGAATTTGAGCGGGTTTTCGGCGGAATATTGACGCTGACAACGCTTGGCGAAGGCCTCTCGGGTCTCGTTCGCTTCGCGCCGTTGCAGCCCCCGAAACCAGGTCTCGAGCGGGGTCTCAAGGGCGTCGGCCGACCCGCGCGTGAGGCTCTCGAGGGTACAGCGCAAGGTGTGACGCCAGATCCGCGAGGCATCGGACCAGGGACCTACGTAGGCGAAGCGTGCGCGGTCTGCCCACCGCTGTCGGAGTCGGCCCAGGAGGAAGGTCTTACCGGACCCGGATTGGCCCGTGAGGATGGCGGTGTGGGGGGTCTGAGTCGCTTGAACCGATTCAAGGAGCCCCTCGAGGCGCTCTAGGGGTTGCTGGTGGATCCGTTCGACGACCGCGTCGGTGGGGATGGGATGCTGCGTCACATCACCGGTGACGTAGTCCTCGAACGGGTTCAGGGCGTGCAGGATGATTGTGTAGAGGCTTGCCATGGAGTCCCTCCCCGCTTGGGGTTAGTCCGACGGGATCGTCACATAAAACAAGGGGCCCCCGACGCGCTGGGGGATGCCGGCGGCGAGCTGTTGGGGGGTGAAGTTCGATTGCTCCTGGACGGTGATCAGCTCAATCCGGTCCTCGCGGGCCAGGGCGTAGAGATGGGCATCGGTGCTCGCGCGATCGAGCGGCGGCTCGACCGCCTCCCGCACGGCGTACAAAGGCACGAGGCCGCCCGGGGCGTCCTGCTGGAGCCGCTCGACGGTCTGGTAGAGGGCCTCGGCGTCGAGGGTCTTCGGGGGTATCGCCGGGGGGGTGGTCCCGAGCTCGGCCCGAAGAAAGGCGGCGTAGTTGCCGAGCATCTGGGGCGTGAACTGACCACTCGTCTGCGTGGGGCGATAGTCCTCGCGCAGGAAGCGTCGGCCGGCCTCGGTGAGGCGGATCCAATGGATCGCCTCGTCGAGGGTGACCAGGCCCTGGCGTTCGAGTTGCCGCAGCGGGGGCTCCGGGTCCGCGCCCAGCGCGCGGGTGGCTTGGTGTCTGGGCGTGATCCCACCCCGCCGCGCGTCCTTCAGCAACCGCCGCACCGTCGGTTCGAGGGGGATCGCCGGATCGAAGGCCGCCTGGGTGCCGGCCTCGGTGGTGTGGATCTTGATGATCTGGGGCGGGGCCTCGATCAGCTCGTGACGGGCCAGCTCACGGGCCAGACGTCGACAGAGCGTCAGGGAGGTCTTGCTGTTCGGGGCCATGCCTTTGGCATTGATCGCGCCCGCGTCCGAGGGGAAGGCGACCAGTTTGAGCAGGAGTTTGATATGCGCCAGTTCCAGACGAGCCATCGTCTCTTCCTTCGTGCCGTGCTGTGTTCCGACCGTGTTGGGGCGTTGCGAGGATAATTCCTACGGGAAGACCCTAGCGTAGATGCCAGGATTACGCCAGATGCGGGGCCCGCTCGGGTGGGCGGGTGAGCAGGTGGCGGCAGTGTTGTGGATCGCCCCCGGGGGACGCCGTCGACGCCAGTGCGCGGGTCCGTCTTTTCAACCGATCCCTTGCCGATCTTTTTATCTTCGTCTAGAGTCAGTGTCAATACTTGATGGCAACGTAAGCCGGTCGAACGCGAATCGGGCCTGTTGCCATCCGCCGCCGTCCTGGGGGCCTCTTTCGGGTGTCCTGGGACGAGACCCCATTCCCTCATGATCGACGGGAGCGCGACCGATGAGCCCAGAGCCATCCCCCACATGGCCGGTGCAGATCGACACGCTGACCGCGCGGGCCAACGCCTGGCTCGATCAGCTGGGGCTGCTTGAGGAAGGGCCGCTGACGGTCCGTGTCGTCCGGGACTACGTCCACCGAGGCCTTGTGAGTCGGCCGATCCGGCGCGGCAAGGGGGCGTATTACGGCGAGCGTCAGATGCTCGAGTTGGTCGCTGCCCGGGTCCTGATCCGTGATGGGTGGCCCCTCGGGAAGATCGCCGACTATTTGCCGCGCTGCGAGGCTCGGGCCCTTGGGCGCCTCATCCCCGAGGCCCCCGCCGACCGGCGGCAAGCCGGCGAGGTGCCGGAGTCGGAGTCGGGGGCTGAGGCCCTGGCCCTCATCCAGCGGTTCCGCGGGGGACAGAGCCGGGCGCGCGGTTCGGAGCCCGCCGAATCGGCGTCCGCCGCGTCGGGGCCGGCGGCGAGTGCCCCGACCAGCCCCGGTTCGGACGCCTCCGGGATGGCGTCCCCCGCGGAGCATGCGGCCGCCGGGGAATCGGAGTCCGCCCAGCTCGAGGCCGATGTCTCCACGGATGCCGCGGCCCTTGCCCACCATCGGGCCGCCCTGGCAGGGGTGCGCCGGCAACTCGGCGCGCCGTCTACGGAGGCCCCGCCACGATCCTTGGTGCGCCTCACCCTAACCCCCTGGTGCACGGTCGACATCGATCCCGATCGCCTGTCCCGCTTGTCCGTCGCCGAGGCTGAGGCGCTCGGCCGAGCCCTCACCGCGGCATTGCTGCAGCCTCCCACTGACGCCGCCGACGCCACTGATGGAGGAGCCCCATGAGCTCCACCGCCCACGCTCGCATCGATCCCGAACGCGCTGCCCTTCCGGCCGGAGAGGACGCCCGACTCGACATCCTGGTCCCGCTGCAGGCGGGCGATCCCCCGCCCACGACCGACGGGCCCCTACCCCTCAACCTGGCTCTGGTCATCGATCGCTCCGGATCCATGAGCGGGCAGCCACTGGCCGAAGCGGTCCGCGTCACCCGCCAGATCATCAACCAACTCCGGCCCACCGACCGGGTTGCCCTGGTGACCTACGACGATACGGTCCGCGTCGACTGCCCGAGTCAGCTCCTCGGCGATCGTAGCGCCTTCCACGCGGCCTTGGCCGAAATCCGCAGTGGGGGGGCGACCGCCCTCCACGATCGCTGGCTCACCGGTGCCGAGCGGGTTGCCAAGCACCAGAGCGCCGAAGCCATCAATCGTGTGCTGCTCCTCTCCGACGGTCAGGCGAACGAGGGGCTCACCGATCCCGAGGCCATCGCCGAGCAGGGCGCCGAGCTTGCCCGCACCCAGGTAACCACGACAACCGTTGGTCTGGGACACGCCTTCAATGAGGACCTGATGATCGCCCTCGCCAACGCCGGGCAAGGCAACCACTACGACGGCGAGACCGCCGAGGATCTCAGCGACCCATTCCGCACCGAGTTGGATCTCCTTCGGGCCCTATGCGCTCGGGGCCTCGAGCTGCGCGGGCCGAGACCGCGCCGGGGGTTAGTCTCGAGCTTTTGAACGGCGATACCGCCGTGGGCGATCGGTGTTGGCGCCTGCCGGACCTCGCTTGGGGTGCCGAGGCCTGGGTCCTGTTCGCGATCCAGGTCCCCGCGCAACTCCAGTTCGGAGATGGCCTGCTGTCCGTGTTTCGGGCCTATTTCCGTTACACGACCACCGATGAGCAAACCGAGGAAGCCGATGCTGGCTGGTTGAGCCTGCCGGTCCGGCCGGCCGCCGAGCGCGACGACTGGGATCAAATCAGTGAGTTGTTTGCCGAGGCCCGGCTGGCTCTGGCGCCCGATCCCTGGCTCGCGGCATCCCTCGATTCCCTCGAGGACGTAGCCAGCACACAGGATTCGTCGGCTTTCCGCAAACAGGCCCGCCATAAATCCGAGCGCCTGCGCCGTCGCCTGGCCCCACAGAACGAGGGCGACGATTACTCCGAGCAAGCGGAGATGCAAAGCCCGGCCTACCTGCGCCGCAAGACCCGGGAGGGCCGACGGATCCCGAACGCCGAAGACGAGTGAACGGACGTGGGTTGGGCCAAGGCGGGCGCGCGAGGGCCGCCCGCCCCTACTCGCCCGAAAAACCCACCAATGGAATTGGAATAGGCCTCCCAGAGAGTTCAAGAGCAGAGAGTTCAAGAGAGAGGAGTTCAACAGGGTCAGGTCTAGAAAAGAAACAAGTTCCGACGGAGCGACGGAGTGAGTCAAAGCACTCGGGCCGAGAGGCCAGCC
>CAYFWJ010000088.1:0-11661 GCA_964346755.1 uncultured Ectothiorhodospiraceae bacterium
ATGCGCCTCCTGGCGTCGGCACATCCTACGGGAAGGTATCCGATCGAGACCTGACACCTATGCACGCGCGCAAAGCACGAGGAGGGCCTTTTCGGGGGATCGACGTATGGGTCGATCACGTTTCGAAATTCCTTCTCAAGGTTCGCATCCTGGGAGGGCTTGAAGGTATTGATTCGATACGGCTTGAGCTGTTTTCCGCGCCCAGTCCGCTCCACCATCAAATGGGAGTGTCCGGTCGTCCGAGCCATCGTTCGCGAGCGCTCGCGGGTTCCCCCAGGAGGGGTTTGGCTGGCCCCGCTGACGACCTTATCTACAATCGCCGGGTGAATACGGCGTTTCCGACCAGGCCCTGGGGCACTGATCAAGCCCCCGACGCGATGCTGCTCGAACCGTTGCGAGGCTCTATTCACGGAAGTCACGCTTGTCGCCATCCGCTCCGCGATCCCCTTTTGCTTCACGCCTTCCGCTCGCCGCAAGATAATCTCGGCACGAAACGGGTGTCGAACGGAGGGGGTCATATCGCAATCTCGGCGGCGGATCTGCGCTGCGTAGATGTCAAGTCCCGGGTGATCTTTAAGAGACGCTCAACCGGGTTGATCATAAAAGGGGCTTCGTATCTGAGCTCGTCGGGAGACGGGATCCCCGGTTAGAATTCGGTTTACGATTCTACCGGAGTGGCCGATGCCCAACGCTTCTTCCGGACCCGGGCCGGCACGGTTATTTGTGATCTTCCTCCGGCTCGGGCTCACCGCCTTTGGCGGCCCCACGGCGCATCTCGCGTATTTCCGGGAGGTTTTCGTGCGCCGCCGCGGTTGGTTGAGCGAGGAGGCCTATGCCGCGTTGATCGCCCTGTGTCAGGCGATCCCGGGGCCGGCCAGCAGTCAGGTGGGGATTGCGATCGGACGGCGACTCGCCGGAACCCCCGGCGCGCTTGCGGCTTGGCTAGGGTTTACCGTGCCATCGACCGTGGTGATGCTGGCTTTTGCCTACGGTCTGATCCAACAGAGCGAGGGGCCGATCCTCGGCGGTATGATCTCAGGATTGCAGGTGGCGGCGGTCGCGGTTGTGATCGTCGCACTGTGGGGGATGGCCCAACGCCTGTGTCCGGATCGATTGCGGTCGGGGATCGCCCTGGCGGCCGCGGCTGGGGTCGGGCTGACGGCCCATCCGTTAATGACCGTGGCGACCCTGGCCGCCGGGGGGCTGGTCGGATGGCGGTATCTTGCGCTGCCGGCCGCGCTGGAGCCGACGGTTAGGCGTTCCACACGGGGCTCCCTGGTTTGGCTCGCCGCCTTTGGCGCGGGGCTGTTGGTGCTACCCGTGGCGGCGGCTTTGACGGACCACGAGGCCCTCCGGCTCTGCGAGCGATTCTTCCGAGTCGGGGCCCTCACCTTCGGCGGTGGGCATGTGGTCTTGCCGCTGTTGGAGCGGGAGCTGGTGGCGCCTGGGTGGGTTGATCCCGCGTGGTTCTTGGCCGGCTACGGTGCGGCCCAAGCCTTACCGGGGCCCTTGTTCACCTTCAGCGCCTTTCTTGGTCACGTGACCACGATCGGACCCGGTGGTTGGCTCGGCGGTCTTCTGGCCCTCGTCGGGCTGTTCGCGCCGGGATTCTTACTGGTCATGGGGCTGCTGCCCTATTGGGAACGCATCGCCCAACATCGAGGGCCGCGCGCGGCCCTCGCCGGGGTGAATGCCGCGGTGGTTGGCCTACTGCTGGCGGTCTTGCTCGGGGTGTTGTGGCCGCGTATCGGGACGGACCCGAGCACGATCAGCGCCCTATTGATCCTCATCCTCATCCTCGGGGTGTGGGGGCGCTCCCCGGTGTGGGTGGTGCTTGGTAGCGGTGCGGTCGGTGGGCTGTGGGGCGGGTTGGCGGTGAACCTCCCCGGCTTGGGCCCAGGATAGCCCCCGTTCCATCGGTCATTTGGTGTGAAGAGGGGGAGGACGGCGATGGAGATCCATGGCAAAACCGCGCTGGTAACCGGTGCTAACTCAGGCTTGGGGCGCGCGGTGGCGACAGCCCTCGCCCGCGGCGGCGCGCGCGTCCTGATGTGGGTACGGGACCGCGGGCGAGGGGCTGCGGCGCAACAGGCGATCAAGGCGGCGAGCGGCAATGACCAGGTCGAGTTGTTCGTCGGCGACCTCGCCTCACAGGGGTCGATACGGGAGACCGCCGAGGCCGTGCGGGCTGAAACAGATACCCTGTCGATCCTGGTCAACAATGCCGGTACGGCCTTCCCGCGCCGCGGATTGACGGAGGAGGGGATCGAACGGACCTTGGCGGTCAATCACCTCGGCCCGTTTCTCCTCACCCATTGTCTGCTGGACCGGCTTCGGGCCAGTGCGCCGGCGCGCATCGTGAACGTCGGGACGCGGATCAACACCACGATGGATCTCACCGATCTCAACTGGGAGCGACGGCGGTATACCCTGATGCGCGCCTATGCGCAGGCAAAGCTCGGGAACCTCCACTTCACCCGTGAACTCGCCCAACGCCTGGCCGGCAGCGGTGTGACCGTCAACTGCGTCTTCCCCGGCGTCTTTCTCTCTAATCTAGGGGGGACGGACGGGGCCCAGAACGCGGCCCTCAAGCTTTTCGCGCGAACCTTGGGCTGGGCCCTGCCTAAGCCGGAGCAGGCCGCCGAGCGGGTGATGTACCTCATTACGTCGGAGGCGGTGGCCGAAGTCAGCGGGGCCTACTTCGGAAACCGGAAGCGGATTCGGGCGCCAGCGCAAGTCGATGATCCGGCCGCGAACCGATTCCTGTGGGACTGGAGTGCCAAGCAGGTCGGGTTGGACGCCGGGCTGACGGACGGCTAGATCCGGCCGTCCCTGCCGGAACGACGGTGACGGGACGATGCAGCTCGTCGGATCGGCGGGTGATCGAAGGGCGGCGACTCGCCCCCTCGCTTCCATCGCCTCAGGCGCCTAGAATCGGCGCCTATTCGGATTCCATGAGGCAGGCGATGCGTGTGCTGCATTTAGCGGATTTGCACCTGGATACGGCGTTCCGCGGCCGGAGTGAGACGATGCGGGAGGCGTTGCGGCGGGCGACCCGCGAGGCCTTCGAGGCGGCGGTGACCACGGCCATTGACCGGGAGGCGGATGTGGTGCTGTTGGCCGGGGACGTCTTCGATGGGGAGGTGCTGACCTTCGCCACGGAACGCTTCCTGCTCGAGGGCTGCGCACGGCTTGGGGGGGCGGGGATCACGGTGGTTACATGCACCGGCAACCACGACCCCGGAGGTGCGCGCCACCGCACTCGGGCCTTGGAGTGGCCGACTAATGTGCACGTGGCGCACGGGGCCAAGCCGATCGAGGTCGATGTCCCCGGCCCCGACGGCGCACCCGTCGGGCGTGTCGTGGCGGCGGGTCATGCCAAACCCCGCGAGGACCGCAATCTGGCTGCGGGCTTCCCCCCCCAGTCGGGGGACCGCCCCACCGTCGGTCTCCTCCATACCCAGGTGACGGGCGCGACCAGCGCCGAGAACCACGCCCGCTATGCCCCAAGCGCCGTGGCGGATTTCGACCGGCCGGGCTATCACTACTGGGCCCTGGGGCACATCCATCACCGCCAGCAGGTGCGCACCGATCCGGAGGTGTGGTATCCCGGCAACCTGCAGGGACGCCATCCGCGGGAGCCGGGCCCGAAAGGCGGCAATTGGGTGGAGATCCACCCCGATGGCCACGTCGAGGTGACGTTTGTGCCCCTGGCACCACTGATCTGGCAGACCCTATGGGTGACGGATCCCGGGGGGGCGAGCCTGGACGCCCTGGTGGCGGATTTGGCCAGCCGGGTACCCGAGCCGGAGACGGCGCAACGGGCCGTTCGCTTCGAGTTGTCCGGGCCGCATCCCCTCGCCGCCGAGCTTCGCGAGGCGACCAATCGCGACGAGCTGGAGCAACAGCTCGCGGAGCGACTCGACGCCCTCGAGGTATCGTTGGTTGATCGCGGCGTTTACCGCCCGGTGGATCGGGACCGCCTGCGCACCGGCCCATCCCCTCTGGCGACCGCGCTGGAGCTATTGGAACAGGCTGAACACGACGCGGCCCTCCTCGATCGCCTCGTCCCGGCCACGCTCGGCCCGGAGGCGCCGGAGGAACCAGCAGCACGGCGGGACTACATGCGCTCGCTGCTGGGGGAGCTGGAACCGGAGCTGATCCGCCGCCTGGTCCGCCCGGGGGAGGCCGAATGAGGATTCAGACCCTGACCCTGGAGGCCTTTGGGGCCCTCATCGATCGCCAGCTCGCCCTGCCGTCGGGTCCGGCGGTGATCGTCGGACCAAACGAGGCGGGCAAGACAACGGTGTTCAATGCCCTGGTTACGGCCCTCTACGGGTTCGAGCCGGCCAACGAGGCACAATTCCCTTACGTCCCGTGGAGCCAGCGCCAGACGGGGGTCAGCGCCGAGCTCCAGCTGGACGACGGGGGTCAGGCCCGGGTCCGCCGCCAGCTCCGCACCAACCCCGATGGCCGCTGGGAGGTGGGAGGCCGGTCGACGCGACTCGGCAACGGCCCCGTCCCGGGCGCCGATCACGTGGATCGCCGTCTCTATCACGCCCTCTATGCCCTGGCGATCGAAGACATGCAGGGCCTGGACGACAAGGCCTTCACCCGCCTCGAGGAACGGCTGCTCGGCGAGCTCGGCAATACCTGGCAACGGCCCGTGCGGGAGGTGGCCGAGGAACTGGATGGTGCTGCCAAGCAGCTTTGGCGGCCGGACCAGCGAGGTCAACCGCGCCATAGACTCCTGAAGAAGGAACGCGCCAGACAACGGACCGTGCTCAAAGAAGCCCTGGATCGGCAACAGACCCTGCGCGACCAACAGGCGGAGCGGGCCCAGGTCGCCGCGCAGCTTGAGGCCGAGACCGCGGAATGGAGTGCCCTCAAGGACCGCGTCCAACGCAGCGACGAGGTGCGGCAACTCCGCCGCGATATCGCCCACCTGGATCGCCAGATCGCCGGATTCACGGATCACCCGGCGATCCGTCGGCTCGGCGAGGCCCCGCAGCGCGATTGGCAGGATCTGCAGGCCCAGGCCGAGGCCCTCGAGGGTCAGGTGGAGGCCCATGCCCAGGCCATCGCCGCCGAAGCGGTCCGGGCGGCTCAGGCGAGCCCGGCGGATCGAGCCCTGGCCTCGGATCCCGAGGCGGCTCAGGTGACGGCCGCGGCGGCCAAGCTTGAGGAGGCCGCCGCGGCCCGGAGCCGTGCCGAGGCGACGGTCAACCAGACACGGACCGAGCTCGAGGAGCAAGCGGAGGCCGTGCTGGCCTCGCCGTGGTCGGATGCCTGGGGGCCGGGGTTGGAGGCGATCACCCCGGCGGACCTGCGCGATCGGATCGGGGCCGCGGTCGAGGCTGCGGCCGAGGCGGAGGGCGCGCGCCGGGCCATCGAGGCGGAACGCCCGGCTTGGGCACCGCCGCGGCTGGGCCAGCGGGATTGGCTGATCCCGGCGGCGGTCGCCGCCGCGTGTCTCGTCGGGGCCCTGGCCTGGACCCCGCTCGTCATCGGCGCGATCGTGGCGGCGATCGTCGGGCTCGGGGTGTTCCTCTGGAATCACTACGCCGGCCGACTGGCGGCTCAGGCGGCGCAGGACCACGCCGCCCGTCTGGTCCCTCTGAACACCCAGTTGCAGGCGGCGGAGGAGCGCCGCGCGTCGGTGCTCGCTGGGTTGCAGGCCCAGTTGGGCGAGTTGCCCTTGCCCGCCAAGGCGCGCCATGCCCCGGAGCCGGACCTCGCGACCCGCCTCGAGGCCTTGCGAGGCGCCTGGCAGCGGTATCGCACGGCCCAAGCGAGCCGAGACACCCAGGAACGGACCGTAGCGGAGCGTTGGCAATGGCTTCGGGCCGTCTTGGCCCGACACGGGGCGGTCGTCCCCGACGATCCAAGCCGCGCGACGGCGGCCGCCGAGCAGCTGGAGGCGCACCGTCAGGCGGCGCGGGATCGGGTCCAGGCGGCCGACACGGCGAGCTCGGCGATGGCCGAGCGGCGGGCGTCCTGCGCTGAATTCGCCCAGAAGCTCGGCCAACACGAGGCGGCGGAGTCGCGTTTCGCGGAACGCATTCGGGCGGCGACCCCTGAGTCGGATCGCCCCTTCGCGGAGCAGGTTGCCCTCGCCGCGGATCGGGTCGACGAGCTGCAACGTTGGGAGACCGGCTGGGCCAACCTCTATGAACGCTATCCGGAGGTCCCGGACCCCCGAGCCCGCGTCGCCGAGGCCGGGGAGGACATCCTGGATGGCGCGGCGTTGGAGACGGCGCGGGAACGGCAGGAACGGCTCGGGGAAGCGGTCAGTGAGCGACGGGAACACCTAGCGCGGATCGATCGCGACCTGGAGGCCGGGCGCCGGATCCAGGATGTGGGCCTGATTCAGGGGCATATCGAAGAACTCGACGAGCAGATGAGCGCCGCCGCTCGGGCGCACGATCGGCTGCGCCTCGCCGAGCGGCTCATCCGCGAGGCGGACCGGCGGTTTCGCGAGGCCCATCAACCGGATATCGTGCGACGGGCAAGCAACTACCTCGCCGAGGTCACCGGCGGGCGCTACACCCAGCTCTTCTTGGAGGAGGCCAATGCACGCCAGCACGCCTTGCAGGTCCGCGATGGCGATGGGGTATTACACGAGGTGGCCGTCGGGGCCCGAGGCCTGTCCCGGGGCACCCGGGACCAGGTCTTCTTGGCCCTTCGCCTGGCGGTCGCCGATCACCTGGATGCGGGCCACGAGCGGCTACCGCTTATCCTCGACGAGCTTTTCGTCCATTGGGACGGGGAACGGCAGGCGGCCGGGCTGCAGGGGCTGGCGCGTATGGCCGGCGATCGCCAGATCATCCTCTTCACCTGCCACCCGGATTTCGGGACTCGGATGGCGCAGTGGTTGGGCACGGAGCCGATCACCCTCGCGCCCCCCGCGCCGTTCCGGGCCGAGGCTGGGGATGGCTTGGACGGGCGGGTGCGGGATTCGGCATCGAGATAGCCTGGCCGTCGGCGGCCTGTTCGGATAGGCCGCGCGCGTCCGATTCGAGCGGTTCTGGGATGCCTCAACGGAGTGTGCCGATGGGGTCGACCGGCTGGTTGGCGGAGGCAACCCGTTGGCGAGCAGGCCGTAGGCCGATCGCCAGCAGGGGTTGAAATCCCTGCTGGAACGCAACCGCGATGAGGGTCGATTCGGCCGAGTCGGGGCGGATGAGCGGCGTCACACGTCGTTCCGGGTGAGCCGTCCATCGGCCACGACGCGCCCCCGAAAATCGGTTTGAGGGCACTCCGGGGCATCCTGCCGGCGGGGTGGTGGCGGTTGGTTCTCCGGTCGTGGGCTCCAGGGCGGACCCTCGTCCACCGCGCGCGATGGTGTGGTGCGGTCCTGATGTCGTCGGCGGCGACGGTTCACGGTGGGAAGGGAGTCGCGCCTCGGGTTGGAGGTCGCCCCGCACACGCGCCTCGCATCATACGTCGCGGTGGCCGCGATGGGCCGACCCCCCATTGATTGAATCGCAGCCCAACCGACGGGCGACGGTACCCTGTTCTGGCACAATACGAACGACCCACCCATGATCGGGACCGTCGTATGCATTGGCACGCCCTGTTGGGACTCGTCGTCTTTCCGCTCCTCGCCTGGGGCCTCGGTGAGCATCGTAACCGCGTCCGCTGGCGCCTCGTCGGGCTCGGGCTCCTGCTTCAAGTCTTCCTGGCGGCGGCCTTGCTCTACCTCCCGGTGATGCAGGCGGTCTTTGGGGGCTTGAACCAGGGGGTGCTGGCCCTCCAGGAGGCGACGGAGGCCGGCACCACGCTTGTCTTCGGGTATCTTGGGGGCGAGACGCCACCCTTCGAGGTGACCCGACCGGAGCATCGCTACATCCTCGCCTTTCGGGCCCTACCGCTGCTACTCGTCGTCAGTGCCCTCTCGGCGGTGCTGTTCCACTGGGGGGTCGTGCCGCGGGTGGTGCGCGCCGCCTCCTGGGCCTTGCAGCGGACTCTGGGGATCGGCGGGGCCCTGGGGATCGCGACCGCCGCGAATATCTTCGTCGGCATGACCGAGGCGCCGCTGTTAATCCGGCCTTACCTCCAGCGACTGACCCGAAGTGAGCTGTTCGCCGTCATGACCGTTGGTATGGCAACCATCGCGGGCACCGTGTTGGTCATCTATGCGAGCACCATCGCAGCGGTCGTGGACGACGCCCTGGGCCATCTGTTGATCGCCTCGCTGATCAGTGCCCCGGCTGGGCTAGCCATCGCCGAACTCATGGTCCCGGAGACCGAGACGCCGACCCATGGGGACACCCTCGATCGCCCCCCGAGCCACGGCACCCTCGATGCGGTCACCCGTGGGACCCTCGAGGGTGTCCAGCTCGTCATCAATATCATCGCCCTACTCATCGTCTTTGTCGCCCTCGTCCACCTCGTGAATAGCCTGCTGGGGCTGTTGCCCGAGATCGCGGGTGAGGCCCTCACGCTGGAGCGTATCCTGGGGGGGTTGCTGGCGCCGGTGGCATGGCTGATGGGCATCCCTTGGGAAGAGGCTGTGCCCGCCGGGGGGTTGCTGGGAACCAAGTTGATCCTAAACGAATTCCTCGCCTACCTGCAGCTCGTGGCCCTGCCGGAGGCGACCCTGAGCGCGGGATCCGAGCGTATCCTCACCTATGCCCTGTGCGGATTCGCCAACCTCGGCAGCCTCGGGATCCTGATCGGCGGGCTGGGTACGCTTGTTCCGGAACGCCGTGGTGAGATCGCCGCCCTCGGGCTGCGGGCCGTCTTGGCCGGGTTTCTGACCACCTGCATGACCGGCGCCGTGATCGGGCTTATGCCGTGATGCCCCCGTCCAGGACGGCCGGTTTGGGCCGGTTTGCCGGTGTTCTTATCCCCCTCGGGTTGATATCGCGTGGGCTGGCCTCGCGGGCGCCTGGGGTCGGCGGGGCCATTTCGCTTTGAATGAGCCAACGGGTTAGGCCGTCGCCGCCATCAAGGCCTGCACCGTCTCCAACACGTGGGGGCCGTGGTGCAGGCGCATACAGCTATACGCGCCGTGGCAGATCGGTCGACGGCGACAGGGGGAACACCACAAGGGCTCGTAGAGGACGCGGGTGAGGTGGCTATCCGTCTCCCGGTAGGGACAGGTCGAGCCGAACAGCGCCACGGTCGGGATCCCGGCCGCGGTGCCCAGGTGGGTGAGTCCCGTGTCCACGCCGATCAGTGCCCGGGCTCCCTGGATGACGGCCGCGGTCTCGCGCAACGCGAGTTGTCCCGCAAGATCGGCACACGGGGAGGCGATCCCAGCGGCGAGGTCCGAGGCGTGTTGACGGTCGCCCGGCCCACCGAGGATGACGGGGGTGAGGCCGAGGCGCTCGGACAACGCCGCGGCGAGTGCCTGCCAGCGTGAATCGAACCAATGTTTCTGGGGGCGGGTCGTGAACGGACAGAGCACCGCGTAGCCCCCTGCAACGCCCTGCCCCCTGAGGGCGTTCCGGGCGGCCCGATCGTCCGCCTCGGTGAGGGCGATGTCCATGGGCAAACGATCCGCCGAAACGCCGAGGTATTCCATTAACCGGCGGTACTCCGAGCCGATCCGCGGATCTTCCCTCGGGCGGTCCACCACCTCCGTCATCAATCGGCCGCTGCCCTCGCGGGAGCCGAGCCCGATGCGTCGCGGGGCCTGGGAAACCCAACCCCAAACGCCGCTTTTCAAAAGGCCCTGGATATCCAGCACCAAGTCGAAGTCGCGCGACCGGAGTGTCCGGGTGAAGCGACGGAGCGAGGCGGCGAGTGCGCGGTAGCGACCCGCGGCGCGGAGTTGGCGCCACTCGTCCCGGGGCCAGACGATGACCTCGTGCAACCGAGGATTCGCCTGCAACAGGCTGGCCCCCGCGGGCTCGGCCAGCCAGCTGATTTGCGCCTCGGGCCAGCGACGGCTCAAGGCGGGAATCAGCCCCGAGGCCATGACGATGTCGCCGATGGCCGAGAGCCGAATGACGAGGATTCTCATGGGCGACGCCGGGCTCGATGGATCATGTGCTCGTAGAGCTCGTGATAGCGCTGCACCACCGCCTCACGCCCGTGGGCGGCCTGGAGGGCTTGACGCCCGGCGAGCCCGACCGCCGCACGCGTGATGGGGTCCATCTGCAGCACGCTCTGGATGCGTTCCGCGAGTGTCGACGGTTGTCCCACCGGACACAACCAGCCGGTTTCCCCGTGGATAATTAGCTCCCGCGGGCCGTCCGAATCGGTGCTGATCACCGGCAACGCATGATTCCAAGCCTCGAGCACGACGTTGCCAAGGGGTTCGTGCCGGGACGGGCAGACGAAGAGATCGCAGCTGCCGAAAAACAGATCCGGCTCATTTTGCCATCCCGGCCAATGGACTCGTCCTGCCAGACCCAGCGCGTCGGCCCGCTCGTGGAGTTCCGGGCCCAATCGACCGTCGCCGACCAAGAGGAGATGGATCGGTCGTCCGTCACGGGTCGCCGGTAAGCGCGCGAGCGCCTCGAGGAGGTCGACAAACCCCTTCTTCTCGATGAAACGGCCCAGCGACATAACCACCTGGGCTCCATCCGGTATCCGGTATCGGCGCCGAAGGGCCTGTTGTTCCCAGGCGGAGGGGACGCGGGGTTCGGGGACGAAATTGCCGATCCAGAACGTTCGATCCGCCGGGAACCCGCCCTGCCTCAGGTACTCACGGATGCCGTGGGTGTTGCCGATCCAGGCATCGCAGTGTTCGTAGTACCCCTTGAGCTTGTAATAGCCACCGAGGCGAGCGATGTGGGGTGTACCCAGGGCTCGGGGGACTCGGGTCAAGCGCGTCGCCCGGCCCATGTAGGTCTGCACGACACTCGGGCGCTCCTGGCGTAGGATCCCAGCGAGTTGCATCCGGCTCCCGATATCCCAGTTGTTGGCCAGCGGCACGTGGTATTGCCGAACGCCACGCCCCTGCAGGGCCTGGGCGACGGGGCTCCCTGGCCGATTCACGGCGACCGCCTCGTGCCCGGCCTGATTCAGCGCCTCGACGAGGCGCACATAGAATTTGTCGGCGCCGCCATACTGACGGCTTCCCAGGACGTGTATGGACTTCATCGGCCGTTATCATCTCGGCGTCGGTGGACGCCACGGGTCCAACGTGCGAAAGGGATTCGCCGTCGCGGGCATGGCTGACTTCCAGGGGCTTAACGTCACGGTATCGGTTGCCCTTGCCGATGGACTCAAACCGATCGCGCCCGATCGGAACGGAGTGTGCCAGAGGATCGACCGCGCCGAAATCCGACATGCCTTCGCATGCGGGAGCGGAGGCGGGCGAGGAGGCCCCCAGGGCCGATTTGTCCTCGCCCATCAGGCGACGCGATTCAGTGCTTTAAGCCTTGAGCCTGGACCTCCGGCGCGCGCTGGTACAAAAGGCCCATGACAGCGCCCGCTCCAGAGTCTGCGCCCGTTTTGTCCGAGATCGTCATGCGCCCGGTCGAGCATGACGAACGCTCGGGCTATCAGGCCCAGATGGCGGCGCATCACGACCTCAGCGCCCTGTCGGGGATCGGCGAGACGCTGTGGTATGTCGCCACCTGGCGCGGGCGGTGGCTGGCCCCGATCGGCCTGTCGGCCGCCGCGCTCAAGTGCGGCGTGCGCGAGCGCTGGATCGGCTGGGATTGTCGCACGCAGTTCGACCGCCTCAAGCTCATCGCCAAC
>CAYFWJ010000089.1:0-11599 GCA_964346755.1 uncultured Ectothiorhodospiraceae bacterium
TGGCTCCCAATGTGAAACGTCAACACGCCCTAGGGAGGCCGCGGCCGAACCTGAGGGGGATCCCAGACACCCGCTATAGGTCGGACCCGGGCCTTGCGCGCCGCTGATACCCTTTTCGTTCGAAACCAAACACGACGAGAGTCCCGTTCAGATCGACAGACCTTGGCACCGCCGGCTCCTGATCGAGTCACCGCTCAAAGCCAGCGCCGCCAAACCGCATCGGCTCGTCCTTCCCCGTCGAATCGCCCGAAACCCCCGCCGCTGCCTCGTCGCAACCATCGGTTCGTCGATCAAAAATGAATGAGATCTCATCGATATCGGCATCATGCGGCCATCCGATCACTGCCACACGAGCGGCCGCGACGGATGAGATGCGGAAGGCTCGGTAGAAAGGGCCTTCCCGCGATTCCCGCGTCGCGACCGGGGAAAGGCAGAACACAGCTCCATGCGCCTTGCTGATTGGCTTGCAAAAGTCGCTGGGATCCGACCGAGATGGTTGATTTCAAAAGCTCTTGCCACGGGGCCATGACTTGGATTGGCACCCGCGTCAGCCACGATCGGTCCAAGTGCTTGAGTGAATCGCATTCAAGGTGTGTCGGCTAATCGAGGTTGGAACGGCAAGAATCCAATGGCGGCTTGTCCGGATCCAAACCGTTGGCTATGGCCTGGTGTTCGGACGATTCGGAGAGGCCATTCCGCCATTGCCTGAACCGTGCGCCCGACCTTAACTGACTCGGCGCTCAGCAGATCCTTCATGCGGATTCATTCCGTCGCACGCCCGCCCCTCAAGCCCCCCTTGTTGGCAGTCGAGCCCTCGCGTCTCGGCTCACCTCTCCCCTGTGCGTCGTCGGGGTGCAATCCGATTCCCTCCCCCGATCTCGAAGCGCCGGTCAGTTGGGGGCACCGTTGAACCGAGCCTGGATGCGTTCGGCCCGGTCGGCGACAAGCCAACGTGCCGATCAACCCGTCGACGCCCCAATGGCCGACGTCGACGGGCTCGCCGGCCGCTGCGCAGCCAGTGGCTTGGCCTGACGTCCGGCCTTGATCAAGATCAGCGAATCGGGTCGCGACGACGACGGGTTCGTTGGCAAACAGACGCCTCGGGGCACACCGAGTCGAGGAGTTCATGGGCGCCCCGGGACTCGGGCTCGACGCGCGAGACCGAGCGGCGACTCCGGCCTCGCCCCTAGAGCCCGTCGGGTTATGCCCGTATAATGCCGCAGCATTCATCAACGGATGGCTCACCGTGCTCACCCTGTTGCTCATTCTCCTACTGCCACCCATCGGGCTCATCCTATGGCGCTTCTTTCGCGGGCCGGATGCGGCCAATCGCATCCTCGCCCTGGATGCGCTGACGATCCTCGCCATCCCGCTGCTGGGTCTGCTAGCGCTGTTCTACGAGCGGAGTATCTACCTCGATGTAGCCTTCGTGTTCGCGCTGGTCGGGTTCGCCGGGGTGGTCCTGTTCGGGCGGTTTCTGGAGAAGGGGGTCTGAGTGGAGCTGATCGGGCATACGTTGATCGGAGCGGGTCTCGTCTTCTTCTGGATCAGTGGTCTGGGCCTGGTGCGCATGCCGGATTTCTTTACGCGCATGCATGCCGGGACCAAGGCGACGACCCTAGGGGCCTTGCTGACACTGCTCGGGGCCGCCTTTCTCGCGCCGGCCTGGGCACCGAAGTTCGTCCTTCTGGCGGTGTTGACCCTGCTGACCAATCCGTTGAGCGCCTCGGTATTGGCGCGGGCCGCCTACCGAAGTGGCACGCCGACGGGCGAGCTGGCCTGCGACGCCTACGCCGAGGGCGAGGCGCGCGAGTCGGAGGGCTCATGACCGGACTGATCGCAATCGTACTCTTTATCGGGATGATCGGCGGGGCCTGGATGGCCGTTCAACAGGAGGATCTCCTGCAGGCCGTTGTCGGGTTGTCGCTTGTCAGCCTCGGAGCCGTGGGGCAGTTTTTCCTTCTGCAGGCCCCGGACGTGGCCCTGACCGAGGCGACCATCGGCGTGGCGGCGGGCAGCTTCGTGCTGCTCATGGGCGTTCGTCAATTCGGTCGAGTCGATCGGGCGGATCGGGAGGAGCGATGAAACCACTCCGCCAACGCATCCGCGGCAAGACCCTGTTGCTCGTCCTGCTGCTCGGCTGGGTCGTCGCATTGCTCCTCGGGACGCTCCTGCCCCACGTAACCGATAGCCCGGCCCTGCGGGCCGGCGATGGCTTGCTGGAACAAAGCGCCGAGGCTGGGGCGGCCAACGCGGTGACCACGGTCGTCGTGAGTTTCCGGGGCTTCGATACCCTAGGCGAGATAACGGTGCTTTTCCTCGCGGCCACCGGTATCGGCTTCCTGTTCGCGGGGACGCCACGGCAAACCGCCGCGGGTAAGGCACCGAACGAGATGATGGTCACCGGTATCCGGTTGCTGTTCCCCCTGATCCTATTGTTCGGGGTGTACATCGTCTTGCACGGCCATCTCACCCCCGGCGGCGGGTTTCAAGGGGGTGTGATCATCGCCACCGCCTTCTTCTTGCGCATGTTGGCCGAACCGAGCTTTCAATTACCCCATCCCTGGCTGGCGCGGCTCGAGGCCTTCTCCGGTGGGGGATTCGTGGTGTTCGGTTTCCTGGGGTTGTTCGTGGTGGCCACGGGCACCTTCCTGGGGAACTTCCTGCCCCATCCCACCGGGGCCATGGGTCAGCTGATCAGCGCAGGCGTGATCCCGCTCATCTCGATCCTCATCGGCATCAAGGTCGGCACCGAGGTCGGTGGGCTGTTCCAGTCCATGTTGGCCTACACGGATGACTCCGAGGAGGCCTCCTGATGCTCTCCCTACTCGAACGACCGGAGGTCGTCACCTGGATCTACACGGTTGGCAGCCTGACACTCTTTGGGATCGGGCTATACGCCGTGCTCGCCAAGCGGCATCTGCTCAAGCTCTTCATCGGCATCGCACTCATGGACCTCGCCGTGTATCTGTTGTTTGTCGCCCTATCGACGACGCCTGGCGAGACGGCCCCCATCCTCTCCGACGGGCTGACCCAATTCAGCGGCATGGCCGATCCCGTGCCCCACGCCCTGACCCTGACGGCAATCGTCATCGGACTGGCGGTCCTGGCCCTTGGGATCAGCCTGGCGGTTCAGTATCACCGTTTGACGGGGCAATCCGATATCACCGCCATGACCGCTCTGCAGGACGGTAAGGACGAGACGGCGTGACGCTGGCGTTCACCCCGGTCTGGTTCATCGGCCTACCGCTGTTGCTGGCCTTCTTGTCCCCGATCTGGGCTCGCTGGGGCCTCCTCCAACCGATGCTCATCGCCGGTCACCTGGCGCTGGTGGGTATTGCGCTGGCCGTGCTGGGGCCGATCCAAACGGGGCCGTGGCTGGAGACCCTGGTCGTCGCCCCACCCCTCGGCATCCATCTCCATCTGGACATGGCCTCCTGGGTCTGGGTAACCCTGTTCGCCGTGGCCGGGACCCTGGTCGCCACCTTCCTGGCCCTGAGCCGTCCGCCCGAACATCTTCGGGGCCGGTCGGCCTTTGTCTTGATCCTCCTGTTGATCGCTGGCTGCAACGGCATCGTCCTCACGGGCGATCTATTCAACCTCTACGTCTTCCTGGAGATCGCCGGGCTCAGCGCCTATGGGTTGGCCGCCTTGCGGCGCGATGCCCAGGCCCTGGAGGCTGGACTCAAGTATCTGCTGATCGGGGCGTTCGCGGGGATCTTCTTCCTGTTCGGGACGGTGCTGCTCTACGCCCAACTCGGCAGCCTGAACATGGCCGCCTTGGCCACCGGCTTTCCGAGCCTTGCCCCGTCCATGCAATGGTTGATCGGCGTACTCGTACTGATCGGCTTGGGGATCAAGGCCGAGCTCCTGCCCTTCAACTTCTGGGTACCGGATATCTATCGCGGCACGGACCCGGCGATTACGGCCTTGTTCTCGGGCGTGGTGGTCAAGGCCTTCGTGTTCGTACTCTTCCACCTGGCCATTCTGTTCGTCGCGGAGCCCGAGCTCCTGCGCGGTTGGCTAATGGCCATCGGCGGCGCGACGTTCGTGGCCGCGGAGTGGGTCGCCCTCAAGCAGTCGGATCTCCGCCGCGCCTTGGCCTATTCGTCCTTGGGCCAGATCGGGCTAATCGCCCTGGCCCTTGGCTTCGGTGATGCCATGGTCACCGCCGGTGCCTTCTTCCACGTGATCAACCACACCCTGGTGAAACTGCTGCTGTTCTCGGTGGTGGCCCTCATGGCGTGGCAGACGGCGGGTCGGCTCAGCCGCGCGGCGCTTCAGGGGCTGAGCCAGCGCCTCCCGTGGGCTGCGGGGCTGTTCGTGCTCGGGGTTATTGCGGTGATCGGGCTGCCGCCCACGGGTAGCTTCATCAGCAAACTGTGGATCCTGCAGGGCTTCGCCGCAGCGGGGGTGTTCTGGCCCATCGCCCTGATCCTGGTCGCAAGCCTCCTTGAGGCTGGGTATTATTTTCGCTGGATCCAAGGGTTATACGCGAGCGACACAGGCAGCCCGGTGGGCGGGACCGCCGTGGGGTCCGTCGGCGAGGCGCGAGGCGCAGCCTACGCACCGCTGTTTCTCCTGGCGGCAGCGATCGTGACCCTGGGGCTGGCCCCGGGATTACTCGAAGAGACGGTCGTCGGCGGCGCCGAGGCCTTCCTGGATCGGGCCACCTATCTGGAATCCGTACTGGGAGAACGGCCATGACCCGCGTGAGCCCGTGGCTCTTTGTCCTCCTGACGTTTTTCCCCGCCCTGATCCTGGGGCTATGGGATGGGACGATCTCCTGGTCGCTGGTTCAGGGGATGAGCCTCGAATTCGCCCTGGAACCCCTCGGGGCCTTTTTCCTAGTGCTTCTGGCCGTCGGCGCCCCGTTGGTTGCCGTCGCCTGGTTGCGGCACGATCGGGGACTCGGTGGCTATCTGCTGTACCTCCTGCTCCTCGTCGGGATGACCGGCGTCATGCTGGCCCAGGATTTCATCGGATTGTTCATCGGTTGGGAGATCGCGACCTGGGCCAGCTACCTCCTGCTGCTGCGCTCCGGGCGGCTGGATCTGGAGACGGCGCAGGCCTACATCCTGTTCAACCTGGCCTCCGCCTTCCTACTGCTCGCCGCCATCCTGGTCGTGTACTTCGGAACGGGGAGCTTTGCGATCGAGCCACTGACCGCGCTGGAGGGCACAAGCCGCGGAGCGGCCGTGGGGCTGTTCGTCGTCGCCTTCCTGATCAAGGTGGGGGCCGTCCCCCTGCACTTCTGGGTGCCCGGGAGCTACGACCAGGCCACGGATGTGTTCACGGCCTTCCTCTCCGGGCTGATGTCGAAGCTCGGCGTGTACGGGCTACTGCTGGTCCTGGCCCCCTTCCCTACGGTATGGGACGCCCTGGGGGGGGCCTGGCTGGATGGCCCGGCGGCGGGCTATGCCCTGGCCTGGTTCGGGGTGATCACCTCGCTACTGGCCACCTTTAAGGCGATCGCCCAGGAGGACATCAAACGCCTCCTCGCCTACTCTTCGATCGCCCAGGTGGGGTACGTCGTCACCGCCATCGGGGTGGGCAGCGCACTCGCACTCGGCGGTGCCCTCTTCCACTCGTTGGTGCACACCCTGGTGAAGCTGCTGCTCCTACTCGCCGTCGCGGGGATCGTGCAGCAGGTGGGGGTTCGGCGGTTCACGGACCTGGGCGGGCTGATCTACCGCATGCCGGTCACATTCTTCAGTGTGCTCATCGGTATCATCGGCCTCGCCGGGATGCCGCCGCTGCCCGGATTCGCCTCCAAATACCTCGTCTTCGTCGCCTTGCTCGAAGCCCAGTGGCTGCTCCTGTTCGCGGGCATGATCCTGGCCAGCACCGCGGCCTTCCTCTATTGCTACAAGCTCATCTACGCGCCGTTTCTGGGTCATGCCCATAGCCCGGCCCTGCGCGAGGCCCGGGAGGCGCCGCTCACGCTGCTGATTCCGCAAGTGTTGCTGATGATCGCCCTGGTCGTCCTGGGGATGGTCCCGGGCCTCGCGATCAGCCAGTTGCTCGATCCGGCCTTGCAGGGCCTGGGGCTACCCCCGATCGGCGGCGCGTCGTGGGGGGCCGTCGTTACCCCCCTCGGCCATTACAACGGTGGGGTCTTGATGGCTGTCTTCGGCGGGGCATTCGCCATCGTGACCGGGTTGTTCTTTATCATCCGGGGCAACATGCGCCGGACCACGAGCCCCTACGATCTGAGTTACGCCGGGGAGGTACCGACCGAGGAGACGCCCCTCCACTACGCCGGCGGTATGGGACGGGAGTTGCAGCGCATCCCCGCCATCGCCTGGATCCTCGGCCACTCGGCGACGGGCTTCTACCGTGGGCTGGCCCGGCAGATGCAGGCGAGTTCCGGGGTCATCGCCGGGGCCTATTCGAATAATCCCCAGGCCTGGATGCTGACTGCGGTCGTGGTCTTTGCCCTGATCCTGACGGCACCGCTGCTGATCGGAGGCCCGTGATGCATTATCTGGTCGATATCCCGGCCATGATCGCCATAAGTTACGTACTCGGATTCCTGTTCTTCGGGTTCTACCGGCAACTATCCGCCCGGATCCAGAAGCGTTGGGGTCCGACGATCTGGCAGAGCTTCTTTGACAACATGAAGTTCCTGTTCAAGTCGGAGACGATCACGCACGGTCCCATGTTCTTCTTCGGGCCGATGATCATCGTGGCCGGGGCGATCACAACCCTCTTATTCATCCCCTTCCTCGAGGACAGCCGCTATCTACAGGGCTTCTCCCAGCACGGCAACCTGATCCTGATCATGTATCTCATGGTGGTCGGGCCGCTGGGCAATGCGCTGGCGGTCGGCTCCAGCGGCAATCCCTACGGCGTCATGGGGGTGACCCGGGGCCTGACCCGGCTAATGGGCCTGGAGGTACCGTTCTTCCTGGGGTTGGCCCTGGTCATGTGGCAGCATGGTACCGTCTCGGTGCACGGGATCATGGCTGCCCAGGAGGGCCTGGCCCAATGGACCCTGGTGACCAACCCGATCGCCTTTGCGGTCGTGCTCTTGCCCTTAGCCGGGAGCATGAACACCGCCCCCTTCGACGTGGTCGGTGCCCCCCAGGAGGTCTACAGCGGACCGCGGGTGGAGTTCGGCGGACGGATCCTGGCGGCCTTGATGAGTCAGGCGATGATCCTGACTGTCGCCAAGCTGGTGTTGATGGTGAACCTCTTCATGGGGGGGGCAACCAACCTCCTGGAGCTACTGATCAAGGCCTTCATCCTGTTCGTGATTATCGCCCTGATCGGTCAGGTCTTCCCACGGCTCAAGACGGAGCAAGCGGTGGACTTCTTCTGGCGGGTGCCCCTGGGGATCGGCATCCTGGGCGTCATCGCCACCGTTTGGTTATAGTACGGCCTGCTGAGACCCGATCAAGCGCGCCGATACCTTGTCCAAGGTCAAATCATGTCGCGGCGCAACACCGGGCATTTCCAATCGCCCGGTCTATGAACGGAGGTGTGTGATGTACCACAAAACCGGCTGTGAAGGATTTCAGTGTGAGATGCCGAGCCTCGATCCGGATGGGCCGGATCCGGCGCTGCACGGCGAGCGCAACGAGGAGAACATCATCCGCCGGCTAATCGACTGGTTCCGTCAAAAGAGCCTGTTCGTGCTGGCTTACGGAACCGGTTGCGGGGCAATCGAGATGCGACCGCTCATGACCAGTCGCTACGATGCCGAGCGTTTCGGTATCGTTAACGCCGCCACGCCGCGCCAGGCGGATGTCCTGGTGATCAGCGGCTATCTCTCACTCAAGACCCTGAAGCGAGTCATCCGCAGCTACGAGCAGATGCAGTCGCCCAAGTATGTGGTTGCCCTCGGTAGCTGCACGATCAACGGCGGGATGTATTGGGACTCGTACAATACCGTCAAGCAGGTGGATCGCTATATCCCGGTCGACATGTATATCAACGGGTGCATGCCCCGGCCGGAGGCATTGATCGAGGGCTTCAAGGCCCTCCAGCAAAAGATCGCCGAAGGCCGGGCGAGCGGCGCCGAGACCTATCGCGAACACTTCGAGTGGTATCGGGCCAACCAGCATAAGGCCCTGGGTGAGAACATGCCCCCGGCGTACACCAACCCGTCACCGCTCGAGGCCGGGGCGTGATGCTCGACACCCTACTGCCTCAGCTCGCCGGCTTCGAGATCCTCGACTCAGACCAACCCCGTTTCAACCTGTCCTTCCTGAGGGTCCCGAAGGCGCAGCTGTTCTCCCTGCTCGGCCAGCTCAAACAGGGTCACGATTTCACGGCCTTGATGACGATCACCTGCACCGACTGGCAGGAGGAGGGGGTCTTCCGTCTGGGCTATCTCCTGGAGGACACCCCGCGACGGCGCATCGTAAACGTACAGACCCATATCGATCGTGAAGGCGAAGGCATCGAGACCTGTATGGGCCTGTGGCCCCAGGCGGAGGTGCTGGAACGGGAGTTGAACGAGATGTTCGGTATCCCCATCCACGACCACCCCAGCCTGGGGGACTTCATGCTCGAGGGGTGGGCGCATACGCCCCCCATGCGACGTGAGTTCGACACCCTCCAATTCGTGAACGAGACCTTCGAGATGCGCACGGGCCGGGAAGATGCCAAGGACGTGCGGGAAGAGATCCGCAAGCGCAAGGCCGAGAAGAAGGCGGCCAAGGCCAAGCAGCAAGCCGAAGGCTCCAAGACCGACGGATCCTCCAGCACCGAGGGCACCACCGATGGGTGAGATGGCGAACGACACCATCAAGATCTTCCAGGGGCCGCAGCATCCCGGAATCACCGGGAACATGAGCATGGAGTTGGACCTGGACGGCGAGACCATCGTCCGGGCCACGAGCCATGTGGGCTATCTGCACCGCGGGTTCGAGAAGCTCATCGAACGGCGCACGGTCATCCAGTCCTTCCCGATCGTCTGCCGTATCTGCGTCCCCGAACCGGATCCCAACGAGGAGAACTTCGCCCGCGGGGTCGAGGAGCTGGCCGGACTCGAGATCAGCGAGCGGGCCCAATACATCCGGGTGCTGGTCCTCGAGATGGCACGACTGCAGGCCCATCTGCTGTGGCTCTCCGGTCAGGCGGGGTCGATCGGCCACGAGGTCGTCCCCCAGTGGGCCATCGCCGAGCGGGACTTCATCCTGGACCTCTTCGAGCAGCTAAGCGGCGGGCGGGTGTACCACATGTACATCTATCCGGGCGGGGTACGCTACGAGCTGCCGGACGGCTTTCTCGATCGCCTCGCGGCCTATATTGAGGACCTCGAGCGCCGACTCAAGGAATACGACCCGGTGTTCTTCGACAACAGCGCGGTGAAGAAGCGACTGCAGGGGGTCGGGATCGTGGATCCAACCCATGCCCTGGCGCACGGCTATGCGGGCCCGGTGCTTCGGGGCAGCGGGATCCAGCGCGACGTACGACGGGATGCCCCGTATCTGGTCTACGATCAGCTGGATTTCGAGGTCCCGACGGAGACGGCCGGCGACGCCTATGCCCGAGCCCGGGTCCGACGCTCGGAGATGCAGCAAAGTATCCGAATCCTGCGCCAGGTCATTGATGGCATGCCGCCGGGTGAGATTAAATCTAAACTGCCGATGCACCGGAAGTTCAAGCTTCCGCGAGCCGAGACCTACGTGGAGCTGGAATCCGCCCGCGGCGCATTCGGCTACTACATGGTCGGAGACGGGACGGAGTACTTGCGCCGTTTGCAGGTCCGCGGTCCCTCCCTGGTGCATGGGTTTACGCTGCTCGAACGCCTGCTGGTGGGCGCGCAGCTTTCGGACGTCGCCCTGATCATGAACTCCCTGGGCATCTGTCCCCCGGAGATCGAGCGCTAGGGCAACGGACCGTGTTCAACCTTTTATTGGCATCGCGGATCGACGCGATCGGGAGTTAACCTCATGGCTTGGAACCTGGATATCAAAGGCCTGCTCAGTCCATTCAGTGCCCTCAAGCCGGGCCTGCAAAAGCCACACACGCTGAACTACCCCCAAGAGAAGCGCGAGCCCGTGGCGGGTTACCGCGGTTTTCATGTCAACCGGATCGATCAATGCGTCGGCTGTGGGAACTGCGAAGACATCTGCATGAACGACGCGATCGATATGATTCAGCTCGAGGACACAAGCCAACTGAGCGCCAAGAATGCCAGCGGGCTCGTCCCGCGGATCGATTATGGCCGCTGCTGCTGGTGTGGCTTGTGCGCCGATGTCTGCGGGCCGGACACCCTACGGATGGAGTCGGCCTGTATCTACGTCAGCGACGACGCCGATAGCTTCCTGTACATGCCCAAGAATGTTTGAGCTCGTCGCACGACACCGGGACCGTCTTCAATGGGGGGCCGTCCTGTTCGTGGTCTGGCTGGGCCTCACGGACAGCCTCGCCATCCAGGAGCTACTCGCCGGTCTCCTCGTGGTGGGCACCATCACCTGGCTCACCATCCCTCCGCCGCGGGACGGCGAGCCGAAGCCATGGCAGGTCCTCGGCATGGTGATCTACCTGCCGGTCTTCCTCAAGAATCTGGTCGCCGCCAATCTGGATGTCGCGGCGCGGGTGCTCAATCCGCGCCTCCCCATCAAACCGGGAATCGTCAAGATCCAAACGGATCTGACCGAGCCCTATCAGCGCCTCATCCTCGCCAACAGCATCACATTGACCCCAGGCACGGTCACCCTCGAAACCGAGGGCTCAGCGATGTACGTCCATTGGATCGACGTGCGAAGCACCGACCCGGTCGAGGCCGGTCGGCTGATCAAAGGGGATATGGAGGCTCGGATCCGGCGGGTCTGAGACCGCACCCAGGACAACGAGCGCCCCCCTTCGTCCGCGGATCATCGCTTCACTTCGGGCCTCTAACCCAATCCGGTGCCGACCATTCCCATGACGGACGCAGCGCTTATCATCGGCTACGGCAGTCCGATCCGAGGCGACGACGCCATTGGCCCTCTGGTCGCCGATGACCTGCAAAACCGCATGCTCCCGGACTCGGTCACGGTGCTTGCCCGGCACGACCTCGGGGCCGATCTGGTGCCGATCATCGCCTCCGCCACCCGAGTCGTATTCGTGGATGCCTGTCTCGACGGCGAACCCGGCCGGATCTATCGTCAACGACTGGATGGGGTACCGGAGACCGCGGCTCCCATAGCCCATACCCTTGACCCGGGCGAGCTATTGGCGTGGGCCCGAGTACTCTACGGGACCCGCCCCGAGACCTACTTGCTCTCGACACCGGGGGTTTCCTTCGACTACGGGAGCTACCGGCTGACGCCCGCCGTACAGCGAGCGCGCGCATCACTTGCGGAGCAGGCCCTGCTCTTGGCGCGAGGTGGTCCGCCGGATAGCGTGGAAAGCGACGCGCTGAATCTCGAGTAACGGGCTACACTCATCATCAGCGCTTGCCGTACGAGGGTGATAACGCATCATGCTCCATTTGATTGTCGCTTGCGTGGCCGTTCTGGGCGGATGGGCGGCAACCCTCCCGACAGCCCAAGCGGTTCAGATCGTCGACTTTAGCTCAGCTCGCCATGACCGATTCTACGCGGGCGCCGATCGTGCCTTCTTAGCCGAGGCCTACGACTTCTCGGGGGTTGGCTATAAC
>CAYFWJ010000090.1:0-11251 GCA_964346755.1 uncultured Ectothiorhodospiraceae bacterium
CCACGCGGTCTCGATCAGGTGACCGGTCTCCTGCTGGTAGGGATCCGGTTGGGCCCCGGTGGGACGTGCTGCTTGCCACTCCGCCCACAGGGATCCCAAAGAGTCCACCGCCGCCGCCAGCTCGGCATCCCGCCGAACGATCCCGACCTGTTGCCACAGGGTCTCCCGAAGGCGTCGCCGCCAGTCTTCCGCCTGGGCGAGCGAGCCGGTGCACACCGGCGGGGGCGATTCGCTCGGTTCGCCGCGATCCGCCGCGACGAGTTCATCGGCCAGGGTCATCGCCGCTGCCTCGCCTCCCGTCAAGCACTCGAGCAAGGAGTTGCTCGCCAGGCGATTGGCCCCGTGTAATCCCGTATGCGTCACCTCGCCGGCGGCGTACAGCCCGGGGACGTCGGTACGGCCGGCCGCGTCGACGACCAGGCCGCCGCACAGATAATGCGCCGCCGGAACAACGGGGATGGGGCCCGCGGTCAGATCCCAGCCTCGACGACGACATTCCGCCTCGATGGTCGGGAAGCGTTGTTGGATCCAGGCGGCGGGACGATGGCTGATGTCCAGGAGCACATGCGCAGCGCCAAGCCGTTTCATCTCGCTGTGAATCGCGCGGGCGACGGCATCCCGGGGCGCGAGTTCGGCATCCGGGTGATAGCCCGCCATGAAGGGCGTGCCATCGGGCCGCTGCAAGACCGCCCCTTCCCCCCGTAAGGCCTCGGAGATCAGGAAGGGCCAGCCTTCGGGGTCGTATAGGATCGTCGGGTGGAATTGGACGAACTCGAGGTTCGCCACGGTGGCCCCGAGGCGACGCGCCAACGCGAATCCGTCGCCGGTCGCCACCGGCGGGGTGCTGCTGTGTTGGTACACCTGGGCCCCGCCGCCGGTCGCGAGGACCGTCGCGCGGGCATACACGGGATAGACCGTGGCCCCATCCGCTTGGTAGATCCACGCGCCATGACATCGCTCGTCCCCGATCAGCCGGGCGACGGCCGAGCACGGGCGGATCTCGATATTGGGACGCTTTTTTGCTTCTGCAAGAAGGGTCTTCTGAAGGGCACTACCGGTCGCATCGTCGGCGTGTGCAACCCGTCGTCGGCCGTGTCCGCCCTCACGGGTCAGATGCAGCCGAGGATCCGCGGTGGCCTCCGGGTCGGCGGTGAAGTCCATGCCGAGCTCCGTGAGCCAATGGATCAACGCCGGCCCACGCGCTACGATGCGCGCGACCCGCTCCGGATGACAGAGCCCGTAACCCGCCTTGAGGGTATCGGACAGGTGTTGATCCGGATGATCCTCGGGGCCGATCGAGGCGGCAATACCCCCTTGCGCATAATCCGTCGCCCCCTCGCGCGGGGTGTCTTTGGCAAGGACCAGGACCCGCAGCCCTTCGGGCAATAATAGGGCACAGGCGAGGCCGGCCGCCCCCGCGCCGACGATCAGGACATCAGGATGAGACGCAGGCATAGCGGCTTGTACGCATTCGTGGAGATCATTTAAGGTTTGGTCTTTGCAATTCGCATGGTGCTACGGTATGACCCCCAACATAACGCAGCCCCGATGCCGTTGCCAGCGATCCCGTCCCCTCTGCGACGGGCGGGTTCTGGCTGGGCTTGGGGCGCAAAGGCAGTTCACTCGATGAGCCAACAAACGACGGACAAAGAACTGGTTGCCCGGGCGAAGGAGGGGGATCAGGCGGCCTTTGGCGCCTTGGTCCAGAAGTACCAGCACAAGATTCTCAAGCTCATCGGTCGCTATGTCGAGGATCCGGCCGAGGTCCACGATGTGGCACAAGAGGCCTTTATCAAAGCGTATCGGGGGTTAAAGAACTTTCGGGGGGACAGTGCCCTCTATACATGGCTCTACCGGATCGCGATCAACACCGCCAAGAATCATCTGGTCGCCCAGGGGCGGCGCGCGTCGACGACGGACGTCGAGATCGAGGATGCGGTGTACTTCGAGGGTTCATCGGCTCTAAAGGAACAGGGGAGTCCCGAACGACATCTTTTGTCTGAAGAGATCGAATCGACGGTGTTCCGGGCCATCGAACAGCTGCCCGAGGATCTGCGTACGGCGATCACGCTGCGGGAGCTCGAAGGAATGAGCTATGAAGAGATTGCTCAAGTCATGGAGTGCCCCATCGGGACCGTTCGATCACGCATCTTTCGCGCCCGGGAGGCGATCGACAAACGTTTACGCCCGTTGTTGGAATAAGCCGTATTGTGGGTTGTCGAAGTACGGGAATTTCCAAACGGATCTATGGCTCATAGATTTCCGAACTGTCCTGTCCCTCTGGAGCTAAGATGATGAATTCCGTACCGTCGCGTGATCAAAGACTGTCTGAACTAGTCGACGATGAGCTGAGTCGACGGGAGATCGGGCCGACGCTCGATAGCCTGGCCGAGGATGTGAACCTCCAAAATCAGTGGGCTCGATATCACCTCCTCCGGGATTGCGTCCAGAACCACATGCCCGAGACCGTGGACCCAGCCTTCGCCCAGAACGTAATGGCACGGGTCGCGCACGAGACAACCGATGCCGAAGGCCTTGGCCGTCGGCTGCAGGGCGGCCTGGGCCGTCTCGTGGATCACACCTGGCGCCCCCTCGCCGGTGGCGGGGTGGCGGCGGCGGTCGCCCTGGTCGCGATCCTGGTCGCCCTGTCGGGCCCGCCGCAGGGTACGCCCGGCGACGGGATCTCCGGTCAGGCCCGCATGGCCGACAACTCGGGCCTCGAGACCGTGGGGACGGCGCGTCCTGACGGGACCTCCGAGGTTCGCGACGCCGAGTCGTCCCGCGACCCGTGGGCGCGTGCATCGCCACGGCTCAATGGTTACCTTGTCAACCACGCCGAGTTCTCGTCGAGGAGCGGGATGCAAGGGGCCCTGCCCTACGCGCGTGCGACGGGTTACGGTGAATACCGCGCTCCGGCACGATGAGGCGGTTAGCAGTCACCGTTGCCCTGGTCGCTTCGCTGCTTGCGTTTAGCTCGCTTCCGGCGGGCGCCGAGGAACGGAACGCCCAACAATGGTTAGCGCAGATGACGGAAACGCTCAAGACCCTGAATTATCGGGGGACCTTCGTCTATCTGCATGATGGCCAGGTCGAGACCCTAGAGATTGCCCACGGCTACACGCCGGACGCGGGCGAACGAGAGCGCTTGTGGTCCCTGGATGGACGCGCCCGGGAGGTCTTGCGGACCGGCCAGCAGGTCACCTGTATCTGGCCCTCACGTGAGACGGTTTGGGTGGATGTGCTCGAGGGCGGCGGGCCAACATCCGGTCTGCCTTCCTCGTTCCGTATCGAAATCGAACAGCTGCAGGATCACTACACCTTCGATCTTGGCCGCACGGATCGTGTTGCCGGTTTCCCGGCCCGCGTCGTTCGCGTCCGACCCAAAGATCGCTTGCGCTACGGTTATACCCTATGGCTCGAGCAGGACTCGGCCATGCTGTTGCGGTCCGATCTCGTGGACAACCGCGGCGAGTTGATCGAGCAGCTGGTGTTCACCGATCTCCGCCTACTCGATCGGCCACCCGAGGGCGCTCTGGCCCTGGCGACGGATCTTGATGATTTCGAGTGGCACTACGAGAAAAACGGTCATTCGCCCTCGCTGAGTCGGGATGAGTTGGCGTGGCAATTCGATGATTTGCCCCCGGGGTTCCACCTCAAACGAGCCGATCATCGACGTTTTTCCCACTCCGAACACGATGTCTTGCATCTGCTCTTCAGCGACGGCCTCGTGAATGTCTCGGTGTTCATCGAGCAACGGGATCCAAGCGATGAGCCGGTCCACGGGCCGACCACGATGGGGGCAACCCGCGGGTTCGGCCGGATTGTCGATGCCCATCAATTGATCGCCATGGGCGAAGCCCCCGAGACAACGGTTGAGTGGATCGCCAAATCTCTGGTCTTACGCGACGACTAGCCGACCCATGAGCGCATCCGACGATCGCGAATCCGGCCCTCAGGCCGCCCTCTTCACGCTTCGCTCAGGGCCTTCGGCCGATCCAACGGATCGTGCCTGGTCCGAGGCCCGAGCCGTGGTCGTAGCGACCGACGAATCGAGTGCCTGGGTCACGCCCCAAGCGGGTAACGAGGCTCAAGGGGCATGTGGCCAGTGCGCCGATCGGGGCGGGTGTGGTCTCTCCCTCTTGGGTCGGGCGCTGCGCCGGCGTGATCCCTGTGTGCGCGTCGCCAATCCGATCGGGGCCCGGGTCGGCGATTCGGTGAGGGTCGCGATCCCTTCGACAACGGTGCTCAAGGCCTCCGCCCTGCTCTACGGGATTCCCGTGCTCGGGGTCCTGTTCGGAAGCGGTTTCGCGGACCTGGTCACGCCGGGGGATCTTGCGGCCCTGCTCGGGGCGGCAGGCGGTGGCGGACTCGGATTCTGGGGCGCCCGTCGATTGACGCCCCATCTGGGCTTTAGCCGATTCGGGGGCCTGGCGATTCGCGACCGAATCCCGGACACCGTCCCGTCATCGGACCTGCCGAGCTGAGCTGACCCCGTTCGTCCCAGGGTCTGGGCGCGCAATCCGCCGAAGATCGTGTATCATCGTCGGAACTCCGAGCGGGACGCTCGCGGCAGCGCGCTCGCTCGCGCTCTCTGGGGTCTCGTTTTTTATCCGTTACGAATCCACCGTGGCCGGATCGAGCCAACGTCGGTCGATCCGGCCACGGCGCCCTCGAGGTGGCTTATGGTGCGTCCCGTCAACGATATCCCGTTGGAGCGGATACGCAATTTTTCGATCATCGCCCACATCGACCACGGTAAATCGACGCTTGCCGATCGCTTGATCCAACACTGCGGTGGCCTGTCGGAGCGGGAGATGTCGGCTCAGGTCCTCGATTCCATGGACCTGGAACGGGAGCGCGGGATCACCATCAAGGCCCAGAGTGTTTCGCTCCGCTACGAGGCCCGTGATGGATTCATCTATCTGCTGAACTTCATCGATACGCCGGGCCACGTGGATTTTTCCTACGAGGTCTCCCGATCCCTCGCGGCGTGCGAGGGGGCCTTGCTGGTGGTCGATGCCTCGCAAGGGGTGGAGGCGCAGAGCGTCGCGAACTGTTACACGGCCATCGAACAGGATCTTGAGATCCTGCCGGTGCTCAATAAGATTGATCTCCCTGCCGCGGAACCCGAACGCGTCAAGAACGAGATCGAGCAAATTATCGGCCTCGAGACAGATTATACCCTCGATGTCAGCGCCAAGACCGGTCAAGGCATCCCGGATCTCCTCGAGGCGCTGGTCGCGCGTATCCCATCTGCGCAGGGCGATGCGGCGGCGCCGCTGCAGGCGTTGATCATCGACTCCTGGTTCGACAACTACGTCGGCGTTGTCGCGCTCGTTCGGGTTTTCAATGGCGAATTGACGCGCAAGAAGAAGATCTGGGCGATGGCCGATGGCCGCGAGTTCCAAGTGGAGCGGCTCGGGGTCTCGCGGCCGAAGAAGATCGATGTGGACGCCCTTGGCCCGGGTGAAGTGGGCTTTGTGATCGCCGGGATCAAGGATATCGATGCCGCCAAGGTCGGTGACACCTTCACCGAGGTGTCGAACCCCGCATCGGAACCGGTCCCTGGCTTCCGCGAGATCCAACCCCGGGTCTTTGCCGGCCTGTTTCCGGTGAGTAGCGAGGACTATGAGGCCTTTCGGGATGCACTTGAGAAGCTCCGTCTCAACGACAGCTCGTTGAGTTACGAGCCCGAGGTGTCCCAGGCCCTGGGGTTTGGCTTCCGTTGTGGTTTTCTCGGCATGCTCCACATGGAGATCGTCCAGGAACGCGTGGAGCGGGAATACAACCTGGATCTCATCACGACGGCACCGACGGTCATTTATGAACTGGAGGACACGGAAGGGGAGGTCTTCCCGGTTCATAACCCGGCTGAACTCCCGCCAGTTAATCGCATTCGCGAGATTCGCGAGCCGATCATCGAGGCGAACATCCTGGTACCAGAACAGTTCGTCGGGGATGTGATTGGTCTATGCATCGAGAAACGCGGGGTTCAGAAAAACCTCCAGTACCTGGGCGGCCAAGTCAATCTGATCTTCGAGATGCCGATGAGCGAGGTGGTCCTTGACTTCTTCGATCGGCTCAAATCGACCAGTCGGGGCTTTGCCTCCTTCGATTACCAGCTCCTTCGTTTCGACGCTGCGGATCTGGTGAAGCTCGATATCCTCGTCAACGGCGAGCGTGTGGATGCGTTATCCATCATCGTCCATCGCTCCATGAGTCAGTCTCGAGGGCGAGAAATGGTTGAGCGAATGAAGACGCTCATCCCACAACAGATGTTCGAGATCGCCATTCAGGCGTCTATCGGGTCTCACATCATCGCGCGATCGACGGTCAAGGCGCTGCGTAAGAATGTGACGGCAAAATGCTATGGCGGAGATGTGACCCGTAAGCGCAAGTTGCTCGAGAAACAGAAAGCAGGGAAGAAGCGTATGAAACAGGTCGGCAAGATCGACATCCCCCAGGAGGCCTTCCTCGCGGTGCTCCAGGTGGAAAAGAAACAATAACCGCCTCTTTGGCTTGTTGGGATCCCTTATGGCCCTGGATTTTGAGTTGATTCTCACCCTCGCGACCCTGCTGACCGGGGCCGTTTGGATCGGAGACCGGATCTTCGTCGCCATGCGTCGGCGGACGATGGCCTCGGCCTCTGCCGACCCTTCGGAAGCGAGCTCGAAAGAACCCCTGGTGGTCGAATATGCCCGCTCGCTCTTCCCGATCCTGTTGATCGTGCTGGTGCTTCGTTCATTCGTATTCGAGCCCTTCCGGATCCCGTCCGGTTCCATGCTCCCCACCCTCCAGGTGGGCGACTTCATCTTGGTCAATAAGTTCTCCTACGGACTTCGCCTGCCCGTTATCCACGACGAGTTCCTCGACTTGGGTGAGCCGGAGCGGGGCGACGTGATCGTCTTCCGTTTCCCGCCGCGGCCGGCAACGGACTACATTAAACGGGTCGTGGGCCTGCCGGGCGACCGGATCGTCTATCGCGACCACGCGCTATTGATCAACGGCGAACGGATCGAGGCCGAACCGCTCGGCCCGTATCGTGGCACGGGCGCTAATCACTCGCCGAACGCGGTGCGGATGATCGAGGATCTCGGCGCAACCGAGCACCACATCCTGGTGACGACTGCTGGACGCAGCCGGCACCCGCACGCGAACGGCGAATACCGGGTGCCGGAGGACCACTATTTTGTCCTCGGGGATAACCGGGACAACAGCCTGGACAGCCGTTTTTGGGGATTCGTGCCGGCGGACAACCTCGTGGGCAATGCCATGGTGGTGTGGATGAATTGGGATTGGGATAGCGACGGTTTCCCGTTGCGGTGGGGACGTATTGGTCACGTGATTCATTAAGCGGATTCGAGCAACGAGTAAAGGTGGGTGAATGCGGCGCGCTCAAGGCGGATTCAATGTCTTCGGTTTTCTGTTTTTCCTCGGGATTATCGGGCTCGTGGTCGTAGCTGGGTTGCGGGTCGGCCCCCTCTACATGGAGGCGGCAAGCGTTGGGAGTGTATTTACCGATGCCAAGGAAAAGGCCGACGCTGAAACCGATACCGTGAGCCCCGGTATGGTCCGGAGCTGGGTGCAAAAGGGTTTCATGGTCAATGG
Organism: uncultured Ectothiorhodospiraceae bacterium; assembly: GCA_964346755.1. Taxonomy (GTDB): domain Bacteria; phylum Pseudomonadota; class Gammaproteobacteria; order CAYFWJ01; family CAYFWJ01; genus CAYFWJ01. Next base: position 7,609 of record CAYFWJ010000090.1, read on the forward strand.
TATCGATCGGCTCAACAGCCGGGACGTGACCATCGAGAAGGAAGACGACACCATTCGGGTTTACGCCGAGTGGGAGGCGCGTACCCCGCTGTTCTACAATCTCGATGCCATCGCCAAATTCGAACGGACGATCGAAATCGATCGTTGAGCCAAGTGACCGCCAAACTGCTCGAGTTTCTGGGGTATCGCTTTGAGAACCCTGGCCTGCTGACGGAGGCCTTGACCCATCGGAGTGCCTCGGGACGTCATAACGAGCGCCTCGAGTTTCTCGGCGACGGGGTGCTGAATATGGTCATTGCCGCAGATCTCTTCGAGCGCTACCCCCGAGCGACGGAGGGTGAGTTGAGCCGGCTGCGGGCCCGCCTGGTCAAGGGCGAGACCCTCGCCGATATCGGCCGACAGATCCAACTCGGTGAGTTCTTACAGCTGGGGCCCGGGGAATTGAAGAGCGGGGGGTTCCGCCGCGAATCCATCCTCGCCGATGCGCTCGAGGCCATCATTGGGTCGGTCTACCAGGACAGTGGGTTTGCGGCGGCCTACGCCCTGATCGAACGGCTTTACGCCCCGTATCTCGAAGCCCTTCCGGATCTCTCGGAGCTCAAGGATCCCAAGACCCGGCTCCAGGAATATCTCCAGGCTCGCCGACTCCCGCTGCCGGCGTATCAGGTCACCGGCGTCGTCGGTCCGCCCCATGCCCAAGAGTTTCACGTCAGCGGCTCGATCCCCGGCTACGAGTTCGTGCTCGAAGGCGTGGGTACCTCGCGCCGCAAGGCGGAGCAGCACGTCGCAGAGCGTCTCTTGGAGGCCCTCAAGGAGCGGGATGCGTCGGGTCCGAACCGCTGACGCTTGGGGAGGCGACGACCGGGTTCGTCCGGGGCGCGATCCCCTTGAGCCTCCGCCCCTTGCCACTCAGGCCACGACACGTGGAACGCCATGCCCCGGGCTCACCCGTTCGGCCGGTAAGCGAAGCATTCTGCACCAATCGAGACAGCATGGTTGAATCGGAAACCGGCGACTCCGCCGCTCATCAATGCGGTGTGATCGCGGTCATGGGTCGGCCCAATACCGGCAAATCGACGCTGATCAACCGGATCGTGGGCCAGAAGATCAGCATCATCACCCCGAAGCCCCAGACGACGCGTCATCGGATCCGCGGGATCCGGACCCGTCCGGGGCAGCAGACGGTCTGGGTCGATACTCCGGGCATCCACGGCGGTTTCGGTGGCCGTCCCCTGAACCGCCAACTCAATCGGAACGCGCAAGGCGCGCTCGATGGGGTGGATCTGGCGCTTGTGTTGACCAAGCTCGGGCAATGGACCGAGGACGAGGATCGGATCCTGGGCTGGATTCGGGCCGTTAACGTCCCTTGGCTGCTGGTGATCAACCAGGTCGACCGGATTCGCCCCAAGCAACGGTTGTTACCGGAGTTGGCTCGACTCCAAGACGCCTTGCCCGAGGCGACCCTGGTCCCGCTGTCGGCGCGAACCGGCGATAATCTGGAGGCACTCGAGGCCGAACTCGAGGCCCGATTGCCCGAGGGGCCGGCGCTGTATCCGAACGATGCCCTCACGGATCGCCCGGTCCGCTTCGTCGCGGCCGAGCTGATTCGGGAGCAGTTGTTGATGCAGCTCCAGCAGGAGCTGCCGTACGGTATGGCCGTGGAGATCGAGGCCTTCGAGGAGACGCCCCGGGTGACCCGCATCGCGGCGGTCATCTGGATCGAGCGCGCCGCCCACAAGGCCATGGTCATCGGTCGCGGGGGGGCACGTCTCAAGGCCATTGGCCAGGCGGCGCGGCAGGGTATCGAGACGCTACTGGAGCAGTCGGTGTATCTGACGCTCTGGGTCAAGGTCCGGGATGCCTGGACGCAGGATCCCCACGCCCTCCGCGCCTTCGGGCTCGAGGAATCCTGACAATGACCCCGCTACAACGGGAGCCGGCCTTCGTCTTGCGACGCCGTCCCTACGGTGAGCACGGGCTGTGGTTGGATGTGCTCACGCGGGCGCAGGGCCGGCGCGCCCTCATCGCCCGGGGCCTCACCGGTCGCCGTTCCGCCTGGCGCGGTTATCTCCAGCCGTTCCAAGCCCTGGAACTCTCGAGCCGCGGGCGGAGCGAGTTACAAACCCTCACCGAGGCCGAGGCGGGAGACGCCACCTTCGGCATCGGGGTCCAGGCGGTAACTGGCGAACGCTTTTATGCCGGCTGCTACATCACCGAGTTGCTGGTGCACCTGCTTCCCCAACACGATCCGTGTCCGGGATTGTATCTCGAGTACGGCCAGACGATCGCGGGGTTGGTTCAGGGGGCCGAGAATTGGTCGCGATACCTGCGGCACTTCGAACGATGCCTCCTTGAGGAGCTCGGCTACGCGCCGCAGTTGATCCAGACCCGGGATACGGACGTCCCCGTCGAACGGGATCGAACCTATCAGTTCCGAATCCCGGAGGGCGCCTACGAGCACCCGGCGGAGGGGCCCGGAGGCATCCATCCGGTATCGGGCCAGGTGCTGTGGGATATCCAGCAGGGGATCTATGACCGCCCGCCCTACGAGCGGACGGTGCGGCGTATCCTGACTCAGACCGTTCAATACTACCTGGACGGTCGCCCCCTCGAGAGCCGTCGACTGCTGCTCGCCTATCGGCACCAGCGGGGAACGACGCCGCGAGGCGAATCGCCGTCGCCTCCGGCGGAAACCGCCCCGCCCGCCGGTTAATCCCGCGGGGCCGCTCGGCCCACGGCCCGTGACGGCCATCCATCCACGGTCGCCGGTCAACCGGCGCTTAGCGCAACGAGGCCCTATCGTGCCGCGCCCCATTTTCCTCGGTGTTAACATCGATCATGTCGCAACCCTCCGTCAGGCCCGGGGTACACCCTATCCCGATCCGTTGCACGCCGCCCTCGAGGCCGAGCTCGGCGGGGCCGATAGCATCACGCTTCACCTCCGCGAAGACCGTCGCCACATTCAGGATCGCGATCTGCGGCTCTTACCGGAGATGATCGCGACTCGGATCAACCTGGAGATGGCCGTGACCGATGAGATGCTCGGCATCGCGACCCGCGTCCGACCGAGCGATTGCTGCCTCGTTCCGGAACGACGCGAGGAAGTCACCACGGAGGGGGGGTTGGATGTCGCTGGGGAACTGACGCGCATCCGCGCCGGGGTCGAACAGTTGTCCGCCGCGGGCATCCGGGTGTCGCTGTTCATTGATCCCGAGCCTCGGCAATTAGAGGCGGCCGCCGAGGCGGGCGCCCCAGTCGTTGAACTCCACACGGGGCCCTACTGCGATGCCCGCGACCCCGAGACACGCGACCGGAGTTGGGAACAACTTCGAGAGGCGACCGCCGCCGGGGAACGGCTCGGCCTCCAGGTCAACGCCGGACACGGCCTGCATTACGGGAATGTCGCCGAGATCGCGGCCATCGAGGGTATTCGAGAGCTCAACATCGGCCACGCCATCGTCGCCCGAGCCCTGTTCGTCGGATTGCGTGAGGCCGTGCGCGGGATGAAAACGGAAATGGAGCGCGGGCGAGGTTTCGGGGAGATCTACGGCACGGGCTGAGCCGTCCCCTACCCCGCCGTCACAGGGCGGGGTAGGCGCGTGATGAGGGAAACCGGGCCCGCGTGATCGGTCGATCGTAGGAT
>CAYFWJ010000091.1:0-11087 GCA_964346755.1 uncultured Ectothiorhodospiraceae bacterium
CCCTCCGGCTCATCCATTCAGGTACTCGATCGGCTGGCCAGCCTCCTCGAGACCTTGGCCCAGGCGGAACACCCGCTGCCGTTGAAACACCTGGCCGCCGAGACCGGTTTGCACCCCTCGACCGCCTTCCGAATCCTCGCCTCCGCCCAGCGTCACGATTGGGTGGCCCGCCGCGCGGATGGCGCCTACGTGCTCGGGGCGGGGCTGCGGCGCCTCGGCAACCAGGCCGCGCCCCTGCCCGATTGGCTGCAGACCAGTTATCCGGCGCTCGAGGCCTTGCGGGATCGCGTGGGGGAGACGGTCAATCTGACCGTGCAGCAGGAGGACGAAGTGGTGTACGTGGCCCGGGTCCTCAGCCAACGCATGATGCGGGTGGAGCAACTCATCGGGAGCCGGGCCCCGCTCCACGTCACCGCCGTCGGCAAACTGATGCTGGCGGCGGCGGGCCCCGAGGCCATCGACGCCTACGCCCAACGCACCGGCCTGCCGCGCTATACGGAGCATACCCGGGTGGATGCGGGGATCTTGCGACGGGAAGCGGAGGCCGCCTTGGCGAGTGGGGTGGCCTTCGACAATGAGGAGGCCGAACCGGGGGTCGGGTGCATTGGCACCCTGATCCGGGACCGTGGCGGCCGGGTCCTGGCAGGCCTCTCGATTTCCGCCCCCATCGCCCGGCGATGCACCGATTGGGGCAAGGACCTGATCACGACGGCGGCCCAGATCACGGCACAGATCGGAGCGGCTGAGCCCTCGACCCGCGATGAAGCGAGCCCGACCGAGGTACAGCCCGGATGAATCGTCAATCCTGCGTGACATCGCCCCCGGCGAACGCGCGAACGGGTATCCCGGGCCTCCTACGGCTCGCCGCCGTCGCATGGGTCGTGGCCGGGCTCGGCGGCTGTTCGACCCTCAGCTATTACGGCCAGGCGGTTCGAGGCCATTGGGCGCTGATGGACCAGCGCGAACCCCTCGTCGACATCCTCGCAGATGCCGAGCGCGACGCCACCCTTCGGGCCGAACTCGGCTGGCTGCTCGCCGCACGAGTCTTCGCTGCGACCGAGCTCGACCTGCCGGACAACGACAGCTATTCCACCTACGCCGTCCTGGATCGGCCCTATGTCGTTTGGAACGTCGTTGCCACACCGGCCCTGTCCCTGGAGCCCAAAACCTGGTGCTTCCCGGTCGCCGGCTGCGTGAGCTATCGGGGCTATTTCGCCAAAGCGGATGCCGAGGCCCATGCCGCCCGACTTCGAGCCACGGGTTATGACGTCCACATCGGCGGGGCCGTCGCCTACTCAACCCTGGGGTGGTTCGCCGATCCCATCGTCAGCCCGATGCTCGAACGCGGCCGGATCCGAGCCGCCGAGATCATCATCCACGAGCTGACCCATCAGCGGCTCTACATCGCCGGTGCGACGCGCTTCAACGAGGGGTTGGCGACCGCGGCGGCCCGCGTGGGACTCGAGCGCTGGTTGCAGCGCGCGGCCCCAGAGGCCCTGGCGACGTATCGAGACCGGCTCCGTCGCCAGGATCGATTCCGCACGCTCGTCGAATCCACCCGCGAGGCCCTGGAGGCCCTGTACGCGCGCACCGATCTGAGCGAGGCCGAGAAGCGGACCCGCAAGGCGGAACAGATCGCCGAACTCCGAGCCCGCTATCGATGGATCCGCGACACCGCATGGGATGGCTATTCCGGCTACGATGCCTGGTTCGAAGAACCCATCAACAATGCCAAACTCGCCGGGGTCGCCACGTACCATACCTTGGTCCCGGGGTTCGAGGCCCTCCTGGCGCGTTGCTCGGGGGACTTCGCCCGTTTCTTCGCCGCCGCCGAGCGGATCGGGGCAGCCGCGACGCCAGCCGCCCGACAGGCGGCCCTCGAAAACGCCACAGACTGTGCGACCGGGACTGGCGAGACCGGCCCTGAGGCATTACCCTAAGGGCGCTCGTGGCCCGCTGCATCACGCCCGGGCCCGTCTTGAGAAGGGGATCGACCGATGGGATGTCTCGGCTGGTTGCTAATCACCGTCTTGGTTCTTTTGCTTGGCGCCGGCATCGGCGGATGGCTCGTGTTGCCACGTATCGCCCGGCGCGAACACGGCCGGCTGACCGCGGAGATCGCGACCCTCCAACGGGACCGAGATGGCGCGCGACAGGCCCAGAAAACGGCCGAAGAACGGTTGGCCATCCAGAACCGGGCCCAAGCCGTTGAACTGGACCGGCTACAGGAACGCGTCGAGCATCTCAAACATGAGCTGGCCCAACGGGATATTCACACCCAGGACGCCAACAAATGGGCGGATCGCCACCGGGCCCAGCTCTCGACCCACCTCAGTGCCCTCAAGGAACGCCTCGGCCTTGGGGAGTATAGCGCCCTGGACTCCCAGGAGCGGCTGTTCATCTATCAGGACTACAGCACGCGCTACCCGGAGTGGTTCGAGGCGGATGGGGCGCTGATCGATTTCTACCAGGTCCTGAGCGAAGGGGCGGAACAGCGCCTCGGCATCGCCTCGCCACCCCATGTGATCCGCCAGGAATATGAGCGGCTAGTCCATCCCCACCGGCGCGTCCTCAAGGATCCGGATCACCACACCCGCGCCGAGCGTGAGGCCGCCGAGGTGACGAAACGGCGCCTGGACACGGCCCTGCAGGTACTCTACGGCGATACGCCGAGCCATCGCGCCGACCGCGACGCGGCCCAGGCCGTGGAGTACCACAACCGGGTTCGCCGGGAGGCTTATGATGCCGCCCGTCAGCGGTTCTACGCCCTGTGAGGGGCCACGACGGCCGCGACGACCGGGACCGACGGTCGAGCCCCGCGCGGCGTCTTCCATCGTGTATCCCACGCCCTGCACCACTACCGGGCGGCCGCAACCGGCCGACCGGTCCATGTCCGAGAGACTTAGGGGGTCGCAACCCGGTCCGCCGGCAAAGGGCGGCGGGTCGCCCTGAGCACGGCGCGATACCGGGCCTCGAGCGCGGGTCCTGCGCCTCGAGGCCCGGGCCCTCCCGCGGCCGGCCGCTACACGATCCACCGCAACCCGGAGCAAACCCTTCATGAGGCGTATCCACCGACCGATTCGCTGGCTCGGTCTCGCCGGCCTCGGCCTCCTGCTCGTCGCATTCGGCGTCCACCAGGTCGCGGAATGGCGGGCCCGCATCGCCGTCCAAGAGGCCGTCACCGAGATCGAAGCCGATACGACGCTCCGGGTCCGCTATGCCGGGGTCTCCTTGGGTTGGCGGGGTCGCCCGCTGACCATCGGGGATGTCCAAGTGAGGGGCTTGCCCGGCAGCGCACCGTGGCGAATCGAACGCATGCGGATCCATGAGTGGGATTGGCGCCACCCGATGCCCCGCCGGGTCCGGTTGGACCTGACCGGGGTGCGGATCCCCGAGGCCACGGTCCCTGGCCTGGACGGTGTCCTTCCGGCCCCCCGAACCGCCGCCACGGAGCCCGGGACCCGGGATCGGGGCCACCACACCGTCGATTTGGAGCTGGCCTATGGATACGACCCGCCGGCCCAAACACTGCGCCTCGCCCCGCTGCGGGTGGAATCGCCCGAGGGCCTGACCTATCGCTTCCAGGCCCGGTTGGACACCGTCAATCTGGCCTCGATCGTCGACCAACCCCGGGCACTACAGGCCTTCGCCACGCTGCAAGCCGTCTCGCGAGCCCGGCTTGTCACGGCCCAGCTCGACGTGCGGGAGCCGCGCCACCTTCCCCCCAAACCCCCATCATCCGCCTCGCTCGACGCCTCGAGCCCCGGGCAGGCCGACAACCCATCGTCGGCAGCGAACGGGTCCTCGACCGCGCAGGATCTGCGCCGACGCGCGACCCAGGCGGAGGCCGCTGAGGCCCAACGCCTGGCCCGCCTTCTGACGACGCTGGCGGATTTCCTGGAGGACCCCGACCGGTTACGTATCACCGCTCAGCCGACGGAACCGGTCCCGCTCGGTCGACTCATGCGCCCACCCCCGCAACGCCCAACCGGGCTCGAAGACCTGCTCGAGACCTTCCAACTTGAGGCGACCACCGGCAAGTCCGACCCCGCGTAGAGGCCTGCAACGATGGGGAACCCCCGTCAGCGTTTGGCGAGATCGTCCGGGAAGGCCGTGAATCCCGCCTTGGAGGCTCGATGGGTCGCCGGGCGAGTCGCCCTCCCGGGCGGCCCCGAACACACCGGCCCCAACGACGAACGCCCTCGGTTGGCCGGGTCGCACCGGACCGGCGGGCTGCCATGCCAGCGACCTTGACCGTTGATACCCCCGCCGCACCCCCCATGGCGCACAATCAGCCCCGTTCGGCTACCCGTCTCGTGGGGCGTCTTAGCGGCTCGATTCGCAGCACTGTGTCCGACACCGCGCAACGAGTCCGGGCGTGATGCTCGATCCACCCCAACCGCCTAAGGCACGAGGCGATTCGGGGCCTCGCGGTCGGGGGCGTTGATCGCCTGGACGGCGATCAACGAGCCTCCACGGACGGATTGACGGCGTCCCCCGACGGGGCGAGGCCCCGAACCGCCGACCCCCGCGGATTCGAACCCGCGGCACCCTGGGATGCGACGATGCCGCAGAACGCCGACCTCAGCCCCACCTCACCCGCCGCCCCGGTATCCTCAAAGGCCCTAAACCGGACGGGACATCGAACCCATACGGCTGAGCGATCCCATCATCACTCGGGCAAGGGCAACGCCCCGCGTCGCACCAAATCGGCACGAATGCAGCGAAGCACCTCATAACGGTAAGCCCCCTCCAAGGCATCGAAAACCGGCCGCAAGGGACCGCGGGCGGTCTCCTGATGCGCTCGCATGACCTGTTCCACATGCTCCCGCTCAGCCGGTTTCAATGGGATCAGCGGATCCGGATCGACGTGATCCGCCTCGATTGCCCGGGCTAAGTGAACCATGACCGTCTTCTCACTCAACCCCCGGGACACAGCGATGGCCGATGGCTGCGCCCCGGCGGTCCACTGGGCCACAGTCGCTTGCACCGTCGGGCTGAGCCCGTCGCGGGCCCGGGGTGGCCCGTCCGCGGCGGTGTCCACCGGTGCCCCCGCCCCCCCGGCGGTATGCGCGCGCACAATCTGCAACAAAGCCCACCCGTAGCGCTCGAGTTTCGCCTGCCCCATCCCCGGCAGCTCCGCCAGGGCCGCCCGCGTCCGGGGGCGCTGCGTGACCAGCGCCATGAGGGTTACATCGTGGAAGATCGCAAAGGGCGGTATCCCCTGCGTCTCGGCCAGACGGCGTCGCTCCGCCACTAAGGCCTCCCAAAGCGGCCGATGCTGCGGCTCATCCACCGCGCGGCGGCGCCGCTGGGGCTCGGCACGCCCCGTGCCCCCCGTCACCGTCTCGCTCGGATCCTCCCGCAGCCGCAACCGTTGCTCACCCCGTAATACCGGACGGGCCGCGGGGGTCAGCCGTAAACCCGCCCCCCCCTGAGGATCGACGCTCACCAACCCCGCGACCGCCAGCTGCCGGAAGACGGATTGCCAGCCCGCGGCGCTGAGCTCCCCGCCGATACCGAACGTGGAGACCCGATCGTGGCCGTGGCGGCGCACCGACTCACTCGCCTGCCCGCGAAGCACCTCGATAAGATGCATCGCCCCAAAGCGCTGTCCCGTACGATAGGCGCAGGACAGCGCCTTTTGTGCGGCGACCGTACCGTCCCAGGTGGCCACTGGTGTCAGACAGGTATCACAGTTGCCACACCGCTCCGAGGCCACCACCTCATCGAAATAGGCCAACAGCAGATGGCGCCGACAACGGGTTGCCTCGCAATAGCCCAGCATCGCCTCAAGTTTGTGCTGCGCCACCCGCTTGTGCTCCAGTTCCGCCTCGGAACGATCCAGCAGACGGCGCAGGGTCACCACATCATTGAGGTCATAGGCCAACCAGGCATCCGCCGGCAGACCATCACGTCCTGCCCGCCCCGTCTCCTGATAGTAATGTTCGAGGCTCTTGGGCACGTTGAGATGGGCCACGAAGCGGACATCCGGTTTATCGATCCCCATCCCGAAGGCGATGGTCGCGACGACGACGACCCCCTCCTCACGCAGGAAACGCTGCTGATGCGCCTGGCGAACACGAGCCTCCAAACCGGCGTGGTAGGGGATGGCATCGAGGCCACGGTCGGCGAGATAGCGGGCCGTGGCCTCGACGTTCCGGCGGGACAGGCAATAGACGATCCCGGCCTCGCCGGGGTGCTGATCGCGGATGAACGCGAGGACTTGCCGCCGACCGTCGGTCTTCGGGACCACCGTGTACCGGATATTGGGCCGGTCGAAGCTCGCCACGAACAACCGCGCCTCGACCAAGCGCAGGCGTTCACGGATCTCGGCTCGGGTCGTGGGATCGGCCGTCGCCGTCAAGGCCATGCGGGGGACCCCGGGAAAGCGTTCCGGCAAGACATGAAGCCCGAGGTATTCCGGCCGGAAGTCGTGGCCCCACTGGGAGACACAATGGGCCTCATCGATGGCGAACAGCGCCAGATCCATCGCCTTGAGCAGGCCCAATAACCGGGGGGTGAGCAATCGCTCCGGTGCCAAATAGATCAGATCGAGGCGGCCGGCCCGCAGCTCCCGCTCCACCTCGCCCGCCTGCTCCGCCGACAGCGTCGAATTGAGATAGGCCGCCCGCACGCCCAACTGCCGTAGGCTATTGACTTGATCCTCCATGAGGGCGATCAGCGGTGAGACGACCACCGCCGTTCCAGGCCGAAGCAGGGCCGGGATCTGGTAGCAAAGCGACTTGCCTCCGCCCGTGGGCATCAGGACAAGGGCGTCATCCCCGGCCCGCAGATGCTCGATAATCGGCTCTTGTTGACCGCGGAAGGCCGCGTAACCAAAGACCTCCCGAAGCACCGCCCGGGGCGACGGGTACCGATGGCCGTCACGGGGCATACCGACCCCCCCGCCCCGGAGGTCGATGGCCGGCCCCGGCCCCACCGCAGCGATTCGGCAAGGCCGGCGCCGACGGGGCCCTATTCGGGAACCGACTGCCGCAAATCCTGGCCATCGAAGTGTCGATACATGAAGGCCAGCGCCTGCTCCTTGGTCCGGAATAAATGCCCTTCGTCAATGATCTCGAAGAGATTCCCCCGCCGAAACACATCAACCACCTGACGCTTCAAGCTGGAGAAGTAGAGCTCGATACCGTTCTCCTTGAGATTCTGGATCACCGAACGGATGCGCTCCTCGCCTGAGGCATCAACATAGTTGATCCCGCTCCCGATGACCAGGATGCCCTTGGCCTCCGGTCGGCTGGCCACCGCCTCGAGCACCATATCCTCAAAGTGGGAGGCATTGACGAAATTCAACGAGCCGTCGAATCGCACCGCGACGAAACGCTCGCCGAGCGGCGCCAGACCATGGGCCTTGGAGCCTGCCAGGGTCCCGTCCGGATGACGGGCCACCAACTCGGTCCGAGGGCGCATGGTCCGGATCAGGAACAGCAAAACGGTCAGGCCGACCCCCAGGAGGATCCCGTTGGCAAGGGCCGGGGCCATCGCCAAGGTCGCCACGAAGGTGACCATGCCGGCGATGGCATCCTGACGCTCGACCCGCCAGGCATGGATCAGGATGCGGACGTTGATGAGCCCGAAGACCGCCATCATTACGATGACCGCCAAGACGGCCTGCGGCAGGTGGTATAGCAGCGGGGTCAGGAATAGCAGCACAATCATCACGGCCACAGCGCTGAATATGGCCGCCATCCCGGTCTTGGCCCCGGTCCGGGCGTTGACCGCCGAACGGGAGAACGATCCACTGACGGTATAGGAGCTGAAGAAGCTGCCCACGATGTTGGCCAGCCCCTGACCCACCAACTCCTTACTGGTATCAACACGCTCCCGGGTCTGGGCGGCGATGGCCTTGGAGATGGACGTGGCCTCCATGAAACCGATCAAGGCCATGACGAAGGCCGAGGGCAGCAATGCCCAGAAGTAGTCCATTTGGAAGGGCGGCACCTCAAACGGAGGCAGACCGGGGGGGATGTTGCCCACGACGGCACCGCCGCCCATGAATTTAAGGCCGTCGGCGTCCACCTTAGCGATGCGATACGCCCGGTCCTCGACGGTCACCCCCTTGGGAACGGCATCGCTTGGATAGAACCGCGGGGCTTCACCGCCGACGACCCGTTTGAACCGGATACCGTGGAGTTGGATCTCGCGCTCATTGTTGAGTCGCTTCAAACTGTCAATCTTGTGACGCAATACCTCCCGTTCCGCCTCAAGCAGGGTGAGACGCGCGTAGGCGTCCTCAAAATCGCTCTGCTCGACGAAGCGGATGCTTTCGTTGAGATTGGTCGAACGCTGGCTCAGATCGTCGATTTCCGCCAGGGCCTCCTGGTAGGCGGTGATCGTCGCGACCGTCTTCGCATCGTCGATGGCATCCGTGGTGACCTGGGCGTTGCGTTCGAAGCCGATGGCCCAGCTCACAAGTGTCGCCACCACCACTGCGATCAACACCCCGGGCGCCTTGGGCGCGATCCGCTTCATCCCGAAGATGATCCCGAAGGCACCTACGGCGAACAACAGCGTCGGCAGATGCGTATCTCCGATCTGGCTGAACACCGCCCATAGATCCGCGACGAAATTATCCGTGCGCGGGAACGGGACGTTGAGGATCTTGCTCAGCTGGGACAGACCGATGATGAGGGCTGCGGCATTGGTGAAACCGGTGATGACCGGCGTCGAGAGGAAGTTCACCAACACACCCATACGCAACAGGCCAAGCAGCAGGCGCAGAACACCCACCATCAAGGCGAGCATCACGGAGAGTTCGATGAAGGCCTGACTGCCCAGGCTGGCCAACGGCAAGACCGCAGCGGCGGACATCAGCGACAGCATGGCCACCGGTCCGGTATGCAACTGGCTAGAGGAACCCCAGAGCGCCGCGATGATCACCGGCACGAGACTGGCATACAAGCCTTGGACGACGGGCAGCCCCGCAAGCTGTGCGTAGGCCATGCTCTGCGGGACGAGTACCAGGGCGACCGTGATCCCGGCGATCAGATCGTTTCGAAGTTTCCACGACTCGAGGGGGAACCAGCGCAAGAAGGGTAAGAAGGCTACGACGAGGGAATTCGACATCGGATGAGCTCCACGCGAAACCGGCATCCGTCTTTCCAGTGGCCGGCATTAAATTTTTTTATGGATTCAATTTCTCTAATACAGCTTAGCAAAGATCCCCACGGCTCCGGTTGGTCCCAGCCGGTACCCCACGGTCGATCACCGTCGCCCTCACCACGATCCACGACCGGATCCGACCGGCCCACAGCCGCAACCGCTCCGGTCCCGAGGGGCCGCGGCAACTGGGTTCGGGTCTGTGCAGGCGGACGGCTCGCGACCTCCGTTGATCGCCGGATCGATACGCTGGCGCCGACCGATGGCGCACGCGGCGCCTCGAGTCCGGCGATCCAACCCAACGGCAAGACCTCGGATCCGGTGTCAGGCGACGGTCAACAGGCGAGGCCCCGAAACACCGGCCCACCGGTGAGCCGAGGCAACGGTGCGGAGGGAGCCATGCCCCAGCGATCGTTACGAGCGCCCCGTTCAGTGGGCCCATCGGCTGCGGGATCGCCGATCAAGCGACGGTCGTTGCACGACCGAGACAGTCGAAGGGTCACCCTGGCGTGCGACCCGCCCGGGTGATGCATCGAGCCTCCGGGGCGGGATCCACGGCATCTCCCAATGGCGAGGGCCCGGAACCGCCGACCCCCAAGGGTCGTAGACCGCCGACACTGAAGTCTTTGGCGTCGTAGGCGCATTGTGGGATGGGGGCACGATGCGCCGGGTATCGGTCATAGCGCCCATGCACCTCGGATCAGCCACGGGTCCGGCTTATAAACAGGGGACCGATCCGATGAGGGTGGGGGGTCGGGCCGCCCCGGGGAGGGGCGGCGCCGTGCACTAGGCCTCTTCGGGGGGCAACAACACCGAATCCACCACGTGGATGATGCCGTTGCTCGTTCGGATATTGGTGACCACGACGGCGGCACCCGCGGCTTGGACCCCATCCGTCGTCCGCGTGAGCGGGATGCTGGAGCCCTCGACACTGGTCACCTGGTCAAGGCCGGCCAACCGCTGGGCCGGATACATCCCGGAGACCACATGGTACTTGAGCACCTTCGCCAACTCATCGGGATTGTCGAGCAACGCCTCGAGTTTGCCCTCGGGCAGCTTCGCGAAGGCCGAGTCCTTGGGTGCGAACACGGTAAACGGCCCTTCGCCCTTCAGTGTCTCCACCAATCCGGCGGCCTGAACGGCCTGGATCAACGTCCCAAATTGCTTCGAGGCCTTTGCCTTTTCTACCAGATCCTGCATGGACATCGCTTGCCCCATGCCCGGCGCCATGGCACCGGGCCGGCCCTGGGGCGCCACACCATAACCGGGCCTCATGCCTTGAGGCATGCCATAGCCCGGCATCATCCCCTGGGGCATGCCATAACCGGGGCGTGGCATGCCATAGCCGGGTCCGCGCGGGGCCGAAGGATAGGCCGGGGCATCCGTGCCGCGGCGCGGCATCCGCTCGAAGGGCATCGGGGGACGCGGCATCCCATAAAAGCCCCCAGGATAACCGCCGCCATAGCCCGGTCCCTGACCGAACGAAAAGGGCATCCCGTAGCTGGGACCCATACCGTACCCCGGGCCGTATCCCGGGCCGTACCCATGGCCGGGCCCACCGCCGTAACCCAAACCACCGGCTGACGCAGCGCCAGACGTCATGGCTAATGCCAGCAAGATTAATGTCGTACGCGTCATTAAAGCCTCCCCAAGAGATGGATCGATCATCAAACCTCGATTCGTGAAAATCATCGCATGGACTGCAACCCGTTGGCATCAGGCCGAGCAGCCCCCCGATGAGACCACCACTCGCCCGGCAGAATCCCGGGCTGCACACCGGATTCCCGCGAGCAACGGCACGTGGCGATCCCGATCGGAGACTTCAGCGGCCCCAGCCACCGCGCTGGAATCGCTGGCGGTAGTGCTGAACGGCACGTACCCCGCCGAGGGACACATCGAAGACCTGCCAACCCTCCCCGTGCTGATGGAAGCGAAAGAGGAGACGGACCGACTCGCGCCCGGGCGCG
>CAYFWJ010000092.1:0-10882 GCA_964346755.1 uncultured Ectothiorhodospiraceae bacterium
GCCGACGCAGGAGGCGCATCGGTTGCCGGCGCATGCCTGCGGCGCCAAGGATCACGGGAAGACGCGAATCCGGGGCGGGGCGCGTATTCAATCAGCCGATCTCGGCGGCCCCAGAAGGGCTTGAACGGTGGGCAGGATGTTCGAGACGACCACCGCGAATCCTTCCGCATTGGGATGCATGCCGTCTCCCTGGTTGAGCTCGGGGCGAGCGGCGACATCCTTGAGGAAATGGGGATAGAAGCGAACATCGAAACGCGTCGCCAGCCGGGGGAAGACCGCCTCGAAGCGTTCCCGATACGTTTCATCCAGGTTGCGCGGCGCACGCACGCCGGCAAGCAGGACGGATATGTCGTGGCCCTGCAGGATTTCGAGGATTTGCTCGAGGTTGGTTTCCATACGCCCCGGATCCAATCCCCGCAGGGCATCGTTCGCGCCGAGGACCACCAAGGCATGGGTGAAGTCACCGCCGGAGAGGACCCACTCAAGGCGCGCGGCCCCCCCGTCGGAGGTCTCACCGGATACCCCGGCATTCACCACCTCGACCGAGTAGTCCGCCTCCCTCAGTGCCCGCTCGAGCTGCGCAGGGAAGGCGCGCTCCTGGGGCAGACCGTGGCCGGTGATCAGGCTGTCGCCGAAGCACAGCAGACGAGGGGTCGCGGCGCCGCTGTACAGCGGAAGAAGCAGCATAAGGAGGGCGAGCCCGAGACCTCCGAGCGCGCGGGCGATGAACGACCCGCGGTGCTCTCGAGCGGTCAACCCATCAGATCCGATTCGCATGGTGAGCCTCGATTCGCGTGGGGGTTAAACGGTTGGTCAGGTAAGCAGCCCGGCCGGATGGGCGCTTCGCTTGCCGTTGGATCCGATCCCGGGTGAGGGGTTTTCGGGGCACCGCTACCCAAACCAAAAAAGCCCTGGGACGCGGCTAGCGTCCCAGGGCGTGCTGCGACCCGCATCGAGGCCGACTCGCCTCGGCCACGTGCACCTAAGCGGCGTGGCCCTAGGCCTCGCCCGTCCAGGCGAGATCCAGGCTTCGGGCCGCCCGCACCTCGTCGAGCCGGCGCACCGGGAGGTGATGCGGCGCCCCTTGGACGACCTCGGGGGATTCGGCGATCTCCGCCAAGATGCGTGTCATCGCCTCGGTGAAACCATCCAAGGTTTCCTTGGTTTCGCTCTCCGTGGGCTCCACCAGGAAGCATTCCGGCACGAGCAGCGGGAAATACGCCGTCGGCGCATGATAACCGTAGTCGAGCAGGCGCTTGGCGACGTCCATGGCCTTCACGTTGTGCTGCTTGGACTGGGCCTTCAAGGTCAACACGAACTCGTGACTGGCTCGCCGGTCCGGGTAGGCCACGTCGTAGCCGGCCTCACGCAACCGAGTCATCAGGTAGTTGGCGTTCAACGTGGCGAATTCGGCGACCTCCGACATCCCCTCCTGACCGAGCAGCCGCATATAGATGTAGGCACGGATCAGGATGCCGGCGTTCCCCATGAAGGCGGATAGCCGGCCGATGGAGTCCGGATAGTGGGTCTCGTCCGCCAATGCGAACTGCCCGTTATCCTCCTTCACGACCCGTGGGGCGGGGAGGTAGGGCGCCAAGGTTTCGCTGACCCCAACGGCCCCGGCACCCGGCCCGCCGCCCCCGTGGGGGGTCGAGAAGGTCTTGTGCAGGTTCATGTGGATGACGTCGAAGCCCATATCGCCGGGCCGCACCTTGCCCAACACCGCGTTGAGGTTGGCGCCGTCGTAATAGACCAGTCCACCCGCCTCGTGAACGGCATCGGTCAGTTCGCGAATGCGCCGATCGAAGACCCCGACGGTCGAGGGGTTGGTCAGCATCAAGCCCGCAGTCTGGGGACCGAGGACGGCCTTCAGGGCCTCCAAGTCCACATCGCCGTCGGCCCCCGTCGGGATCTCCTTGACGGTAAACCCACACATGGTGGCCGTGGCCGGGTTGGTGCCATGAGCCGCGTCGGGCACGATGATCTCGCGCCGATCATGATCCCCGCGGGCGCGGTGATAGGCGCGGATCATAGCGACGCCGGTGAACTCCCCCTGGGCACCCGCCATGGGGGCCAGGGATACGGCATCCATCCCGGTCACCTCGGCGAGCATGTCCTGCAACTCGTACATGCAGGTGAGATAGCCCTGACTGACGGCCTTCGGGGCCTCCGGGTGTCGTGCGATGAAACCCGGGAGCATCGCGAGGCTGTTGCAGGCCCGCGGGTTATACTTCATCGTGCACGAACCCAACGGATAGAAGTTCGTGTCGATGGCGAAGTTTTTCTGCGACAGCCGGGTGTAGTGCCGGACCGCCTGGAGCTCCGAGACCTCCGGCAGGCGGGGTGCCTGGCGGCGGCGCAAATGGGCCGGAACCGTGTCGAGGGCGGATGCGTCGGCCTCGGGGGCCAGGGTGGGCGCCCGACGTCCGGGACGGGATTGCTCGAAGATCAACATAATCATGACTCCTCAATGCGGCGGCAATGCGGCGCGTGTTTGGTTGTCATTCACGCGAGCGCGGCGGCCAGGGCGCGTTGATACTGGGCGATCTCGGCCTCGGTCCGCTTCTCGGTGGCGCACACCAACAGGCCTTCCCCGAGCTCCGGATAGTCGCGGCTCGTGCTGACGCCCGCGAGGAGACCCGCCTCGGTCAAGGATTCGACGAGGGGGGCGGTGGGACGCTCGAATCGCAGCAAGGCCTCGTGGAACATCGGCGCATCGAAGGCTGCGGTGACGCCCGGCAACTCGGTCAAGGCTGTGACCAATCGCTGGGTGTTGGCCATCGAGGCCTGGGCGACCCGCTCGAGGCCGCTCGGCCCCAACAACGCCATGTGGATGGTCGCCGCCGTGACCACGAGCCCCTGATTGGTGCAGATGTTCGAGGTCGCCTTGGAGCGCCGGATGTGTTGCTCCCGCGCCTGCAGGGTGAGCACGTAACCGGGATTGCCATCGCGATCCACGGTGCGCCCGACCATGCGGCCGGGCAATTGCCGCACCAGGTCCTTGCGACAGGCCATGAAGCCGAAATACGGACCGCCGGAGGCAATCGGGGCCCCCAAGGGTTGGCCGTCGCCACAGGCGATATCGGCCCCGTCGGTGCCCCAATCCCCGGGGGCGGAGAGCACGGCCAAGGCGATGGGGTTGGTCAAGGCGATGGCGAAGCCGCCGTGCTGGTGGGCCCAATCCGTCAGGGCATGCACCTCGTCGATGACGCCGAAGTAGTTGGGTTGGGGGATCACCAGACCGGCCATCCCCCCCTGAGCGGCCGCCTCGAGGGCGGTCCAATCGATGCGTCCTGTTGCCGCCTCGAAGGGGACGTCCACCAACTCGACCCCCTGAGGCTCCACCAGGGTTGATACCGTCTTGCGATAGCTCGGAGGCACGCTCCGCGGCATCAGGACGCGGTTCGACGAACTGCGCCGGTTACCGCGTACCGCCATCAGGACCGCCTCGGCGAGGCCGGATGCCCCGTCGTACAGCGAGGCGTTGGAGGTGTCCAGGCCGGTGAGGGCCGCAATCATCGACTGGTACTCGTAGACCAGTTGCAGCGTTCCCTGGCTCGCCTCCGCCTGATAGGGCGTGTAGGCGCTGTAGAACTCGCCGCGGGTGGCGATCTGCCAGACCGCCGCCGGGATGTGGTGATCGTAGGCGCCGGCACCGGCGAAGCAGACCGGTCCTTCGTCCTGTTTGGCGCGCTCTTGCATGAGCTGGGTCACCTCCATCTCCTTGAGGGCGTTCGGTATCCCATGGAGTCCCGGGGCCCGCAAGTCGGCCGGGATCTCGTCGAACAGATCATCGATGCGTTCGACGCCGATGGCCTCGAGCATCTGACGGATGTCGTCATCCGTATGGGGCGTAAAGGACATAAGCGGTACCCGTTCTCGATGTGGAACAGCCACGGCGAGCGCATCGCCGCGGGTGTGAGGCGCGCGATCAGGACTCCGCGTCGACCTGGGCCTGATAGGCGTCTGCGGACAGGAAGCTCGCGACCGCGTTGGGGTCATCCGGGACGATCGTGAATAGCCAGCCGTCGCCATAGGGGGATTGATTGACCTGTTCCGGGTTGTCAGCGGCGCCTTGATTGGCATCCCGGATCGACCCGGCGAGCGGGGCATAGACATCCGAGGCGGTCTTCACGGACTCGACGACGGCACAGGCATCACCGGCGGAGACGCGGTTACCGGCCTCGGGGAGCTCGATGAACACCAGGTCCCCGAGTTGTTGTTGGGCGTGGTCGGTGATGCCGACGGTCACGCTGCCGTCGTCGTTGCTGAGTAGCCACTCGTGGGATTGCGTATAGCGCAGTTGACTCGGTGTGTCGCTCATGGCGTCGATCCTCGCTCAAGATGTTTTGGGATTAATCATCCGGGGGCGGCGTGCGGTCCGGGCTAGATACGGGCCCGGCCGCCGCGCACGAAGGGGGGTTTGACGAGACGCACGGGTTGGCGCTTACCGCGGATCTCCACCTCGACGGTCTCCGCGTCAACCGGGACCTGGCCGAGGCCGATCGAGCGCTCCAGGGTCGGGGCATAGGTGCCGCTTGTGACCTGGCCGGAACCATGCGGGGTATGCAAGGGTTGGTGGGGGCGTAGAACCCCCCGACCCTCCAGCACCAGGCCAACCAACCGTCGTGCCACCCCGTGCCGGCGCTGCTCCTCCAGGTGGGGGCGACCGAGGAAGATTCGGTCTTCCGGCTCCCAAGCCACCGTCCAGTCCAGGCCGGCCTCGAGGGGCGTGGTATGGGTGTCCATGTCATTGCCGTAGAGATTCAGGCCGGCCTCCAGGCGCAACGTGTCGCGCGCGCCCAAGCCGGCTGGCTGGACGCCTTGGTCGATGAGGGTATCCCAGAGGTCGGGGGCCTCGGCGGCGGGTAGGATGAGCTCGAACCCGTCCTCGCCGGTATAACCGGTTCGTGCGACGAACCAATCGCCCTGATCGAGGGCTTGGAAGCGTTTGAGCCCGCGAAGCGACTCCTGCCAGTCGGCCGGGAGAACCGCCGCGGCCCGGTCTCGGGCCTCGGGTCCCTGAACGGCCATCATGGCGAGCTCCGGGCGTTCATGGAGCGTGACGGCGAAGGATCCCGCCTGCTCGGCCATCCAATGCAAGACGGTTGAACGCGTCGCCGCATTGGTGACCAGGCGGTAGCGATCGGGGCCGCGGTAGTAGACGATGAGATCGTCGAGCACCCCGCCATCATGGTTCAGCAGACAGCTGTACAGGGCGCGACCGGGCTCGCTCAGTCGCGCGACGTCATTGGCGAGGAGATGGCGAAAATACGACAGGGCGTCACGGCCTTCGACGTCCGTTACGACCATATGGGAGACGTCGAAGAGGCCGGCGTGGCGACGGACGGCGTGATGCTCGTCGACCTGGGATCCGTAGTGGATCGGCAACGACCAACCGGCGAAGTCGACCATCTTGCCGCCATAGGCGACATGGCGCTCGTGGAGCGGGGTTTGTTGGGGCATGACAGATACTCCGGACAGGCGGATCCGCTCAGGATCCAAGCATTATGCCCCTCTGTCCGGGTACCTGAGAGATCGGGCGGGCGCCCTTTCCCCTTCGGTGGGTCTCCGTGAGACCGCTCTCCAGAGTCAACACCCCCCACGGTCCTTTTGCCTGAGCGTTTCCGGGCCAGTGCGCCTTCGGCGTCCCCGTCGCAAGCGGGGATCTCTCCCGCGAGAGGTTTTGTTGAACGTTTTACTCTACCTTACATGGGCAATCATAGAAACCAACGGCGTCATTCGGAATTCGGTTCGATGGCGTTGATTGGCTCAGGGTTCCTCGCATCGAGTCGAAAGCACAAAATAGGCCATGAATACTCCCGATCCGACCGACTCGCAACTCCAGGCGGCCGATCGACTGGGACGTCGCGCGCGCCCGAGCGTTGGTGCGGTCTGGCGCGGCCGAACCCTGTGGCTGGGCGGCAGCCTAGGCGTCGCCATGCTCGTCTGGGGCTTTCTATTCCTCGACCCTCGAACACTACCTCAGGGAGGGCCCACCGATACGTGGATCCATGGCCTCGCCTTCGGCATGCTCGGGCTCTGGTTTCTGCTCCTGGCGGATTCGCTGTTGTACCGAACCGCGGCGCTCGTGGGTCTATTAGTCTTGGGCGCTGCCCTTGAGTTCGGACAAGGCTTCGTCGGCCATCGGAGCGGGGCGTGGGAAGACGGCCTCGCCAATGCGGCGGGCCTCCTGGTCAGCGCCCTGATCTACGGGGGCTTCGAGGGGGGATCGGCCTACTTCGCCCGCCGCCGCCGGCGCCGGCTCGCCCGGCGCGCGGCCGCGGCGGGGGTGTCGGCAGAGCCGTAGAGATCGGGCAATCCCGGGCGTTTCTTGAACCGGCGATGGATCCACAGGTATTGCTCCGGGGCCCGGCGGATCGCCGACTCGAGGATCTGGTTGACCCGCACCGTGTCCGCCTGCGGATCGCCGGAGGGAAAATCTTCCAGGGCGGGCTCGAGATACAAGGTGTAGGGGCGTCGGCCCGTCCCACGCACGAGGAACATCGGGACCACGGCCGCCCCGCTGGCACGGGCCAGGCGGGCCGTCGCCGTCGTCGTCCAGGCGGGGATCGAGAAGAAGGGCACGAGTAGGCTGTGGCGGCCCTTAAGGCCCTGGTCCGGGAAGTAGGCGAGGGCGTGATTGGCGCGCAGGCTTCGGATCATCCCGCGGAGGTTGTCGCGCGGGATGGCCGCTTCGGCGCGATAGTTGCGATTATGTCGGAGGAAGCGCTCCACCACCGGATTCTCGTTGCGGCGGTAGACCACGTCGAGCGGCTGAATGAGCCCCAGGGCCCGCCCGGCGAGTTCCAGCGTGGTGAAATGCCCATTTAGGAGGATCACCCCCTTGCCGCGCTGCAGGGCCTCGCGCAGGTGTTCCTCCCCCTCGATCGCGATTGCGGGTCGCAGGGCCCGGTCGGGTTTCCACCAACCCATGCCGAATTCCAACAGCCCGATCCCCAGGGCCTCGAAATGGCGGCGCAGGGTGCGGCGCTGCCATTGCCGGCTGGTTTCAGGGAAGCACACCGCCAGATTGACCGCGGCGATGCGACGGCGCCGCGGCAGGGCGATATACAGGATCCACCCGAGCGGCCGCCCGACGGCCGGAAGCAGACGGGTTGGCAACCAGGTCAGTCCCCGCAGCAGACCGAAGCCGAACCAGACGGGCCAGTAACGGGGATGAGATGGATGATCGGCGGACAACCAGACGGACATGGTGGCGTGGGCGGAGCGCGGCGTTAGGCGAATGATCGATGGGTTCTCGGCGCAGGGTTCGGATAACGGCCTTACCCAGCGATTGGTCCCGGTCCCAGTCCCGCAAGCCCGAACCCCGTCAGCGTTGCCGCGGCCAGCCCGATCATCGCCCCGACGAGGATATCCAGGGGGAAGTGGGAGCCCATATAGATCCGCCCGAAGCCGATGCTGAGCGCGTACAGCACGACCAGGGGCAGGCCCCAGGGGGGCATGACAAACAGGGCCACGCCGAGGATCGTAAAGGCATAGCCGGCATCGGCCGACGGAAAGCTCCGGCCGAATAGATTTTCCATATTGTAGGTGCGGGGCAGCAAACGCCCCGGCCGTTGGTGCCGGAAGTGGCGTTTGAGGGCCCAGAGGACGACACCGTCCAATACGAGTGCGATCCCCAAGTGGAGCAGGCCCCCGTGCCCCCCGATCCACCCGAACAGCGGAATGGCGAGCACCAGGCTCTGGGTCTTGCCGAAGTGGTAGTACCACTCGTACAGCCAATCGAGGCTCGGGCGTCGAGCCTGATTGATGCGATAGAACCACGCAACATTCCAGGGAAGGCTCAGTTCCCAGTCACGGCGTCCGGTACGAGTCGAGGGCATAGGGCGGGATCCAGTGACGATTGGCCCGCATCATAGCGAATTTCGAGGCTCGGGTTGATAGGGACCTCCGGCGATCCTCCGGTCACCGAGGGGACGACATCGTGCACGCCATGGGCACCACCCCGTGCTGATGTATCCTGGGCCCACCGTGTCGACCCAACCCATCCCGGAGCACCTCGTTCGTGGTCATCGACTTCTCGCGAATCCGTGTCCTCGTCATCGGGGACTGTATGCTCGATCGCTATTGGCGCGGCCCGACGGCCCGGATCTCGCCGGAGGCCCCGGTGCCGGTGGTTCGGGTGCGCGCCGCGGAGGATCGGCCCGGCGGCGCGGCGAACGTGGCGGTCAACATCGCCGCGCTCGGCGGCCGGGTCCGGTTAGCGGGTACGGTCGGTGCGGATGAGCCCGGTGCCGCCCTGCGTCGAGCCCTGGAACCCTGGGGGATCGAGCCGCGGCTGCACACGAGCGACGATTGTCCCACCATCACCAAGCTGCGGGTAATCAGCCGCCAACAGCAGCTCCTACGGCTCGATTTCGAGGAGACGGGATCGGCGTTGGCCTACCCGGACGATCAATGGGACGCCATCCTCGCGGATTGTGACGCGGTCGCCGTCTCCGACTATGCCAAGGGCTCGTTGCCCGATCCCCAAGCGGTGATCCAGGCGGCTCGAGCCCGCGGGCTGCCGGTCGTCGTCGACCCGAAGGGCCAGGATTTCACCCGCTACCGGGGTGCGACCGTGCTGACCCCCAACCGTCAGGAGTTCGAGGCGGTGGCGGGATCCGCCCCGAAGACCGAGGCACTTGCGGCACGGGCGAGCGAGTGGCGCCGTACGCTCGACCTGGACTATTTGCTCCTCACCTTGAGCGAAGCGGGCATGCTCTGGGTTGGCGAGGACGGCATGCAGACCGTGCCAACCCGCGCCCGCGAGGTCTACGATGTGACCGGCGCGGGGGATACGGTGCTGGCGGTCCTCACCGCGGCGCTCGCCGCGGGTCAGGGGATGGAGCCCGCGGTCCATCTGGCGAATACCGCCGCCGGCTTGGTCGTGGGCAAACTGGGCACGACCAGCGTCACCGCCACGGAGCTGGAGGCGGCCCGTCACGAAACCGGGCGAGCGAGCCGTGGCGTCGTCGATCTCGCCTCACTCATCGAACGCCGGCAAGGATGCCGGCGCCAGGGCGAGCGCGTGGTGATGACCAACGGCTGCTTCGATCTGCTTCATCCGGGACACGCCGCCTATCTGGCCGAGGCCCGGGCCCTCGGGGATCGACTCATCGTCGCCGTCAACGACGACGCCTCGGTACGCCGACTCAAGGGCCCGGCGCGCCCCATCAATCCCCTGGATCAACGCATGGCCCTGTTGAGTGCCCTGGAGGCTGTCGACTGGGTGGTCCCCTTCCGTGAGGATACGCCAACCGAGTTGATCGAGCGTCTCGCGCCCGATGTGTTGGTCAAGGGGGGCGATTACCGGCCCGAGGCGATCGCCGGGGCCGACGCCGTCCGTCGGCATGGGGGTGAGGTCGTGGTCTTGCCCTTTCGCCCGGGCTTCTCGAGCACCGCCGTGATTGAACGGGTTCGCCAGGGGAATGGCCTGGAATGACGGGTCGGGTACCGAGACGTAACCGGCCCGGCCGGGATCCCGCGCTGGCCCGCGTGGCGCGCCTTGCCTATACGGGGATCCTGCGGGTCGCCCTGCCCTTGGTCTTTCTCCGGCTGCTTCTCCGGGCCCGGCGCCAACCCGCCTACGGGCGGCATTGGCCGGAACGGCTGGGGCTCGGGCCGCGGCTCGCCGAGGCGCGGCGGATCTGGTTCCACACGGTCTCTGTCGGGGAATTCAATGCCGCTTGGCCTATCATTCGCCGTCTCGACGAGGCCGATCGAATCGGGATCCTCGTCACCGTGACCACCCCGACGGCCCGAGCCCTCGCCCGGGCGCGTCTGCCGGCTTCGGCGGACCTCCGCTATCTCCCCCTCGATACCCCCGGGGCGGTCCGTCGTTTCTTCGAGCGGACCCGGCCGGTGCTCGGCGTCATCCTCGAGACGGAGATCTGGCCCAACCTGATCGCCGAGGCGGCGCGTCAGGATTGCCCGATGATCCTGGCCAACGCCCGCCTCTCGACCCGCTCGGCCCGGCGATATCAGCGGATCGCCGGGGTTCTTCAACCGACCCTGAGCCGTTTTCATGGGATCCTCACGCGCAGCGAGGCGGAGGCCGCGCGTTTCCGGGCCCTCGGGGCGGCCGCTGAGGCCGTCATCCCCCTGGGCAACCTCAAGTTCGACGTCACGCCGCCCACGGATCTCGACCCGCAAGCCGCGGCCCTCGAGCGGCGGGTCGGCGAGCGCCCTAGCTGGATTGCCGCGAGCACCCGGGACGGCGAGGAACCCGCGGTCGTTCGGGCCGCCCTTCGGGTGCAGCAGCGCCATCCTGACGTCCTGTTGATCCTCGCGCCGCGGCATCCCGAGCGGACGACCGCCGTCGAGGCCCTCGCCACCCACGCCGGTCTCCGGGTCCAGCGTTACAGCGCCGCCGAGGCTATCTCCCGGGACACCGACTGCCTGCTGATTGACGTCCTCGGGGTCTTGCTTCCCGGTTATTGCATCGCGCGCCTCGCCTTCGTCGGTGGGAGTCTCGTCCCGACCGGGGGCCAAAACCCGCTTGAACCGGCGGCCTGCGGTTGTCCGGTGATCACGGGGCCGGCCATTGACAACTTCGAGGAGGCCTACGCCACCCTGTTCGCCGCCGGGGCCGCCGTGTCGGTCCATGACCCCGAAGCGTTGGCGCGCCAGGTCGACGAATGGCTTAGTACCCCGAATCAGGCCCGGGCGGCGGGCGCCGCCGGCGCCGAGGTCATCCGAGCCAACCGGGGCGCCACCGACCGACTCGAAGCCTACCTGAACCAGCTGATCGACGGGGATCCCATCCCATCCAGCCCATCGCCAACCTCGACGGCATCGTAGCGTCGTAGGATGGGCCGACGCAGGAGGCGCATCGTTTCCTCGCGCCTTGAACGGACGCCGCAACAAGGGACTCGAC
>CAYFWJ010000093.1:0-10880 GCA_964346755.1 uncultured Ectothiorhodospiraceae bacterium
TTCGTCACGGTGACGCATTCCCGTTCGGCGTCATTGGTTGCGTTGTCCGTATCCGTGTTGTCGAAATCCCCATCGTCGTTGAAATCGATCCAGCCGCAGAGGGTCGCGTTGTCACCGGTGGTGTTGTTCGTGGTGAGGGTGACGGTGTAGGTATCCCCCGAGCTAACGGTTACGTTATCACCGAGGTTGGGGAAGCTTGGTCCGTCTTCGTCGTCGACCGTACCCGCGGTGGCGTTGTCGAACAACTCGAAGTTGTCGTCGATCCCGTTGTTGGCCGTCCCGCTAAACGTCCCGTTGTCGAGTTTGTTGACCGCCGTTTCGAGGAACCCAGGACTGACCACCTCAAAATCCGGATCGAAGCCGTCCGCGATGCCGTCACTGTCCTCGTCTTCTGAGGCCGGCTCGACGAAATCATCGATCCCGTTGCCGCTGTCGGCACCGGTCAAAAACCCCTTGTCGTTGCTTTCGCCGCCACTCAACTCACTCACATCAAAGCGATCGTCGATCCCATCGTTATCGTCATCCGTGCCGTCGGTGAAGGCCACCTCGAAGCGATCCTCAAACCCGCTGTCATCCGAATCGAGGGTCGACAGCTCGAGGTCATCATCCAGCGCACGACCTGCCGCCACCTCGACGCCCCCCGCGAAGCCATTGAAATCCGCATCGCCCGGGTTCGCCCCGAGGTACAGATCCGATGTCGCGACATGGTAGGGTCCATCGTTGGCGATGACGGTGGTATAGCTGTCCGGTGCATCACCAAAATCGAAGGGGCACGTGGTGAACGGGCTGGTGATCTCGAGGTCGGTCGCGGTGCCGGTCGGATCAATCTCGAGCTCGACGGCGCTGACATCGCTGAAGGTGACCAACGAATCAAATTCGCTGAATGGGAACGTAATCGTTCGCGGCACGGAAACGATCGTCTTCGTGCTGTTGTCGTTGTTGGTCCCGCCGTCCGACCAGACCCGAAGGGTTATGTCGGTGTTGCTTTCAAGGCCTCCAGATCCACCTTCCACATTAAACGAAAACCCGCCGTCCGCGGCGCAAGCGATCTCCAGGTTTTCTCCGGCGCCGTCCACGCCCAGCCCAGCGTCGTCGAGGTCCTTTTTTGGACTATCCGCGGTCCCATCCCATTGGATGACCGTTCGACCGCCCGCGTTATTGTCTTCGTTATGAGACAGGGTTTCAAGCGAGGCGTCAACCCGCGCGCTAACCGTGGCGCCGGAAGAGCTTGAATCGGCCGTCTTGGTCACGATGATATCGCGCTCGGTGCCGAGTATCCCGCTGCCGGTGACGTTGTCGACCGTCGTGACGGGCGCCGTGCCCGAGGCCGTCGTATCCGATCCGGTGGTCCAATCATCGATGATCGTGACCTGCCCCTGGGCGAGGCCGCTCACCGCGAGCATCAGGCCCCCGAGCAGCAGGCCGTTGAGCCCTGGCGTCCGAGGGGGTTTGCTTGATTCAAATACGATCGGGCCTCGAGGGGATCCTCGCCGCTCGTCCGGCCCACGCCTCAGGCTTTGGAAACGATACATAATGCAATACTCCACGTAGGCAATGACGAAAAACTCAGGGCCAGCTTCGCCGATCGACCGGTTTGTAAGCGATCGACGGTGAGACGCGGTCGGTCACGCGCCCTCGGGTTGACGGGGGTCTCCCCGATCGGACGCCCCGATGCGGCGGATGAGCGACGGACTCAACCGGATGACCCGGCGGTGCGGGAACCACGACGCCGGGTGGCGGGGCAACCGTTGGCGAAGCGCCCCGATGCCCCAGCGGATCCAACCCCCAGGGCCCCTCGATCGGTGCGCCGTTCATCGATCTCCGTGGGCGAAGCGCAGAAGCCCGGGATGGTCCCCGCTCCACGCCTGTCGCCAGAGCTCGAAGCTCGCGCATTGCCACATCACGAGGCGGGCCTTCGACGCCGTCCCCGGACCCTCGAAGGCCCGATCGAGCCATGCGGGGTCCACATAGTCCGGCCACGCCCGATCGACGGCGTTCAATAGCCGACTCAGTTCCGGTCGCGCTCGCTGATACCCCCGTTCGACGAGTGATCCGAGCAACCCGTGGCGGGGTTGCTGACGGACCGCTTCGGGGATCCATCCGCGCATCGCCTCGCGCGCAATCCATTTGTTCTGCCGAGACCGATGGCCATAGTAGCTGGGGATGGACAACATCAAGTCGATGAGGTCCGCGTCGTGATAGGGTTCCCGCCGTTCAACCCCGCAGCGCCGGGCGAAAAAGGCCTCGTCGCTGACCGCGGCCGCGGCCCGTCGGCCGAGCGCAGCCCGGAGGTGTTCGGGCCGGGGGTGATCGGCCGCCTCCGGCGGCCAGGGCACGAGGGTCTCCGCCCGTCGTCGCTGGGCCTCGGCGGTGAGCCAGGCGGGAGCCGCCGGTGAACGGCGGGGGCGGCCTAATACCGCCTTGCCGAGGCGTCGGAGCGCGGGATCACGCCACAGACCCGTTACCCCCTGACGCGTGAGGACGCCGGTCGACTCCTGCGCCAACAGGCCGATGCGCCGATCCCGCCAGGCCTCGATGAGGCGCTCGGCGGGGTGCGCATAGAGGGTGTCGCCGGTCGATCCATTGAGGATCACCGCGCATCCCTCGGCGGCCGCGGCGCGATACGCGGCCAGCTTCATCCGTCGGAACGGATTCGCAATCGGCGAGTTGGGGTTGACCGGCCAGTTCGCGAGGTCCGTCATCGGCAGCTCGGTTTCGCCCTCGAGGAAGGTGACGGGGCAGCCGAGCGAGCGGGCAGTCGCTTGGATGAGTTCGGTTTCGTCCGCCTGCGGGTGGTTGGGGAAGGACCACGAGTAGGCGGATACGGGGCCTTGCCCGCGGATCGCCCGGGCGTGTTGCGCCAGGGCGCAGATCGGGACGGAATCCATCCCACTGCTGAGCATCACCCCGACCGGTTCATCCCCCTCCGGTAGCGTCCGCTGGACGGCCTGGTCCAATCGCGTCCGAAACCGGTCCGGCAAGGTGCGAGCCGGTCGGGTGGTGCGATCGCTTCGCCCGATTGCCGACGGGGGGCGGTCCCGGCGGACGCCGGCGCCATCGATGGTAACCGTCTCGCCCGGCAGGACCTCGCGGATGGCGTGGAAGGGCGTGCGATTGTCCGGTGGCTCATCCAGGGCGAAGAAATGCGTCAGCCATGTCGTGTCTGCCTCGGCGGATACCCCCCATCGCGTGATGAGTTCGGACGGCTCCTGGGCGATCGCGACGAATCCCGATTCGACGCGGTAGTACAACGACCGGCGGCCGAGCGATTCCCGGTGCAGCACGATACGACACGGGCCGTCCCCTCGGGTCTCGATGACCGCCAGCGCGAAGGCGCCGACTAGCCCCCGTAGCCCCCCGATTCCCGCCCGTTGATAGGTCCTGAGGGCAAGCTGAGCCGCCGATCGGCTCGGTCGGCTATGGCGATCCGATCCGCCCTCCGCCGTCGCATCGCCCGCCCCATAGACGTGGAGGTTGGCGTCAGTCGAGCGACTAAGCCCCGCGGGAGCCGTCAAGGGATGGGACGACGCGGCCTTACCGTGGATTGCACCGCTCGAGCGGGCGATCCGTAGGGTGCTATACGGGGTGTCCGACTCCGGGGCTCGGCGTGCCGGTTGTACAACGGCGTCTGTTGCTGTCACGAACTCGCTGGATTCCTGGTCTGGCCGATCATGGCGGGCACCGGGTTGCGGGGCCCCGGGGTGCCCTTACCTCCGGAGGAACACGAGGCGGTACCAGTCCGGACCGACCGCCTCGCCGATGCGCGTTCAATCGGCCGATTTAGGAGAAAGGTTCGGCCGGTTCCAAGCCACCCGAATCCAACCCTCCCGGCGTGCCCCCCAACGTCAGGCCTCGGAGGTCCCCATAGCGTATCAGCACGGGCGGTTCGTAGGCCGCCTTGGCGGTATGATTCGCGTGCCACGGTGTCGGATCGACCCGGGGGCCCGGCCGATGATCGTCGTCATACTCGTGCATACTCAATTCTCATTGGCGGAAAAGACGAAGTAAACTCGGGGCATCGGCACAATAGCGAAGGATCCGAGACCCAATCGGTCCCGTCGAGCCATCGGGCTCGAGGGGCGGCTTCGAGGACGTACGACCCGTCAATTGATCCTAATCATAGATAATCGTCGGGGCAAAATAAAGCCCGGCGGCTCGCCACCCTAGCGTCGAGGCCCCCAGAAACCCGTTCCAGGTATGGCCCGATGCGCCGGCATCGGGTCTCATGAATCGCCCCGAGGATCCGGCGGTTGCGGCGCGGTCCCGAGCCCTCGGACCGGTGGCGATGGCGGTTGCTCGGCCGAATCGTCGCGAGGAACCCTGAGGTGTCGCGAGCGGATCGGTAACCGTGTTTAACATCCGCGGCGGCGCAGGGCCTGCTTGCCGCGCGCGTGGCGGACGCCGGATCCTCGCCGATTGGGGCGTTGATCGAAGCGTTTCCCAACCAGAAGCGGGCCCGTCCGGGCAGGGGAGTCCGGGCGTGGTCCGGTCGCGCCGACGGTGGTGGACCGTTTGGGATGCGCGTGCCGGGCAACGCGAACCCGTTTTCTCGCCCGACATGAGTCGTTCCGCGTATGCAGTATCCAAACCCTCCCCCTGCGTTATCGGACGCTCGGACGGCCGAGGCGATCCTGGGACGCCTGATGCGGGGCGAACCGTTGCCTCCGCTCGATCCGCCGGATACGGGCCTGGTGGAGCGCCTGCGGACCGCGGCGGCCTTTCACGGCGTCGGCCCCCTGGTGTACGACCGGTTGCGTGCCACGCCGATCCCGTGGGCCCGCCCGTCCGATCCGCTGATGCAGGGCTTGCGCGCCGACGCGCATGGGGAGGCGGCGGGCGAGTGGATCCGGATGCGCGACCTCGTCGCGGTGCTCGATCGATTGCACGACGCCGGGATCCCGGCCCTTCTGCTCAAAGGAACGCCGCTGGCTTATGCCCTGTATGATGCCCCGCACCTGCGGCCCCGGGGGGATACGGATATCCTCGTGCCCGCGGCGAGCCGGGCGTCGGCCCAGTCGGTGTTGCAGGCGGCGGGATACCGCGCCCAGGCGTCCGCGGGGGGGCGGCTGGCGTCGTACCAGATGACGTTCCAAAAGCCCCTTGCCTTAGGTGCCCACCAGGTGATCGATCTCCACTGGCAGATCAGCAATGCCCAGGTCTATGCCCAGGCGATCGATTTCGAGCCCGTGTGGGCCGAGGCCCGTCCGGTGCCGCCGCTCGGGCCGAACGCCTGGATGTTGGGGCTCGAGCATGCCTTATTGCTCGCTTGCATGCATCGCGCCAACCACTTGGAGTCCCCGTATTATTTCGATGGCGTCCCCTACCGGGAGGGGAATCGCTTGATCTGGCTCTATGACATCCAGCTTCTGGCCCGTCGATTCACTCGGGCACACTGGGATCGGTTCCTCGCGATCGCGGGCGCGACCCGGATGCGCGCCGTCTGTCTCGACGGCCTCGAGGCGAGCGAGACGCGCCTTGCGACGCCGGTACCCGATTCGGTTCGATCGGCCCTCGCTGCCCCCGGCCCCCCGGAACGCTCGGCGCATTATCTGCGGGCGAATCGCTGGTGGACGGCGGTGACGGATGTGCGTGCCCTGCCCCGGTGGCGGGATCGGATGACGCTGTTGCGCGAGTGGTGTCTGCCGCCGGCGGATTACATGCTGCGCAAATACCACACCCGCGCCCGTTGGCGACTGCCGTGGCTTTATCTGCGTCGGGCGATCGGTGGGGTGGTGCGGGCGGCTCGGGCGGGGCATGGGGGGTAGCCCTCGGCCACGGGCCGACTCGACCCGCGCGCCAGGCGCGAGGTCGGGGCATCGAAGGGGGCTGATTGGGGCGTTCTCGGGTGGGGGCACTCGGCGTAGGCGGGTGGTGTCTTCGCCGTGATTCGCCGATTGGCGCTCGTCGACTGCCGCGGTCGCGCGGCGAGCTCCCGACAGCCCGATCCGAAGGTGGCGCGCCCGGAAGGATTCGAACCTCCGACCACCTGATTCGTAGTCAGGTGCTCTATCCAGCTGAGCTACGGGCGCGGGAAACGCGAAGCGAACCGCTCGGGGCGATGGCCGGCTCACTCCAAATGGCGGAGAGAGAGGGATTCGAACCCTCGATGGGGCTTCTAACCCCATACTCCCTTAGCAGGGGAGCGCCTTCAGCCACTCGGCCATCTCTCCGGGGCTTCATCATCCGATGAACCGCTAACGATAACAAACCAAAACCGTGTCAGCAACCAGGCGGCCGCCGCCTGGGATGCGGACTGCGGCTCGAGGCGTCAGGCCCGGGGCAGGATGGGCGCCATCCGCGCCCCGGGGCCGTGCTGTCTTAGTAGGAAGAGGTGCCCGGTTGTGCCTGCTCTTCGCTCGGAATCCCTGGTTGATCCCCGTCGTCGGCAGGCCCCTGACCGGCTTGCTCGCGTTTGATGCGCTCGTAGATCTCTTCGCGATGAACCGCGATCTCCTTCGGTGCGTTCACGCCGATACGCACTTGGTTGCCCTTGACCCCGAGCACAGTGACAGTCACGTCGTCACCGATCATCAGGGTTTCACCCACTCGACGTGTTAGGATAAGCATAGGTATCTCCTTAGAGTGTCGATAACCGATAGCGACAGGCAAAAGGCGGTCCGTCCGAAGCGGGGGCTTGAATCCTTTGCCTGATGGTCGTTGCGATTGGCCACGGCCAATCATGAACCGTCCCTTGGGTTAGCATAGCGCATCCGGGCGCGTTCGGGAGCCGGCCGCTGACTACGAAGCGGTCGATTCAGCGGTGGCCGGCGGTTCGCGATCGAGCTGGAAGGCGTCGTGCAGGCTGCGGACGGCGAGTTCCAGGTATTTTTCGTCGACGACGACGGAGATCTTGATCTCCGAGGTCGATATCATCCGGATGTTGATTCGTTCCCGGGCCAAGGCCTCGAACATGGTGCTTGCGATGCCAGCGTGGGAGCGCATGCCGACACCCACCAGGGAGACCTTGCCGATCCGTGAATCGCCTTCGAGCCGATCCGCCTGCACGGGGTCTTGGCAGACGGGGCGGAGGATCTCGAGGGCCCGGTCGTAATCGTTCTTGTGGACGGTAAAGGTGAAGTCGGTGCTCCCGTCGGCCCCGACGTTTTGCACGATCATGTCCACTTCGATGTTGGCCTCGGCGACCGGTCCGAGGATGCGGTGTGCGATCCCGGGGTGGTCGGGTGCGCCGGCGACGGTGATCTGGGCCTCGTCACGGTTGAAGGCGATGCCGGAGATCCAGGCGGTTTCCATGGAGGTCTCCTCGTCCAAGGTGATGAGCGTACCCGGTCCCTCCTCGAAGCTGGAGCAGACGCGCAGTGGCACGTGATACTTGCCGGCGAATTCGACGGCTCGGATTTGCAAGACCTTCGAGCCGAGGCTCGCCATCTCGAGCATCTCTTCGAAGGTGATCGCGTTGAGCCGCCGGGCCCGGGGTTCGACGCGGGGATCCGTGGTATAGACGCCGTCGACATCCGTGAAGATCTGGCACTCATCGGCCTCGAGTGCGGCGGCGAGGGCGACGGCGGTCGTATCCGACCCCCCCCGTCCGAGGGTCGTGATGTTTCCGGCGGTGTCGATCCCCTGGAATCCCGCGACCACGACGACCCGGTTCTCGGCGAGATCCGCTTGGATCCGCCGGCCCTCGATGTCGGTAATCCGCGCCTTGTTGTAGGCGTTGTCGGTGCGGATCTGGACCTGAGCGCCGGTATAGGAACGGGCCGGTATCCCGCGGGCATCCAGGGCCAGGGCGAGCAGGGCGATGGTCACCTGTTCGCCGGTGGCGAGCAGCACGTCGAGCTCGCGCCCGTCGGCATCGGGGCGAATCCCCTGCGCCAAGCCGACGAGCCGATCGGTCTCGCCGGCCATGGCGGAGACGACGATGACGAGCTGGTGCCCGGCTCGCCAGGCCCGCTCCATCCGTTCGGCCACCCGCTGGATGTGGGCGGGGGTCGCCACCGAGGTCCCTCCGAATTTCGCAACGAACAGTCCCATGGAATCGCCTTGTCAAAATCCCGCAATATTAATTCGTTAACTGCTGCCTGTCGAGCCTTTCAGCGCCCCCGGGCCAAGCAACCCCGCGGCGGGGGCCGCCCACCGCATGGTCAATCCGCAGCGACGCGGCTGGCGACCCACGCCCGGACCGAGGCGAGCGCCCCGTCTAGGGCCTCGGGCGCGTTGCCGCCGGCTTGGGCCATATCCGCCCGGCCGCCCCCTTTGCCGCCCACCTGCTGGGCGACGTGGTTGACGAGTTCACCGGCCGGCAGGCGATCCTTGAGCGGGTCGGTCACCCCGGCGATGAGCCGGACCTTCCCGTGATCGACCGAACCGAGTACGATCGCGCCGTCGGTGAAGCGTTCCTTCAGCCGGTCCACGGTCGCGCGCAGGGTCTTGGGGTCGGCCCCATCGAGTCGGGCGGCGACGAGCCGGATGCCCGCGATCTCCTGAGCGGTGTCCTCCAGGTCCTGTCCGGCCTGTTGCGTGAGCTTCGACTTCAGCTGTTCCAGTTCCTTCTCCCTGTGGCGTTGTTCGGCGAGGAGTTGTTCCACCCGTTCTTCGATTTGCTCGGGGGCGCTCTTCAAACGCTCTGCCAGCCCATCGATGAGCCGATCCTGTCGCTGCATCCACGCCACCGTGGCCGGTCCGGTGATGGCCTCGATCCGCCGTACGCCGGCCGATACCCCTGCCTCGGTCACGATCTTCAAGCCGCCGATGTCTCCGGTGCGCGCCACATGGGTGCCGCCGCACAACTCGATGGAGAAATCGCCGAAGCGGAGGACGCGGACCTGCTCGCCGTATTTCTCGCCGAACAAGGCCAGGGCCCCTTCGGCGAGGGCCTCCTGCAGGGCCATGGTTCGTATCTCGGCGGGGCGGTTCGCTCGGATCTCGTCGTTGACCCGCTGTTCGATGCACTCGAGCTGCTCGGTCGTGATGGGCTCGAAATGGGCGAAGTCGAAGCGCAGTCGATCCGGGGTCACCAGCGAACCCTTCTGCTGGACATGGCCGCCGAGGACCTCGCGGAGGGCCGCATGCACTAAATGGGTCGCCGAGTGGTTGAGGGCCGTGTGCTGGCGGTGGCCCGGGTCGACCCGGGCCTCGACGGCCTCACCGGGTTGCAGGTGACCGGCGCGCACGAGGCCGTAATGGGCGATGGCACCGCCGGTGCGCTGGGTGTCGGTGACCTCGAAGCGAACGCCCGGTGCGCGCAGCTCCCCCCGGTCGCCGACTTGGCCCCCGGACTCGGCGTAAAACGGCGTTTTGGCCAGGACCACAGCGCCTTGGTCGCCCGGATCGAGGCGATCCACCGGCTGGCCGGATCGCAGCACGGCGAGGATCGCCGTGTCTTCCGTCGTGAGGGTGTCGTAACCGGTGAAGTGGCACGTGACATCGAGCGTCTCCTCGGCCCCATAGTCGACGGCGAACTGGCTCGCGGCGCGGGCTCGGGCGCGTTGTTGCTCCATCGCCCGTTCAAACCCGTCGAAATCGATGACCCGTCCCCGCTCCCGTGCCACATCGGCGGTCAGATCCACGGGGAAGCCGTAGGTATCGTAGAGCTTGAAGACCAAATCCCCCGGTACGGTCTCGATCGCTTGGTGGTCGTCCAGCCAGTGGGTGAGGATCTCGATCCCTTGGCTCAGGGTCTCGGCGAATCGTTCCTCTTCCAAGCGAAGGATCTTGGCGATGCGTTCGCCCGACGCCGCGAGATCCGGGTAACCGGAGCCCATCTCGGCAATCAGCGCCGGCACCAGGGTGTGGAAGAACGGCCAGTCACAGCCGAGGCGATGGCCATGCCGAGCGGCGCGCCGAATGATGCGGCGCAGGACATAGCCTCGCCCGTCGTTGGACGGTAGGACCCCGTCCAGCACGAGAAAACTGCACGAACGGATGTGGTCGGCGATGACCTTGAGGGAGCTGACCACCTCGTCCGGGCGCTCGGCCGCCGGGGTGTCGATGCCGGTTGCCTGGGCGGCGGCCTCGATGAGGTGGCGGAAGAGATCGATGTCGTAGTTGCTGTGCACCCCCTGGAGGACCGCCGCCAGACGCTCGAGCCCCATGCCGGTGTCGACCGAGGGCTTGGGCAGCGGGTGGAGGGTGCCGTGCCGGTCCCGGTCGTACTGCATGAAGACCAGGTTCCAGATCTCGACATAGCGATCGCCATCGGCCTCCGGCGTCCCCGGGGGGCCGCCTGACAGCGCCGGGCCATGATCGTAGAAGATCTCGCTGCAGGGCCCGCAGGGTCCGGTGTCGCCCATCGACCAGAAGTTGTCTTCCGCGCCGATGCGGCCAAATCGCTCCGGGGCGATCCCGATCTCGTCGAGCCAGATCCGGGCCGCCTCGTCATCGTCGGTATAGACGGTGATCCAGAGTCGATCCGCCGGCAACTCGAAGACCGTCGTCAAGAGCTCCCAGGCGTAATGGATGGCCTCACGCTTGAAGTAGTCGCCGAAGCTGAAGTTGCCCAGCATCTCGAAAAAGGTGTGATGCCGGGCGGTGTAGCCGACGTTTTCGAGGTCGTTATGCTTGCCCCCGGCTCGGACGCAGCGCTGGGAGCTGGCCGCCCGCGCGTAGTCGCGGGATTCGCGGCCGAGGAAGACGTCTTTGAAGGGCACCATGCCGGCGTTGGTGAACAACAGGCTCGGGTCGCTCACGGGCACGAGGCTGGCCGACGGCACCACCGGGTGGCCCCGTTGCTGGAAGTAATCGAGGAAGGTCTGACGTATCTCAGCGCTACTGATCATGATCGGTCATCGAATTCGGTCAGGGCCGCGCCTTCGTCGGCGTTAAACGCGCGGTTCGCATCGCTTCGGAATCGCTTGAGGGCGTCGATGACCCAGCCCTGGGGAAAACCGCGGCCCGTTAGGAACCGCACCGCGCGGGCGTAG
>CAYFWJ010000094.1:0-4249 GCA_964346755.1 uncultured Ectothiorhodospiraceae bacterium
TACCGCTCCGGGTTCCCCTTGGCGGGCGGCCCGGCCATAGAGTTGCCGATCGATTCGCCGGTTGGTGTGGGGTTCCGTGGCAAGCACGCGTAAGCCACCGGCCGACAGCGCGGCTTGGGTCGGCCGAATGTCGGTGCCGCGACCGGCCATATTCGTCGCCACGGTCACCCGGCCCAGCCAGCCAGCCTGTTCGATGAGCGTGGCCTCTTCTGCATTTCGTACCGCATTCAGTAGGGTATGGTCGATGCCGGCCTCATCCAAAAGCGTATGTAAGGCCTCGCTCTCTCGGACGGTGCGACAGCCGATAAGCAGGGGTTGGCCCTGGGCTTGGGCCTCCGAGATCTCCGCTAATAAGGCCTTGCGTTTGGCCGCGACCGAGCCAAAGGTCCGCTGCGGCAGATGGCGGCGGCGCGAGGGACGATGGGGGGGTAGCCGCAGCACCGGGAGGCGGTACATCGCCCATACCTCGCCCCGGATCTCCCAGGCCGTTCCCGTGCAGCCGGCGAGGTACGGCACACGTCGGAAAAATTCTTGAAAGCTAATCGCGGCCAGCGTTTCACTTTGCCCGGTCCGCTCCACCCCCTCTTTACATTGGATCATCTGCTGGAGGCCTTCGCCCCAACGCCGTTCGGGCATCAGGCGGCCGATCCCCTCATCGACGATGACGACCTGTCCGTCTTGAACCACATAGTGTTGCCCCGGGTGATACCCGTCCCGCGCCTTGAGCCCAAGGGCAATGAGATCCCGCAACCGATGGTTTGCTTGCAGGGCCCGTGGGGCATCCTCCGGCAGTTGGCGCCGAACCCGCTCGACGGTCCCGTCCGGTACGTGGATCTGGCGCTGCGTTTCGTCGGACCAGTAGTCTCGTTCGGACTGCAATCCCGTGAGCAGCGGGTACACAAGCTCGCACCATTCGGCCCACCGGCGGTCTTCGGTCTCGCGGCTGATGATCAGTGGGGTGACGGCATCATCGCAGAGTACGGAGTCCGCTTCATCGAGCAGAACATGATAGATCCCTCGGAGTACCGTGGCGGACTCGGTTCGCCGTCCGCTGACGGCGCCGCGGATGGCTTGGGCCTCGGCACTCGTGGGGTTGACGATGCGGTCCCGGAGATAATCGGCCACCAACTCGCGACTCGTCGTATACACCACGTCGGCTTGGTACGCTTGCTGCCGTTGCGGCGGTCCGTGGTCCCCGGTGACCGCGGCAACGGTGAGCCCGCATTGCGTGTAAAACGGTTGCATCCAGGCCCGGTCCCGTTCGGCCAGGTAGTCGTTGGCCGTCAGGATGTGCACGGGCCGACCCGCCCTGGCCAGATAGGCGCCGGCGAGTGCCAAGCAGACGGTCTTGCCTTCGCCGGTGGCCATCTCCAAGAGCCCGCCGCGTAGCAGGGCCAGGGCACCTGCGAGTTGGACCGGGTAGGGGACGAGACCGGTCGCCTGCGCCAGGGTTGCGCCAATCGAAGCGAGGGGATCCGCGTCCGCTAGGGGATCGGTATGGCCCGCCGTGAGGCGTTTGTTCAGGGTCCGGTGAAGTGTTT
Source organism: uncultured Ectothiorhodospiraceae bacterium (assembly GCA_964346755.1). GTDB lineage: Bacteria > Pseudomonadota > Gammaproteobacteria > CAYFWJ01 > CAYFWJ01 > CAYFWJ01. The sequence continues at coordinate 1,542 of CAYFWJ010000094.1, forward strand.
CTGCTTCAGCTAAAAGCGCGCTGGCCCGGTACCGTCGGCGGATCCATACCCCCAGCCCGCCGTGCAGGACACCGGCTAGGCCACGGTGAAAGGGGGGTGCGGGGGGTAGGGTATCTCCCATGCCCCTCGGATGGTGCGATGGCTCACCCATGCCGGGGCGCTACCATCGATCCCGCTCTTGGAGGCGTTGGCGCAGCCACTCGGCCAACTGCATCGCGATCGGCTCAGCCTCGAGGGCGAAGCGGGCGATGCCTGGCTGGTCATGGCGTAGGGGTGAACCGGTTTGCGGGATCAAATGGAGCCGGACGCGAAAAAACGGCGCCTCAGCCATGGGCTCCTGCCCGGACTGGGATTCCGTGGGGACTGAGCCCCCAGCCCGCCAGTCCAGGTTGGCACTGGGCAACCGTCGCTCTTCCGCCTCGATAACCTCCATTGCACGCACCCGCCAGAGCTCGTGGGCTCGCCCCGGGAAGCGGATCGTCACATCCTGGATCGCGTCATGCTCCGTTTCGGCGAACAGATGAGCGGCATGTCGTTGTCGTACTACGGCTTCGAAAACCAAGCCACGGGGTGTCAGGAGGCTTCCGATCGTGGCACCACGATGGATGTAGTCGCCGGTGCGACGATTGGGTGTGCTGCTTGCCCAATAGCCACTGGCCGGGGCACGGACCGTGAGGCCGTCGCGTTGTTGCCGTATCCACTGTTGTCGGCCTCGGAGCGCTGCCAGGGTTTCATCCAGCGGGGCCACCTGGCCCGGGAATTCTTCCCGAGCCAATTGTTGCTGAGTTCGGGCCACGGCGATCCGCGCCGCAACCTGACGTTCTCGGTCCGCCCATTCATCGCCTTCGAGGATTACTACAGGCTCACCGGCCGTGACCGTTTCGCCGGCCAGGATAGGCCGCGCCGCCACGAATCCGCTCGTCGGTGCGGTGACCTCGATCGCTTGCCAGCGCACGACGCCGTCGGCTCGGAAGGCGTGCGGCGCCGGCCAGAGGCTGAACGCGGTCAGCACGCCGAGGAACACGGCCCCGGTCACGGCCAGGGCTCGGGGACGGACCGTGGTGAGCCGGGGCTCGGTCCAGAGGTATCGGATGAAACGGCCGATGGGGACGAGCAGATAGGAGATAAAGCCATAGACGGCCAGCAGCAACCCGACGGCCAAGAATTGGGTGCCGACGAAGAGGATGATGGCGACCAAGACGAAGATGCGATACAGACCACTCAAGAGGCCAAAACTCGTGAGGAAGGTCGCGTCGCCGACATCGCGACCCGGTGCGTGCGCGCTGCGCAGGCCGAAGATGCCTCGCTCGAGGAGGTAGCGGAGCTGCAAAAAGGATTGGCGATGGAGATTGGGGCGCTCCAGGAGATCGCTCAGGATGTAGTAGCCGTCGAACCGGAGCAACGGGTTGGCGTTGAACAACAGCGTCGAGACCGAGGCCAAGAAGATCAGGTTGTAGGCGATTTGGTGGGTCGCGGTCTCGGCCGGTGTCGCCGACCACACCAGGGCGGCGAGGGCGGCGATCAGGAGCTCGATGTACATGCCGGCAGCCCCGACCACAACCCGCGGCCACTTGCTGCGGAAGCGCCAGGCCGTGGTGGCATCCATGAAGGGAATCGGCATCAACACCAGGAGCATCAGCCCCATGCGGTGCACCTCGCCGCCGAACCGGCGGCAGGCGTAGGCGTGGCCCATCTCGTGGAGCAGCTTGAGTATGGCCCACGAGGCGTATAGCCAGGGCAGGTTGCCGAGGGAAAGGATGCCGGAACTGGCGGCGAAGAGACGATCGAACTGATCCGCCACCGTGACCAGGGCCGCAATGACGAAACCCACCCAAATGACGAACCCGGGCCAGCTGAAGATGGCCCGGCCCACCCACCGTGTGCGTTTGAGAAAGACGTCCGGATCCCAGAGGGTGAATCGTAGGAAGAAGATATTGGTTAGCCGTGACCGGAATTCACGGCCGCGTTGTTCTTGTGCGCGGCTTTCCAGCTCGGTGCTGCTGAGCGGGGTGTCGCCTTGGAGAAGGCTCCCAGCGCTCAAGCGCCGGAGTGCTGCGATGACGTCATCTTGACCCGGGGCCTGCTCTGGCATCTCCTCGAGCAGGTCTTCCCAGATCTCGCCGACCGTGCGTCGTCCGTCCAGACGCGCAATGAACTCATGGATGGCGGGGCGGAAGCGATAGAATTGGTTGCGGTACGGATCGCCGAGCACGAACCAATCCTCGCCACGGAAGCTTTGCCGTTGGACAGTCGTCTCGGGGCGCAGGGCTAGCCGTTGGGAGGCGACGCGGTGCCAGTAAGGGGACAAGAAGGCCATCGGATGATACCTACGTGAAAAACCGACCCACCGAGCGAGGGACGGGCGTCGTTGCTGAGGGCATCATGCCTTGCGAGGCGGGGAGGCGGTCGAGTCGAAGGTTGGCGGCGACAGCCCTCGGTGTCCGCACAGCGGATCGCGGATGAGGACCTTGGTCGGTGCCATGATTTGCCGGGGGCGTCAGTGCAGGCCCCGGATCGGGATCCTGAGGCGGCTGCTTTGGTCCCCTCCTCGGCGCGTGCGAGTCACGCGTGGGTCGTTCCATCGCCTCGCCCATGGCCGTGGGTTGGCCCGATCCCTAGGCGCCGCCGGGCGAGGGAGCTCGCTAGCAGCAGCAGGCCGATGAGTCCGATCCCGAGCGACGGGTCGGGTTCCGGTATGGCATCGACGC
>CAYFWJ010000094.1:4349-10804 GCA_964346755.1 uncultured Ectothiorhodospiraceae bacterium
AGTTGGCGGCTAAGGTGACGTCGTAGCCAACCCCCGTGATGGTGACCGGGGAGCCGTCCGGTCGGCCCATGGCGGTGGCCAGGTCCCAGGTCTCGACCACATTATTGGGGTTCGACCGGGTCCCGATGCTCTCGATCCCGTTTACGTTGAAGTCGAGGACGAGGGCGGCGGCGGGGCCGGTCAATAGGCTTAACGGGACAAGGAGCGGGAGTGTGACTGCGAGTCGCATGGATAGCACCGGGTCGATTGGCGGATGGGTTGCTTGCGGGGGATCGGCGGCGCGATCCCCCGATCGTGGGCTAGCTCAGGTTGAGGATGAGGCGCATGGGGGTCTCGGTATTGAGCGTGGCCTCCTGCTCCTGCTCTTGCGCGTCGAGGACGGATACCGTGGCAAAGGTGCCGGTCAGGTCGCCGAGGTAGTAGATCGGGGTCAAGCTCATGGGCGTGTTGCCCGTGAACCCCGAGTCGACCTCTACCGTCAAGCGGCCATCCGCGTGGAAATCGCCGTAGACGATAAAGGGTGAGACGTACCGATCGAACCCCATGAAGAGGCTTCCATCCGCGGTTTGCTCGAAGTCGCCGAGGAGGCGGACGCCGAAGCCCTCGGTGCGCACGACACCCTGGTTCTCGAGGGTACCAAGCCGCAAGAGGCCCGCCCCCGTGAGGCTCCCGGTCTCCTGGATGGTGAGTCGGTCGCTGGAGCCGAGCCGGACCTCGCCCCCGTTGAGCCCGAGGTGGCCTGCGATCTCAAGGTTCCCCTGGCCCACGAGGAGGCTCTGATCGTTGGGGTCGCGGAACACGCCTGTGTTGCCGATGAGGTCGAGCTCGGCGTCCTCGGCGAGCTCAAGGCTCCCTTGCCCCAGATCGACGACCCCGTTGGTCACTCGGAGGCTCCCCGTCTGTACCACTCGGGCCTGATCGGTGAGGGTGAGGGCGGTCCCGCCTGTGGGGTGATTCACCGTTATCGCCCCCTGATTGAGCAATTCGTCCGTGATCGTGACCGTCTCGGTGAGGGTGGCCTCACCCGCGTGGACCCAGCGCTCGAAGGTATATGACCCCTCGGTGAGGTGGAGCGACGCTCCCTCGGCCACCTCCAGGGTGCCGTCCAGGGTGAGGCCGCGGGTATGGGTCAGGGTCGTGATCCCCGATCCAAGGTTCAGGGTCGCCCCATCCGTGGTGAGTTCCAGATTCCCCGTGATCTGGTGGGTGCCCGTGGGCAGCGTGATGGCCGAGTCCGTGAACGCAAGGTCCGTGGCTTGGAGATAGATCTCCTGTCGTAGCCCGCTATCGGGGATGGGGGCCGGGCCGGACCAGTTGTCGGGATCGTCCCAGCGGACCTCGCCGCTGGTGGGGCCTTGCCACTGGTTCTGCAGGAACAGAGGCAGCGGGTCCGTTGGGGTCAATAAGTCAATCGTGAGGCCCAGATAGCCATTGGCCTCGGGCAGGACGATGAGCCCCCTCGGATCCCCCGGTGTTAGGGTCAACAGCCCCTGGGTGGCATTGCCGGAGATGCCGGGTTGGGCGGCCAGCTGAGGTGCCGAGTAGCCGATGACCAACTCGTTGGCCAGTGGGGTTGTGAGCTCGACGGTGTAGGCCCGGGCGCCCGGCACCTCGGTCGCTCGGACGGTAAGCTCGGGGCGGACGGTGGCGTCGAATGTCACGCTGGCCGAACCCTCGGTATTGCGGGCCGTCACCGTGACCGTCGCATGGCCCGCGTGCGTCAGCGCCTCCAGGGTCAGCTGGCCGTCCTCGGAGAGGGTGGCCTCGAGGAGCTTGCTGCCCTGGGTGAGTGTGACCTCATACTGGAGGGCATCCCCCGTGGTGCGGAAGGCGCCGGCGACGTCGATGGCATCGCCCGTCTCGCCGGGGCGCAGCACCACCGGGTTAATACCGGCCACTTGCACGGGGGCAACGCCCACGGTCGAGGTGGTGCCGATCGATTCGATCTTCTGATCCAAGTTCGTGCCGGAGAAGTCCTCGATCACCTGATGGGCGTCTTGCGTGCCGTTCTTCAGCCCTTCGAGGGCCGAAGTTAGCTCCTGCTGCACCACGCCCTTGATTTGGGCCAGTGACGTATCGAGGGCCTCGCCCCGTTGTTGGCCTTCCGCCAGGGTCCGGCTCGCCTCCGCGACGTTGGCGATGGCGGTGGCCGTGGCCCCACGAGTGGCCTCCGGGAGCGCCTGACCTTGCTCCTCGGCGGCTTCATCCAGCAGGGCCGCCATCCGTTCTTGGGTCACCACGGGTTCCGTGGGGTCGGCCGTCTGTAGGGCACTGGCGAGGGCTCGGTAGACGCTGGCCTGGTAGTCCGGGTTGTCGGCGTCGCCGAGGAGGCTGGCCCCCGCGAGAACGACGCTGGCGATCTGATTGGCGGCGCTGAGCGTGGGGTTGCGGGCCGGATCGTCCGGGTCTGCCGTGCGGGGGTTGAAGATGTCGATCCCCTCGGCGAGGTTGAGACCGAAACGCTCGGCGATCAGCCGATCCGCCTCGGGGGCCGCCATCCCCGCTTCGACGAGGGCCAGCTTGAGGGTGCTCAAGGGGCTGATGCTCTGGCTGATACCGGTGCCGTAGCCAGTGGCTAACGCGCGCAACAACACCCGGTTCTCGGCTTGCAAGTTCTGATCGGTGCCGCCGCGCACCACGAAGACCCCCTCGGCGCGATCGATGCGCCCGTTGTCATTCGTGTCGAAGGCGGCCAAGCGGCCGAGGTCGGGGATCCGGGGCGGCACCCCGAAATCGTAGAAGCCGGTGTCATCCGGGGTGCGGTGCGGCTCGCCGGGGTCGAAGCGGGCGTTGTCATTGAGGTCAAAGAACACCCGTTGGGCCCCCTCCACCCGAGTCAAGAGCCCTTGCGGGGTGTTGGGGATGGCGAGCGGCTCGGTGACGGGCTCAGCGTCGAGCCGTTCCACCGCGACCCGGGTGAGCTCCTCGGCCGAGACCCGCCCATTACCGTTGGTATCGAACAGGATCCAGACGCCAAGGGCCTGTGCTCCGATGCGTTCAACGAGGGTGTCGGAGCCGTTGAGCAGGGGCGTGAGCTGCTCTGGTTCGATCGGTGCGGACTCCTCGCCGGGGTTGAGTGTGCCGTCACTGTTGTCGTCCCGGAACAGGACCAGGCGGCCGGTATCGCTCCGGATGCCGCCCTCGACGTACATCTGCCCCTCGTTCGGATCCAGGACCCCATTGCGGTCGCTATCGAAATCGACCAAGTCGCCGAGGCCGGGATGGGTGGGGGGATTCGCGGGGGCTCCGCTGAGGCTGCCGGGGCGCGTGGTCCCGGTTGGGCTGCTGCCGAAATCGAAGGTCCCGTCCTCGGATGCCACCGTGGAGGGCTCATTCGGATCGTGCCGGTTATTGCCGTTGACGTCGAGGAACACCGTCGAGCCGGCCAGGTTCGAGGCGTAGACGTTGAAGCCGTCCTTGAAGCTGAACGTGACGTCTTTGCCGAGATCCACCGTGAACGACATGGAGTCGGTGTCCAGGCTCACGCTCTTGTCGATGGACGCCCCACTACTGCCCGTCCCGTAGTACACCCGCCCCGAGGCCGTCAACTCGGCCGAGGCGCTGGCATCCAGGTCCGAGCCGTCGAGGTCGACATCGTAGCTCAGCACCCCACTGGCCCCGGCCCGGAATCCAAACGTGGCACTGCCAATGAGATAAGAGACCGTTCGGGTAGCATCCACCGACCAGTTGAACGCGAAGCGGGAATCGATGGCCAGGGATTGCTCGGTGGTGGTGGCCACGAGATCCACGTCAGTCGTGCCCGAGAGGCCGAAGGCGGTCCCCGTGAGGTCACCGGAGGCGGTCACTCCATTGGGCCGCAAGCGCAGTCCCAGGTCCCCATCGATCTCGAGGACGTTGTCCACCACGGTTAAGCCGACGTCGCGGACGTCAAATCCGACCCCGGACTCGGTGATGCCGAAGCCGTAGTCGTCGACGCTGAGGATTCGGTCATCGAGGACGTAGACTGCCGCATCCATCACGAACCTCGCCTCGTCGTGGGCGAGGATCAGCCGCAGGTCCCCGTTCGCCCCGACGATGTCCCGATCCCCGACGTCCAGGCGGGTGTCGGCGATGAACCGGTAGGTTCCATCGGAGTTGATCTGGCCGCGGAGTTGCCCTTCGTACCAGGGTGAGAAGACTCGGATGCCCTGACCGGGGAAGGCCACGGAGAGGTCGCCGTCCCGAGCGGTGTATTCGACGGTGGCCTCGGCTCCAAGCCCCAGGAGATTGAATCGCTGGAAGGTAGCAAAGCGCAAGTAGTCCTCGGTTACCGTCAGATCGCCGGAGATACGGGTGGTGTTGCCGAAGATCGTGACGTCACCGGGTTCCAGTTTGGCGGACAACGTCGAACCGTCGATGGCGAGTGTGACCCGGCCTTCGATCGAGGCCACGTCGCTCAGCCCCAGGTCGAGGGTCGAGGTCCCGAAGAATCGGGCATAGCCAGTCTTGCTGTTAAACATGAACACGTCGGCGCTTGCCTTCAAGGTCCCATCGAGGACATCGAGTTCGATGGGATTGCCATCCACTTGCGAGATCCACACGTTGCCGTCCCGGTAGATCTGGACGTCGATCCCCCCGCTCAGGGTAAAGCCGGTGCCGTCACCGCTGAACGTCGTGACGAAGGCCCAGGGGACGTTGGCGTAGATGGTGCTCTTGATGGTGGTGTTGACGTCCGCCGAGAAGCCCGCGAAAACCAGAGAGCCGTCCATATTGGCGGCGAAGCCGGCTGTGTGGTCGTATGAGGCGATGACGGTCCCCTGGACAGCGGCAATGGACGGCACGCCGAAGTCGACGGTACTGCTTCCCTCGAAGGAGAATCGCCCATCGGTGTAGGCCTCCCCCTCGACATCCACGGTGGTCAGCCCCAAGAGGCGGAGCTCGAAGTCATTGAGGCTCGCCCCGAACACATCGTTCTCGAGGCTCATGGCGACTTCGCCCCCCAACCGAACGTTGCGGGCCACGTCTTCGGTAACAGTAAAGGTGAAGGTGAAGCCGTCCTCGTCGACCACGAGCTCCCCATTGACTTGCCGTGTGCTCTCCACGAAGAAGGCGTTACCCGTGAAGTCGATCGACACGATCTCGGGCACCTGATTGCTGACCCGGAAGGTGTAGTCCCCGTCCAGCCCTAAGAAGTCGGTCCCGTAGTCGAAGTCCCCGGTGGTGCTGAGGTCGAAATCGCCGTCCTCGTCGACGAACCCAGTGAGAGCGATCAGCTCTTGGTTCAAGAAGGTTGTACGCAGCGGATTGTTTTCGGGGACATCGAAACGGACGGTGTCTCCCTCGAGGGAGAGGAACAGATCCCCGCGGATGGCATAACCTGCCGCGGTGAACTCGATGTCGTTTAGCTCCAGACGCAGGGTCTCTCCGGGCACCCCGATCCGTTCCACCTCGTCCGTGTTGAACTGGAGCAGGTAGTCCCCGTCGACGGCCAAGCCGGCGAAGTCCACATCGAAAAGGTCGCCGGCCTCCCGGTAGGCGATCCCGTCTTGATTGACGGCGATGGCCGCATCTAGGGCTTGGTTCGCCCCGAACAGCTCGAGCGAGCTCTGCTGTTCGATCACCAGCGCATCGCCCTCGATGACCATGGCGCCCTTGGACTGCATGACCAGGGGACCGAGATCGAAACGGCCGCCGTAGACATAGCCCCCCTTCCGGTCTGCCTCGAGGACGACCCGATCATTGTCCAAGATCGGGCTGTCGATCAGGACCTGTTCCTGACCGGTGGTATTGATGAAGACGTAATTCTCCTGGCTGTAATCGGGCGTGAAGGGTAGACCCAGGGCGTCGAGATGGGTCGAGAGCCCATTCAGGAAACCGATCGCCCCATAGGCCCCGTCTTGCCCGATGGTCAGCTCCATGTCGACGACTGGGGCGCTGAGCAGATTGCCGTCGGGGAGCAGATCGCTCGCCGGCAGGTTGATGGCGAAATCGGTCTGGGCCACGAAGCGAGCCTCTTCCGCGCCGATGAAGAGCTCGTAATCCCCGCGGGAGGCGAGCGTCCCGTCGAGCAGGCTTATCTGGCCTTCGCTGGCGAGCTTCACGTAACGGCCCGCCTCGATGACTGCCGAGCGCGTAAACATGCCCCCGCCGAAGCTCACTTCTTGGCGTTGCCCGGTGAAGTTGACCGTCACCTCGGCTGCATTGTCGACGCTGGCCAGAGTCAGCCCCTGACCGGCGAGGCCGCTCAGGTCGAGGCCTTCCTCGACCTGAAGTTGGCCCGCCACGCCGTCGGCGGTGAGAGAGAAGATAGAGGTCGTCTCGCTCTCGAAGAGCTGTACGATCGGGTTCCCCTGGAGATCGGTCAGATAGCCAGCGAGCGTGCCAATGGCCTGCCATTCCACGCCCTTCGAGCCGGCTTGAAACCGATGGATGGCGTCGACCACGAGCCCGCCCATTTGTATCGAGGCCTCGAATTCGGTCCGGATGTACTCGCCCGCGTCCAGCTCCACCCCGTT
>CAYFWJ010000095.1:0-10801 GCA_964346755.1 uncultured Ectothiorhodospiraceae bacterium
GCACAAACCTGGTTCATGCAAGAGCATTGGACTGGGATCGGTCGATACGCGCGCGTGGTGTGTATCGAGATTCTGGTGTGTCGTGTCGATTCCGACGGCCGAATGGATTCGCACCGACCGGATTCGCCGAACGGAGCCCCGGGAATGGCTCGGATAAGCGTGTTCAGCCAAGTTCATGGATTGCGCTTTGCACCCCTTCATCGGGGGGCCGTCGCAATCCGAGTAGACCGATTATGCCGTTCCAAAAGCATCCGTTCCTTGCCTTCCTGCAAGCCCTGCTCATCGTGCTTCTGGGGGCGCTTGCCAATCCGGTGTCGGGCACGGAGGTCTATGTTGTGGTGAATCCCAGCGTGGATCAGGACACGATTCGGCGCGGTAATGTGCGCGCCATCGTATCGATGCGTCGTACACTCTGGGAAGGGGGCGGTCCGATACAGGTCTTCGTCCTCCCCGAGGAGAGCCCGATCCATCAGGCCTTCTGTAAAGAGACACTGCATATCTTCCCCTACCAGCTCGCCGATACATGGGAACGCCTGGTCTTCTCCGGCACGGGACGAGCCCCCACCCGGTTGGATACGCCAGCGGAAATGAAGCGTCGCATCGCCAACACCCCCGGGGCAATCGGCTACCTCCCCGGGGACTACATCGATGAGTCGGTGGACGTTGTGATCGTCCAGTGAGTGGATGGCATAATCGAATGCCGGATGGCTTGAAGGGCTATCGGCTCGGGACCGGGTGTTGCCATGCCATTGACTGATTTCTACGGATGGCGATAAACGCGCTTGAACGGTACGATCGGGCGACCATGCCACGACGAAGACAATGAGGGTGATACGTATCGGCGAGCGATTAGGCGCTTGGGCCGCGCTGACGTCGCACGTACGCAAGCGCCCGTTCCGAGCCCGGCACGGCGCAATGGGTTACTTGCCCGAGGATTACTGCTATGAGTCAGTCCCGCTTCGTTTCGTCCATTGACCGGACCCTTGGGCTGGTCTCGATACTCATCATGCTCGTTTTTCCCCCAGTGGCCGTGGGGGGGGATTATTTCCGAAATTTTCAGATCCATGGCTTCTTGACGCAGACGGCGCGGTACACCTCGGCGAATGCCTATTTTTCGGACTCGGAGGATCAAGTTGCGTTGGGGACGACCGAAATGGGGCTAAACGGCACTGTGAATGCGACCCCCCGGGTTCGTTTAGCCGCTCAAGGGCTTTTGCGCCGCCCGGGCGATCTCGAAGACTTCGATCTCGATCTCGATTACGCCTTCGCGGACATCAATCTCTGGTCCTCCGGCCGCTCCTACGCGGGGATGCGAGGCGGGCGGATCAAAAACCCGTGGGGCCTTTACAACGAGACTCGGGATGTCGCTCACACCCGACCTTCCATTTTACTCCCACAGTCCGTCTACATCGAGCGCAGTCGGGACCTCTTCGTCTCTTCGGACGGGGTGTTGTTCTACCTCCAGAGCTATTTTGACATCGGCGATTTGACTGTCGAGACGGGGCTGACCAACGGACGCCCGGGTGAGCAGGTGGTGTTGGCGTCCCTCGGAGGCGATTTTCCCGGCGAGTACAAGACAGAGGATCCGGTCTGGACGACGCGCATCCTCTTTGAGAATTATAGCGGCCTCAAACTCGGCTTCACCAGCGCCTACGCCAAGCTCGACTACCAATCCACCGGACGTCCGGAAGATCAACCGTCCGGGACCTTCGAGAACGAGCTCTACATCTGGTCGCTCCAATACAGCCGAGCCAAGTGGTCCCTGACCAGTGAATACGTTCTCAACCCCTACGACGTCCGGGGATTCGACTTCCCCCGGAACAAGGCCGTGGCCGATGGCTTTTATGTGCAGGGAATCTATCGCCTCACGCCTCGGATTAGTGGGTTGCTCCGTTACGATGCCTTTTATGTCGATCGGTCCGACCGTCAGGGCAAGGCGTTCGAGAAGACCACCGGCATTCCGGCCCATGACGCCTTTGCTAAGGACTTCACCGTGGGCCTGCGCTGGGATGTCACCGACTCCCTGCTGTTCATGGTGGAATACCACAACAACACCGGCACCCGCCTCGTCCCGTTCAGCAACAACGACCGCGAAACCACCGACAAGCGCTGGGACCTCTATGAGCTATTGGTCTCCTATACGTTCTAGGCCTGCGACGCCCTCCGATTCTCCACCGAACGGTGCCGGGATTCAGGTCCTTGCCTGTGGGTCAAGATCCATTGAGGTCTGGACTGGGGATCGGATGGGAATGTTCGAATGGACCGACATGATCCGCGACAGGTTCGGCGAAAAGGCTGATGGCTGAGCTGACCGGTATTGCCAAGGAGTCCGTTATGTATCCCCTGACCTCGGCGCAACGGGACATTTGGCTGGAGCAGCAGGCCCACGGGGAGTCGGTTCCACTTTATAACATCGGGAGCTATCTCCGGTTCCCCGTCGCCCTGGACCGCCTTCGGCTGGAAGCGGCGGCCACGGCCCTTGTCAAGGATCACGATGTCCTGCGGTTGATCCTCGTCGAGGCCCGGGATCGGGAAGGCCTGCCCCAGCAGGCCTTCCGAGATCCCTTTCCCGTCTCATTGCCTCTGCATGATTTCGCGGCCGCCGCCGATCCGCGCGCGGCGGCAACCGCCTGGATGCACCGGCGTCTCCTCGAGCCCTTTTGCCTTTGGAACCACCCCCTGTTTCGCTACGACGTCCTCCGGCTCGGACCCCAGGAATACCTCTGGTTCGGTCAGTACCACCACCTCATCGTCGACGGTTGGGCCGCCGCGCTGCTGGCGCGCTCCCTCGTGGCCCATTACCGGGAGCTACATCCCGGAACAGCGGGTGAAACCCGTCCCCAAATCGCCCCTCCCTCCTACCGGCAAGCGATCGAGGCGGACCAGGCCTTCCGCGCATCGGAGGCCGCCGAGCGCCAACGTCGCTTCTGGCGAGAAGAGCTCCCAGGGCCCCCCGAGCCCCTCTATCACCCCCGACCCGCGGCTGCTAGCGGGGCCGAGGCTTTGGCCAGCGGGCAGCACCGTACGCAACTTTCCGGGGACCTCTTTCAACGGATGCAGGCCTTCGCGGCAGCGCAGGGGGTGAGCCCGGCCCAGGTCTTCCTCGCCGCCGTGTTTCTCTATGGGGCGCGGGTGCACCAGCGCGATGAGGTGGTTATTGGCGTGCCAGTCCAGAACCGGCGCAACGCCCGAGACAAGGCGATCGTCGGCCTGTTCATGGGCATCCGACCGGTGCGCGTCGTCCTCCCCTTCTCCGGTACGTTCGTGGATCTGGTGCGCACGGTGCAGCGGCGGCTTCGCCAGGTCTACCGCCATCCCCGCCTACCCATAACCGACATGCTCCAGTGGATGCCCCATCGCGGAGCGGATGCCCGACTCTTCGATGTCAGCGTCTCTTACGAGGCGCACAGCTATGCCGCGGATCTGGGCGATGGGTCGACCACCGAGGGGGTGCGCGTCCAGGGTGGCCTCGAGACGACACCCCTTGCGATATCAGTCCAGGTCTATCACGAGGATCAGGACATTCCCATCGACTGGGTCTACAACCGGCGATTCTTGACGGCCGAGGCGGTGGCCCAATGGGCCGAGGGCCTGCACCGTCTCTTGGAGCGGGGCCTGAACTCGCCCGAGACGTCGATCGCCGAGCTTGATCTCCTGAGCCCGGCAGAGGCCGCTCAGTTAACGGATTGGGGTTGGGGGCCTGCGGCGGATGCGCCAGCGGATGTCGTGACCCGCTTCGAGGCCCAGGTGGCGGCCCGCCCCGAGGCGCCGGCCGTGGTGGCCGACGAAGAAACCCTCAGCTATGCCGGGCTCAATGCCCGGGCCAACCGCCTCGCCTATCACCTCATCATCGCCTACGGCATCGGCCCGGATCGCCTGGTAGCGGTGGCCCTGGAGCGCTCCGTCGACCTCGTGGTCGGCCTGCTCGCCGTGCTCAAGGCCGGCGGGGCCTATCTGCCCTTGGACCCCGAGGCCCCCGCCGCCCGCCTCGAGACGGTGCTCGCCGATGGCGGCGCCGAGCTCCTGCTCAGTCAGCGGGCGATGGTGAACCTGCCCGAGGGGGCCTGGCCGCGGCTGGATCGCGAGGACTGGCCCGCCGGTGACGACACCCCGGCCGCATTGGCCAGCGAACCGCGGGCCCAGGATCCCGCGCCCCGGGCTGGACCCGAGGATCTGGCCTACGTGATCTACACCTCGGGGTCTACGGGTCGACCCAAGGGGGTCATGGTCCCCCGCCGCGCCTTGGCCAACTTCCTCGATGACATGGCCACACGCCTCGGGCTCGCCCCTGGGGCGCGAAGCGTGGCCCTGACCACCCTCGCCTTCGATATCGCTGCCCTGGAGCTCTACCTGCCCCTGGTCACCGGCGCCTGCATCGCGCTGCTGCCCCGCGCGGTGGCCGCCGATGGCCCGCGGCTGCGCGATCACCTGGCCGTTGCCCCACCCGCCCTCATCCAAGCCACACCGGCCACCTGGCAGATGCTGCGCGCCAGCGGCTGGCGCCAGGCGGCGCCTTTGACGGCCCTGTGTGGTGGCGAGCGGCTGGACCCGGATCTGGCCAGTTGGCTGCGGGTGAACAGCGATCGGCTGTGGAACGTTTATGGGCCCACCGAGACCACCGTCTGGTCCACCGCCCACGAGGTCACCGCCCGCCCCGAGGTCCCCGAGCGCATCGGCCGGCCCCTGGCCAACACCCGGGTCTACGTCCTTGACGCCCATGGGCAGCCGCTGCCCCCCGGCGTAGCCGGAGAGCTCGCCATCGCCGGGGCGGGCCTGGCCCGGGGCTATCGCAACCGTCCGGCGTTGACCGCCGAGCGCTTCGTTACCCGCGAGCTGTTGGGGCGCCGCGAGCGGGTCTACCGCACCGGTGACCAGGTCCGCTGGGCAGCCGAAGGGGAGCTCGAGTTCCTCGGCCGATTGGACCACCAGGTCAAGCTGCGGGGCTATCGCATCGAACTCGGCGAGATCGAGGCCGCGCTCAGCACCCACGGGGCGGTCCAGGAGGCCGCCGTGGTCCTCGCCGAGCGGGGTGGAACCCCGGTCCTGGCGGCCTACGTGAGCCTCTGGGAGCCCGTCACACCGGCCACCTTGCGGGCCCATCTGGAGGAGCGCCTGCCAGGCTATATGGTCCCGGCGAGTTACACGGTCGTCTCGGCCTTCCCCCGAACGGCGAGTGGCAAATTGGACCGGCGCACCCTGCCTGAGCCCCAGTGGGGGGCGGCCGAGGGGGCCCAACCGCTGCGCACCGAGACCGAACGGCTGCTCGCGGCTCTGTGGTCGGGGTTATTGGGTCCCGCCGTGACCGACCGCCAGGCCCATTTCTTCGAACTCGGCGGCCACTCCCTGCTCGCCACCCAGCTACTCGCCCGGGTGCGCGAGGGCCTCGGCATCGACATGCCCCTGCGCTGGGTCTTCGAGTCCCCGGGGCTCGAGGCGATGGCCGCGGCCCTGGAACAGGCTCAGCGGACCGAGGCCCTGCCCCCTATCGAGGCCCAACCCCCTGGGCACCCCGCGGTGCTCTCCTATGCCCAGCAGCGGCTGTGGTTCCTCGACCAGCTCGAGGGCGCCTCGGCCACCTACAATATCCCGGCGGCGCTCGGCCTGAGCGGGCCCCTCGACGTCGAGGGCCTGCAGGCGGCAGCCAAGGTCCTAGTGGCCCGCCACGACAGCCTGCGCACCCGCTTCCCCGCTGAGGCGGGGGCGCCCGCGGTGGTCGTCGGCCCGCCCTATGACCCCCTGACGATGACCGATCTGCGCGCGTACGGGGCGGCGGCCCGAGCGGAGGCCGAGCAGCGGGCCGCCGTCCACGCCCGCACCCCCTTCGATCTCGCCGAAGTCCCCCTGTGGCGCCTTGAGCTGCTGCGCGTGGGGGCCGAGGAGTGGGTGCTGCTGTTCAACATCCACCACATTATCGCCGACGGCTGGTCCCTTGGCGTGCTGCTGCAGGAGTGGTCGGCCCTCTACCGAGCCCACATCATCGGAGACGCCCCGGCCCTGCCCGCCCTGCCCATCCGCTACACCGACTACGCCCTCTGGCAGCAGCGCTGGCTGGCCGGCGGCGCCCTCGAGCGCCAGCTCGCCTACTGGGTGGAGGCCCTCGCGGGGGCCCCGCAACGCCTCGAGTTGCCCGCCGACCACCCCCGACCCGCCGTGCAGAGCTACCGGGGGGCTCGGTTGCGCCAACCGATTGATGGCGAACGCACCGCAGCGCTCAAGGCCTTCGGCCAGGCGCGCGGCGCGACCCTGTTCATGACCCTGTTCTCGGCCTTCGCGGTGCTGCTCTACCGTTATACCGGCCAGGATGACCTGCTCATCGGCAGCCCCATCGCCAACCGGACCCAAAGCGAGACCGAGCCTCTGGTCGGCCTGTTCGTCAACACCCTTGTGCTGCGGGCCCGCCTCCACGGGGAACTCCGCTTCACCGAATGCCTGGCCCAGGTGCGCCGGATGACCCTCGGGGCCTACGCCCACCAGGCGCTGCCCTTCGAGACCCTCGTGGAGCGGCTCAACCCCGAGCGCAGCCTCAGCCATAGCCCGCTCTTCCAAGTGATGTTCGTGCTGCAGAACACCGGGATTGCCGAACTGGACCTCCCCGGCGTGGCCGTCGACGCCGTTCCCCAGGAGGTCGGCGTCGCCAAGTTCGACCTCACCCTCAACGTCATCGAAACCGCCCAGGGGCTCGAGCTGGAGTGGGAATACGCCACCGACCGCTTCGAGCAACCACGCATCGCGCGGATGGCCGGGCACTTCGCGGTGCTCCTCGACGGCCTCCTCGCCCAACCGGAGACCCCCGTCCACGCCCTGCCTCTGTTGACCGACGCCGAACGGGTCGACCTTGAGCGCTGGGGCACGGGGCCGGTGGCCGAAGCGCCGGGGGACCTCGTCGCCCGCTTCGAGGCCCAGGCGGCGGCTCGACCGACGGCGCCGGCTGTGGTGGCCGACGAGGAAACCCTCAGCTATGCCGGGCTCAATGCCCGCTCTAACCGTCTCGCCCATCACCTCATCAACGCCTATGGCATCGGCCCCGATCGCCTGGTGGGGCTGTATCTCGAGCCCTCAGCGGCGCTCCTCGTCGGGCTCCTCGGTATCCTCAAGGCCGGGGGTGCCTATGTCCCCTTGGAACCCGGCTATCCCGTCGAGCGGATTCGGTACATGATCGGCGACAGTGCCGTGCCGGTGATCGTGACCCGGGAGGGCCTCGCCGCGGAGGTCCCGGGGAGCGCCCCATGCGTCTTGGTGGACGATCCCCGCTTGGGGAACAGGGGAGAATCGGCGGATCCCACAGGGGTCGACCCGACACGGCAGGCTGGTCCCGATGACCTCGTCTACGGAATCTATACCTCCGGCTCGACCGGTCAGCCCAAGGGAACCTTGATCAACCACGGCGGTTTTTCGCAATTGCTGGAGTGGTATATCCGGCGACTCGGGCTGAGCGCAGCGGATCGCACCCTGATCGTCAGCCCCATCGGGTTCGATTTGACGCAGAAGAACCTCTTCGCCCCGTTGCTTGTCGGTGGCCAGGTCCATTTCACGCGATCGGCACCCCTCGACGTCCCGGGCATGCGGGACGTCATCGCCCACCACGGGATTACCTGGCTGAATTGTGCCCCGAGCGCCTTCTATCCGTTGGTCGAGGGCGCCCCCCAACCGCGGGCATGGACGAAACTATCGAGCCTCCGCTGGGTGGTGCTCGGAGGCGAGCCGATCGCCCTTGAGCGTCTGCGCGATTGGCTCGAGTACCCCGAAACCCGGGCACGGATCATGAACAGCTACGGGCCGACAGAATCGACGGATGTCGTTGCGGCCTACGTACCGGATGATCCGCTGGCTTCCGGGGATGGCGCCGCCTTAGCGATCGGCTATCCCCTCCCAGGCTACCGGATCTACCTGCTCGATGCCTTCCAACAGCCCGTTCCGCCGGGTCTTCCCGGTGAGGTGTGCATCGCCGGGCCGGGACTCGCGCGGGGCTATCACCGACGTCCGGATTTGACCGAGCAGGCGTTCGTCACGGCAAAAGTCCTCGGCCACTGGGAACGGCTCTACCGCACGGGCGATCGGGCATGGCAACGGCCGGACGGCGCCATGATTTACCTTGGCCGGATGGATAGTCAGGTCAAGGTTCGGGGGCAACGGATCGAATTGGCGGAGGTTGAGCGGGCGATTCGCCATCAACCGGAGGTACGTGAGGCCGTCGCTACCGTGGTGGAAACGGATTCCGATCACCGACTGGTCGCCTACCTGGTACCCGCTTTGGGTGCGGAATCCGGCGATCTCGGCGAGCCGGCCTTCGATGAGGCGGACCTGATGAACCGGTTGCGCGGCTGTTTGCCTGCGGCGATGGTCCCGAATGCCTTCGTGCGTCTCTCGGAGCTACCCTTGACCCCGAACGGCAAGATCGATCGCGGCGCGTTACCGCCACCGGCCGCCGATCCGGGGCGCATCACCCCTTCGGTCGAGCCCCGGGATGAGACCGAGCGGGCCTTGGTTGGGATTTGGGAAGACCTGCTGGGCGTTCGCGGCCTCGGGATTCACGACTCCTTCTTCGATCTCGGGGGGCATTCCTTGCTCGCGATCCGGTTGCTCGGACGCATCGAACAGCGATGGCATCAATGCCTGCCGGTGGCGACCCTCTTCGATGCCCCCACGATTGCGGGCCTGGCCGATCGCCTGCGCCAGGATGTGCCCCCGTCGCTGCGGCTAACCCTACGCCCTGGCCAACACGGCCCACGGATCTACTGTCTCCCCGGCGCCCTCGGGGACACGTTTTATTTTCGGGATCTGCTGGCGCAGTTGCCTGCGGGACAACCCGTCCTGGGTCTCCAGAGTCCGGGGGTCGACGCGGATCAGCCTCGACCGACGGGATTGGAACGACACGCCGCGATGCTCGTGGCCTTGATCGATGGCTTGGAGGGGGATGAGCCGATGGGGCCGCCCCTGCTGGTAGGCCACTCCATGGGTGGGATTGTCGCCTTTGAGATCGCGCGTCAACGCGAGCAACGCGGTCACAGGGTCGGCCTCGTGGTGATCGTGGATACCCCGGCGCAGGTGGATCCCCGATGGGCCGAGCGGGTCGAGGAGATGACCGAGGGGGAATGGATGGGCGCGATCGCCACGGAGCTGACCCGTCGCCCGGTCGAGACCCTCGGGCTGGAGGCCCGCGTCCTCGACGGGTTGGACGAACACGCGCGATGGGCCCGATTGAGGGCTTGTCTTCAAGAGGCCGGCGTGTTTCCGGCCGACACCGATCCAGCGCGCCTGCGCCGTTGGGTGGAGCGGTACCGCGCCAATACCCAAAACGCCTTGGCCTACCGGCCGAGCGATGCGATCGAGGCCCCCATCGTCTTGGTGCGGGGGAAGGATTCCATCGCCGCCTTAGAGACGCAAAGCGAAGACACGGACGCGAATTCCTTGGCCAAACGACGGGATTGGGGCTGGCAGGCCTATGCCCAGCAAACGGTGACCGTCATTGATGCGCCGGGGGATCATACCAGCGTGATGGAACAACCCCAGGTTGCCCGTTGGGCCGAACGGCTCACGCCCTTCGTCACGACGGCCAAGAACGACGCGGGGTCGCCGTGATGCGCCTCGCTCAGGGATCGTCGCCTTGCGGATCCAATCCCTCGTCGACGACCCGCAACAGTCCCGCCCGGTCGCGGATCCGCGTCGTCCGTTGATCCGGGTTTTCGATCAGACCCGCCTCCTCCAGTCGGCGGAGCGACCGGGAGACCGTTGCTCCATTGAGGTTCAGATGGTTGGCCACCTCTCGCTTGGGCAGCCGAAAGACGATTTGCCCGATCCCATCCGGTCCGGTTTCGGCGGTATTGAGCAGATAGTTGGCGACCCGTCCGAGGGCGTCCCGAAAGACCACGTCGTCGAGGAGCCCGACCAGGCTATGGACCCAGCGCGACATCCCCCCCAAGAGCTCGAGACACAACTCATGATCCGCCCGCAAGGCCTCGAGAAAGGGCCCCTGGGGTAGTACGACGCACTCGGTGTCCTCGACCGCCGAGGCGCAGGCCGGCAGCGGGAACTGCCCGAGGACCGCGACCTCGGCAAAGCTGTCTCCGGGTTCGCACAGATGGAGCAGATGCTCGCGGCCCTGCGCCGAGAGGCGGTAGACCCGGACCCGCCCGCGACGGACCACGAACACGCCCGGCGGCGGGGTCTCTTGCACGAAGATGACCTGGTCCGCGGGGTAGCGGCGGCGCACCGCGAGGTGGGCCAACCGCTCTCGTGCGCGGGGCGAGACGCCGGCGAAGAGGGGGCATTGGGATAGGGTCTCGCGGATGGCCTCGGTCATGGCGATCGCTCGGGCTGTCGGCTACACGCCGGGGACGGGGCATGCGCGATCGCAAGGGACCGACCGGGTTTGACCCAGGCAAAAGCCTCCGGGGGCCATCTCGGCGATCCTGTTCATCACGCGGGCCGATCCCGGCCGCGCTCGATGATAACCCCATTGCGAGGCGCCCTCCATGTCCGTCAACGAAATGCCTTTCTTCTGCGATCAATGCGAACAAGCCGCCCACGGCACCGGTTGCGCCATCGAGGAACACCCCGGCGTCTGCGGCAAGGACCAGGATGTCCAGTCCCTTCAAGAGATGTTGCTCTATGGCGTCAAGGGCATGGCCTCCTACGCCCACCACGCCCGCCGACTCGGTCACACGGACGAAACGGTGAGCGGCTTCATCGAGGAGGCCCTGTTCGCCACCGTCACCAACGCCAACTTCGACGTGGACAGTCTACTGAACCTCGTTCTCCAGTGCGGCGAGATGAACCTGCGGGTGATGCAAGGCCTGGACAA
>CAYFWJ010000096.1:0-10712 GCA_964346755.1 uncultured Ectothiorhodospiraceae bacterium
GGGTGCGCCCGCGCTGGTGACGACCCGTCCCCTAGAGCCCGGTGAGGGTGGTTGCCCGGCCGGTGGGGTGAGCTTCTCCTACGGCACCGACGATAACGGTAACGGGACACTGGACGACGCTGAGATCGATGGGACGGAAAGCATTTGTAATGGTGCGGATCTCACCGCCGATGACGTCTTCAAGCTGCAGCTGCTGCACTTCGCCGATATCGACGGCGCGGGCGGTATTGACGACGTTCGGAACTTCTCAGCACTGGTGGACGGCTTCCGTTCCCAGTATCCGGAGAACACCCTGTTGGTCAGCTCCGGTGACAACCTCATCCCGGGGCCGGAGTTCTTTGGCGCGGAAGACGACTCGATGGCCGAGGTCCTCGGCGTTCCCGGGCCGGGGCGCGCTCACATCGCCTGGCTGAATGCGATGGGCCTTCAGGCCTCGGCGCTCGGTAACCACGACCTGGACGCGAGCCCTGAGGACCTGGCCGAACTCATCGCAACCGAAGGACAGTGGCCGGGGGCCGAATTCCCCTACTTGGCCGCCAACGTGGATTTCTCCGAATCGGCCCTGGCCGATCAGGTCGTCGAGGACGGTCAGCTCGTCCAATCCAATACCGTGTCGGGGAGTGCAACGGTGCAGGTGGGTGACCAGACCATCGGTCTGGTCGGTGCGAGCGTTCCAAGCCTGCCGAGCATCACCAATACTGGTGAGCTGACGATTAACCCGGTGGAATTCAACGCCGAGCTAGACGCGGATCGGGATGCACTGGCTGCCGCGATCCAACCGGCGATCGACGCGTTGACCGATCAAGGGATCAATAAGATCGTGCTCCTCGCGCACATGCAGCAGATCGCGATCGAGCAAGCCCTGGCAACTCGCCTGGAGGGCGTCGACGTCATTGTCGCGGGCGGGTCGAATACGATCCTTGCTGATTCGACGGATCGGCTACGGGAGGGGGACACAGCGGCGGACACCTACCCGCTGGAATTCACCTCAGCGGCCGATGAGCCGGTGCTCGTCGTCAACACCGATGGCGATTACACCTATCTGGGTCGTCTCGTCGTCGAGTTTGATCAGAATGGCGTGATCGACACGGAGAGCATTGACCCCGTAGTCAGTGGCGCGTATGCCAGCGATGTGGTTCCAGCCCAGCCGTTCAGCCCACTGGATGGTGTGGTGGACGTGGCCGATGCCTTGGCCGCTGTGCTCGAAGCGAAAGACGGCAACATCCTTGGCCGGACCGCCGTCTACCTGGATGGCCGCCGCGGCGAGGTCCGTTCGGAAGAGACCAACATGGGCAACCTGACCGCCGATGCGAATCTCTGGTTGGCTCAGCGCGTCGATAACAGCGTCCAGATCGCCCTCAAAAACGGCGGTGGTATCCGCAACGATATCGGTCAGGCGATTCAGCCCCCAGGGACGAACGATCCCGAGGCCGTTGAGTTCCTGCCGCCGGCGGCGAACCCCGCTATTGGTAAACCCGAAGGCGGGATCTCGCAGCTCGACCTCGAGATCAGCCTGCGCTTCAACAACGGCCTGACGCTTTTGACGGTGACGGCGGCGGAGCTCGCCGACATCATCGAGCACATGGTCGGCAATGTGGAGGGGGTCGACGGCCGATTCCCGCAGGTTGCAGGCCTACGTTTCAGTTACGATCCTGAGGCCCAATCCCGTGACGCCGCCATCGGTGCGCTGGGACAGCCGGTGAACCAAAACCAGGCGGATTTGAACATCGTCGGGGACCGACTGCAGGAGCTCGCCGTCGTCGACGACAGCGGGGCGGTCATCGACCAGGTCGTCGAGGGCGGTGTGGTTGTAGAGGATCCCAACCGGACCTTCCGTCTGGTCATCCTCGACTTCCTGGCACTCTGCGTGCCGGATGGCGGATTCTGCGGCGATGATCTCCCGCTCAATGGCCTGACCGATCCGAATCGGGTGGATCTGGGCGCGCTGGACCCGGAGACCACCGACGTGGATCCCGGTCAGTCGGACTTCGCACCCCACGGCAGCGAGCAGGACGCCCTGGCGGAGTACCTGCAGCAGTTCTTCGCCGAAGTGCCGTTCGACCGGGATGAGACCGATCCGGTGGACGATCTGCGGATCCAGGACTTAGACGTCCGCGACGACGAGGTGATGGCGCTGCCGAGCGGCCCGGTCACCCTCGAGGTACTCGGTGAGTTCACCGACAATGCCGTCTACGATGAGGGCGCTGCGGAGATCGTCACCTACGATGCCGGTACCCAGAATCTGTTCGTGATCAACGCCGATGCCGGCACGATCGACGTCCTGGATCTCGCCGATCCCACCAACCCGACCCTCACGGGCACCATCGACGGCACGGCCATCGATGCGGCGGATGCGGACTTCGAGCGGGGCGATTTCAACAGCATCGCCGTTCAGAACGGTATCATCGCTGTGGCCGTGGCTGCGGACAACGAGCAGGCCAACGGCCGAGTCGCCTTCTACGATGCGAGCACCCTGGGCTTCTCGGGCCTGGTCGAGGTCGGTCCCCTACCGGACATGGTGACCTTCACGCCGGATGGCAATAAGGTCCTGAGCGCCAACGAAGGCGAGCCGAACGAGGACTATACCGTTGATCCCGAGGGCTCTGTGAGCATCGTCGACATCAGCGGTGGCATCGGCTCGGCCACCGTGACAACCGCGGGCTTCGGCGGCGTGGCCATCCCGGACGGTGTTCGCATCTTTGGGCCGGGGGCAAGCGCAGCGCAAGACCTGGAGCCGGAGTACATCGCCGTCTCCGCGGATTCCTCCACGGCCTTTGTCGCCCTGCAGGAGAACAACGCCCTCGGTGTCCTCGACCTGACCACGGACAGCATAGCCGCCGTGCTGGCCCTGGGCGTCAAGGATCACAGCCTGGCCGGCAACGGCTTCGATGCGGACAACGACGGGGAAATCAACATCCGCCGGCACGAGACCCTGGGCTTCTATATGCCGGACTCCATCGTGACCTACGGCATGGGCACCCCCTACCTGGTCACCGCGAACGAGGGGGACACCCGCGACTACGATGGCTTCAGCGAAGAAGAGGACCTGGGGGACCTGCCGGTCTTCGCCGGTGATCCGGAGCTCGAGGGCCTGCTGAGCACCTCCGCCGCAGGGGATTTCGATGGCGACGGGTTGGACGATCAACTCTCCATCGGGGCTCGTTCCTTTTCGGTCTGGGATGGGAGCACTGGGGCACTGCTGTCCGACAGCGGTGACGACTTCGAGCGGATCACCGCCCATTTGGATCGGTTCGGCGCGACCGGCTTTGCCTTGAGCGAGTCGTTTAACTTCAACGACGACAACGACGAGTCGGAGCGGGATGGCCGCAGCGACAACAAGGGACCCGAGCCCGAGGGCGTGGTGACCGGCATGATCGACGGCCGTACCTACGCCTTCGTCGGTTTGGAGCGGGTCGGCGGCGTCATGGTCTACGATGTGAGCAACCCCCGGTTCCCGGTCTTCTCCCACTACTTCAACAACCGGGACTTCGATGTCAGCGTGGACGATATCGATGACGGCGACCTGCCGGCCGATGCGGCCGGCGACCTGGGGCCGGAGGGCCTGGCCTTCATCCCCGCCGAGGAGAGCCCCAACGGCAATCCGCTGTTGGCGGTCGGCAATGAGGTCAGCGGCACCACGACGATCTACCAGATCAACGTGGAATAACCCGCAGGGAGCGACCGAGCCGCCGACGGGCGGCTCAATGGATGTGAAGCCCCCGGCACTGAGGTGTCGGGGGCTTTTTTATGGTGTCTCGGGGTTGAGCGCGACTGAGTTTAACCCGGAGGCGAGAACGGCGCCGGCAGCGCAATCCGACCGGTTCGCTGTCGGGGCTTGCGGCGGATCGGCCAACCGAGTCCGGGCAGACGGCGGGCCATGACCTCATCCCACGGTGGCGGTGAGTCGCGTACCGTCGTAGAAGAAATGGATAGCCGGGTCCGGTCGGATCCGGTCGAAGGTTTGGGTTAGCGCCTCGCGGTCGCTGTCGGTGGCGTAGCCGGCGGCGAGGAGGGCCTCGGACCCGGACAGGAGGAGATCCCGCAGGTAGTCTAGGAGGGGTTGTCGCTGTTCGGGGGTTCGGCGGCTGTCGATGATGCCGAGGGGTTGCGTCTCCACCGTGTCGAACCCGGCGGCTCGGGCGGCCTCGCCGAGTGCACCACCGACGAACGGGTTCCCACCGTGATCCTGTTGGTAGCGGTTGAAGGCGTTCCACCAGGTGGTGATCGCCGGCTGTTCGGGCGTGAATCCAAAGCGCTGGTTGTCCACCTCATGGGCCAGCAGTCGCCCACCGGGGCGAAGCACCCGTCGCGCCTCCCGCAACACCGGTTGGGGATCCGCGATGTGTTCCAGCATCCACACGGTGAGTACGCGATCGAAGCGATCGTTCGCGAACGGCAATCGGGACCCGTCGCCGCGAACCAGCCTAACCCCGCCGCTGTTGGATCGAATCAGATGGCGACGGGCCGCCTCAACCTGAGCCGGGCTCCGGTCGAGACCGATCCCCTGGGCAGCCGGCCGCAGCCGTTGTACCTGGTCGAGGATGGCGCCGACGCCGCAACCGATCTCGAGGTAATTCGATCCATCCGGGAGATCCAGCGCCCGCAGCACGTAGGGCGCGAGGACCTCGGCCTGTTCCACCAGTCGAGCCTGTTCGGCTGGCGAATAGCCGTGGATATAGCCGACCGCCGGTGCGGGGTTGTTCGGGGGGGTATCCTCGATCACGTCGACGGGAAATGCGGTCTTCGGGATGGCGGTGTATCGGTCAATCGGGGGCTCACCACGATGAGGCGCCCCGCGCGTCCGGGGTCAGGCAACGGTGGTTTGCAATACCTCGCGGCGTTGCGTCGCGCCGACGTCGCCGATGGGTACCGCGAACAACTCCCCCTCGCGTAGCTTGTACCAGGGCTCGTCGCTCAATGGGACACTCGCGAAGAGCATCAGCCGCTGGGGGCGATCCGGTCGTCCGCAGGGGCATTCGCGTTCCGCGGCGACCATACCCGGTGCTTCGATACGGCCATTCGGTTGGGTCCGGCGGTGGCCATAGACGAAGACGGTATCGCTATCCGAGTAGACGAAGTTGCACGGCCCGTGTTGGCTGAGTCGTTGCGCGACCTCGGCGACCACCTCGAAGCGCGCCGCGCGGGATGGCATCTCCGCTTCACGGAGCCATAGGGACTTCAGGGCATCGAGCAGATGGCAGAAGGCGACCTCGGAATCGGTGGTTCCGATTGGGCGGAAGAGGCCGCTCAGCCCGTGTCGAATCCCATCGATCCCGTCCAGATCCCCGTTGTGCATGAACAGATGGACTCGTCCGCCGAGCTCCCGTCGGAAGGGCTGCGTATTGGGCAAGCAGGTGGAGCCGACGGTGGCCTTACGGATATGGGCCAAGGTCGCACGCGAGGGGATACGCTGGGTGTAGAGAAACTCCATCCAGCGACTATTGCTCGCCGCTTCCGGCTCGCGAATTAGACGGGCGTCGACGCCGTCGTAGCTGGCCAGCCCCCAACCGTCGGCATGGGGGCCTTCCAGCCCGCCCCGCTGGGCAAAGCGTTGCAGGGCTTTGGTCAAGATGGCCGGTTCATTACCCACCATGGCGAGCAACTCGCACATTGCGTCCTCCCGCAGCACGATCGTGCGCGAACGCGTGAATACAGTTCAGACCCACCCCCCGCTCGCATCAGCGGCGGGCCGGATGGCGCGCGCGACGATGCCGACCGATCCCGGCGATTCGCGACCGCTTCTGGGCGCGGATCCGCCATCCGGTTCCATCGACCGTTCGAGCGCCGAACCGCGAAGGATTAGGGCTATAAAGTGGTCCAGGAGCGCCCCGGTGTCAACGGGTTAACGAACGATGACCACGATGGGTTCGGGCCGTGATGCCGCCCCTCGCGGTCCGCTCGAGCCGACCCGATCGACGCTGGGGTCTCGGACATCGGCTGAGCGATCGATCAACAACCGACTCGAGGGAACGGCGGAATGAGCGGGCGGTCGACCCTGACGTCATGCCCCTATTTGTTATACGCTAATCGGCCGAGGGCCTGGTGTGTCCAGGATTCGAGGTCTTCCCAGGTCTTGCCACTCATCCCGCCGGGCCGATCGTGCCCCATGGCCGCTACGTATGCATGCACACGCCTCGCCGGATGCAACCGCCGATCGACGCCGGTCGGCCGAACACATCACCCTGATCGGCACCGCGGTCAATATCCTCCTGGCCGTCGTGAAGCTTGGGGCCGGTCTGCTCGCCCATTCCCAGGCGTTGGTTGCCGACGGGGTCCACTCCGTCTCCGATCTCCTCAGTGATGGACTGGTATTGTTCGCCGCGCGGCAGGCCAATCAGGCCCCGGACGCGGAACACCCCTATGGCCATCGGCGCATCGAGACGGTCGCCACCGTGGGCCTCGGTGCGCTGCTGATCGCCACGGGCGTGGGTATCGTCTGGGATGCGGGCGACCGGCTGTTCCACTCCGGTGACCTGTTGCAGCCGGGCATGGCGGCCTCGTTCGTGGCCGCGCTCTCGATCGTGGTCAAGGAGGTGCTGTACCGCTACACCACGGCGGTCGCGAACCGCATCGGTTCCAGTCTGCTCCTCGCCAATGCCTGGCATCACCGCAGCGATGCGATTTCCTCGGTCATTGTCCTGGTCGGGGTCCTCGGGACCCAAGCGGGACTTGATTACTTCGACGCCATCGCCGCGGTGTTGGTTGCCGGGATGATCCTGCACATCGGGGGGCGACTGATCTGGGATAGCGTGCGGGAGCTGATCGATACGGCCTTGGAGCGGGAGAAGATCCAAGAGCTCCAGCGGGTGATCCGCGAGGTGGATGGGGTCGAGGGCTTGCATCGCCTACGGACCCGCGTGATGGCGGGTCAAGCCCTCGTGGATGTGCACGTCCAAGTGGATCCTTACATCACGGTCTCCGAGGGCCATCAGATCGCCGACACCGTCGAGCGCCGTCTGGTCGATGAGATCCCGGAGATCAACGATGTGACAGTCCACACCGATCCGGAGCGCGGCTCGGAGCGGCACGGCGGTGGGAGGTTGCCCCTGCGCGAGGCATTGCTCCAGGCCCTCCGCCCGGGTTGGGAGCCCCTTCCGGGGTATTCCGCGATTCGAGGCGTGGACCTGCATTACATCGAGGGGCGGGTGCACGTCGATGTGCGCTTGCCCCTCGGCTGGCTCCGGCAGACCGCCCAAGACGCGGAAGCCCTTGAAGGCGCGTACCGAGCCGCTAGCCGCAACGTATCGGGGATCGGCGAGGTGCGTTTGCTGTTCGTATTGCACTAGTGTAGTGCCTATGTTTCCTTACGCACCAATCGAGTGCCTGGATTCCCTCCCATCCGTCGTTCTCCCACCCCTTGATGTCCGGCTGCCCTACTTCGGTGCAGCCGAGTGGGGGTAACCGATTGAATTCGGACGCACTCCGAACGGGGTTTCCGTTGTGGCACAGATCCTGCGATCGCCCCGCATGTTAGGGCTTGTCCCTTAGCCATCCCACTCGATCATTTGGAACGGAGGAGTAACGCGTAATGACCACCCCCAGTGATGTCCTTTCCCTGATCAAAGACCAAGGGCTCAAGTACGTCGACCTGCGCTTCACGGATACCCGAGGCAAGGAGCAGCACGTCAGTTTGCCGTCCCACCAGGTGGATGAGGATTTCTTCGAGGAAGGCAAGATGTTCGATGGCTCGTCCATCGCCGGTTGGAAAGGCATCAACGAGTCGGACATGATCCTCATGCCGGATACGGATACCGCCGTCATGGATCCCTTCTACGAGGACCCCACGCTCATCCTGCGATGCGACGTCATCGAACCCTCGACTATGCAAGGTTATGAGCGGGACCCGCGCTCCCTCGCTCGGCGTGCTGAGGCCTATTTGAAGTCGACCGGGGTCGCCGACACCGCCTTATTCGGTCCCGAGCCCGAATTCTTCGTCCTCGACGATGTGCGTTGGTCGGTCGACATCAAAGGGGTCCATTACAGCGTCGACTCCGATGAATCCTCCTGGAATTCCGAGAAGGTTTACACGGATGGAAATATCGGCCACCGCCCCTCTGTGAAGGGCGGCTACTTCCCGGTACCCCCGGTGGATTCCCTTCAGGACGTCCGTTCGGCGATGTGCTCGACCCTGGAGGAGATGGGGGTTATGACCGAAGTGCACCACCATGAGGTAGCCACCGCCGGGCAGTGTGAGATCGGTACGCGATTCAATACCCTGGTGACCCGGGCCGATCACAATCAGATCCTCAAGTACGTCGTCCAAAACGTCGCCCATTCCTTCGGCAAGACGGCGACCTTCATGCCGAAACCGCTGGTCGGCGACAACGGCAACGGGATGCACGTCCACCAGTCCCTCAGCAAGGGCGGCCAAAACCTGTTTGCCGGGGACAAGTACGCCGGGCTGTCCGAGCATGCGCTCTATTACATCGGTGGGATCCTCAAGCACGCCCGTGCCCTCAACGCCTTCACCAACTCCTCGACCAATAGCTACAAGCGTCTAGTCCCCGGTTTCGAGGCGCCGGTCATGTTGGCCTATTCGGCGCGTAACCGCTCGGCCGCGGTGCGGATCCCCTACGTGTCCTCGCCCAAGGCACGGCGTATCGAGATCCGCTTCCCGGATTCCTCCGGAAACCCCTACCTCAGCTTCGCCGCGATGGTGATGGCCGGGTTGGATGGGATCCAGAATCAGATCCTACCGGGTGAGCCCCTGGACAAGAACCTCTACGATCTGCCGCCGGAGGAAGAGAAGGGCATCCCCACGGTGTGCAGCTCCCTCGAGCAGGCCCTCGAAGAACTCGACAAGGATCGCGATTTCCTCAAGGCCGGTGGCGTGTTCACCGATGACATGCTGGATGGCTACAGGGAGCTCAAGATGGAGGAGATCACCCAACTGCGGATGACCACCCATCCGGTGGAGTTTGATCTGTACTACAGCCTGTAGAACACAGGGTGGATGCCGATCCGGCTTGACCGGATCGGCTTGTCCCGAGACCCCTCCGTGTTCGTACCTCGAAGGCCCGACCCTGCGGGCGGGGAGGAGCTCGATGGATGTATCCGACGCAACCCCATTCTCCGACGGGCGAATCCTGGAACACCTCACGGTTGCCGTCCTGGTGCTCGACGAGCAGTTGCGGCCGGAATTCCTTAATTCTGCCGGGGAAATCCTGCTGTCGGTGAGTCGGCAGCGGGCTCGACGGCAGACCCTGCGCGAACTCCTTCCCGGCAATGATGCGTTCGTCACTCAGATCGAGGAGTCCATTGCCGGCGGTTATCCCTTCACGGAGCGGGAGGTCCGCCTGCGGGTCAATCTCGAGCATGTGACCACGATCGACTGTACCGTCACCCCGCTGACGGTCCCGCCGGCCTCGAGCCGA
The DNA here is from genome assembly GCA_964346755.1 of uncultured Ectothiorhodospiraceae bacterium. Classification (GTDB taxonomy): domain Bacteria; phylum Pseudomonadota; class Gammaproteobacteria; order CAYFWJ01; family CAYFWJ01; genus CAYFWJ01. The sequence goes on from CAYFWJ010000096.1 coordinate 9,375, forward strand.
CTGCTGTTGGAGATGGTTGATCTGGATCGTCATGTCCGCATCGCCGAAGAGGAGGCGCGCCTCAATCAGCAGCGCATCAGCCACGCGCTGCTTCGGGGCTTGGCCCATGAGATCAAGAATCCCCTCGGCGGGTTGCGCGGGGCGGCGCAGCTACTGGCACGGGAACTTCCCGATCCCCATCTCAGTGAGTTCACCACGATCATCATCGGGGAAGCGGATCGACTTCGAAACCTGGTCGATTCGATGCTGGGTCCGAGCCATCCGTCGCAACGGCGCAGTGTCAATATCCACGAGGTCAGTGAGCGGGTGCGGCAATTGCTCGCCGCGGAGAGTCCCGCTGAGATCCGACTGACCTCGGATTACGACCCCAGCATCCCCCCCCTCGAAGCGGACTCGGATCAGCTCATCCAGGCGATCCTCAACGTCGCCCGAAACGCCGTCCAGGCCCTGGAAGGTCGTGGCACCATCGTATTCCGCACCCGAACCCTGCGTCAGTATACCCTCGGGCACCGGCGGCACAAACTGGTGCTGCGCCTGGATATCGTGGACAACGGTCCGGGTATCCCGGAGTATCTCAAGGGCCAGATCTTCTATCCCTTGATCTCCGGTCGCGAACAGGGGACCGGTCTGGGTCTGCCGATCGCCCAATCCCTGATCAACCAGCATGGGGGGCTGATCGAATGCTCCAGCCGACCCGGCGAGACCGTTTTCACCTTCTTGTTGCCCTTGGTGCCCGACCATGAGCGAGCCACGCCGAATCTGGATCGTGGATGACGATCCGTCCATCCGTTGGGTATTGGAGCGGGCCTTGAGCCAGCCCGGCTTGCAGGTCGAGTGCTTCGACAACCCCAGTCGAGTCATCGATGCCCTGTCCCAGCAGACGCCCTCGGTGCTGATCTCCGATGTGCGGATGCCCGGGATGGATGGTTTTCGGTTGCTGAACCGCCTGCGCGAGCAGCTGCCGAGCCTGCCGATCATTATCATGACCGCCTATTCCGACCTGGACAGCGCCGTGCAATCGTTCCAGGGAGGCGCCTTCGACTATCTTCCCAAGCCGTTCGACGTGGATGAGGCGGTCGCTCTCGTGCATCGCGCCTTGTCGGCGCGACGGCAGCCAGAGACCGAGTCGGTCGAGTCGGATGCCTCGGAGGTCTCCTGGGATTCGGGCATCACCGGGGACGCCCCGGCGATGCAGGAGGTCTTTCGGGCCGTGGGACGGCTATCCCGCTCCAACATCACGGTCCTGATTACCGGCGAATCGGGCACCGGAAAGGAATTGGTGGCCCACGCCCTGCACCAACACAGCCCCCGCGCCCACCGCCCTTTCATCGCGCTCAA
>CAYFWJ010000097.1:0-10386 GCA_964346755.1 uncultured Ectothiorhodospiraceae bacterium
ACCTGACCTTCCACTCCATCGACTGCGAACTGCCGGCGCTCCATTGGACGGACGATCGCGCGCGCGATAACGGGGTCGCGCGACCGAATTTGCCGAACATGAGCCACCCGGAGGATGATCGGGTCGCCGTCTACGCCTGGGCCCTGCGCGGCCGACTCGCCCTGGAACCGGACCCCGAGCGACAGATCAAGTACCTTGAGTTCGTCGATATCGATGCCAATCTGAATGAGCGGGAGCGCGAGGGCTACCGCCACGATTACCCAGAGCAGCATCGAGCCATGACCTCGTTTCAAACGCGCTTTGAACAACGCGGGATCGAGATCGGGGAGCAACGGGGCGTCCGAAAGGGTTTTAAAGGCCGCTCGATGACCGGCATTGTAGGACAGCTCCCAACTCGCCGACTCCTCGGGCAGCGTGATGCGCTCGGGGCGCACGTAGATACCGGCGTTGTCTTTAATGAACCGCCAGGCACCGCTCTCCTTCAAGGCCAGAACAAACATCCCGGTGGGGATGAGAAACAGCCCGGCGGCGATGAACTCCTCGCCTCGCCGCAGGTGGTAGTCCTCCATCCCCTCGAGGTTCCGCTTCGCGACCCCGAAGAAGAAGCCCACTGGCAGACTGTGACGGACGTTCGAGGAGCCGTCCAACGGATCGAACTAGATGAAATAGCGGCCATTCGGATGCAGCCGCACCTCATCGGAGAGCTCCTCGCTTGTCGCCTCGACGATCTCTTGGGATTCCACCAGATAGCGCATCACGATCTGGTTGGCCATCAGATCGAGACGCATGACCGTCTCCCCGTGGATGTTCGTACGGCCCACGGAGCCGAGATTATTTTGGAGGGCCCCCGCGCTGTAGTAATACTCGAGGGTGTGGGCGGCCGTGATCAGACTCTCCATCAGGATCACGAACTTGAGGGAGCGATCATGGCGGAGCTGGTGCTCCAGGAGGAAGTGCATGAAGGTGTTGTCGAGCTGCATCGGGCCTCCCGGTGGGGGTGGCCGGCTCGATCACGGCATGGGGCCGGGGTCTGAGGCGCGGCGTGGATCGAAGCCCCGATTGTCGCACGGAGCCACGCCGCATGGGGCCTTGCCCGCGCCCTTAACCCACGGCAGCCGCCGGCTCCCGTGGGAAGGCGGCGAGGGGATGATCCGCGACCAGACGGACCTCGACGGGGGTCTCCGGGGCCAGGTGCACGGTGTGGTTGACCCGCGCCTCGAGGGTGGGGCCGGCGTCGAGGCGCACGTGATACAGCCGGGTCTCGCCCTCGAAGCGACCCGAGAGCACCTGGGCATTGCCCTCGGCACTCGGGGTTACCGCGAGATCGTCGGGCCGCACCAGCACATCGACCTCCCGGGTATCCAGCGAGGCAGCGGTCATCGGGACCCGCCCGATGACGGTCTCGGCGGCACCGGCCCGCGCGATCCCAGGGACAAAGCTTGCCTCTCCCAAGAAGGTGGCCACAAACCGATCCGCGGGATTCTGAAAACAGGCCTCCGGGGTATCGATCTGGGCCAGCCGACCCGCCTCCATGACGCCGACGCGATCCCCGACGGACAGGGCCTCGGCCTGATCGTGGGTGACCCACAGGGCGGGGACGCCCGCCGCCTTGAGGGCATCTCGGATCTCCCAGCGCAGGCTCGCCTTCAGGGCGGCATCGAGATTGGACAGGGGCTCGTCCAGCAACACCAACGCCGGCTCGTGGGCAAGGGTCCGGGCGAGGGCGACCCGCTGCTTCTGACCCCCCGATAGGGTCTCCGGGAGGGCGCGGCGGTAGGGCGTCAGTCCGAGGCGCTCGAGCCAATGCTCGAGCGGTCCGCGATCCCGAAGCCGAAAACCGATGTTCTGCTCCACGGTGAGATGGGGAAACAAGGCGAAGTCCTGGAAGACCAGCCCGACACGCCGCTTCTCGGGTGGTACGGGACGATTCGCCTCGATGGTGCGATCACCGATTATGAGGCGGCCTTCGCTGGGGGATTCAAGCCCGGCGACGACCCGCAAGGTCGTGGTTTTGCCGCATCCGGTCGGCCCCACGAGGGTCACGATCTCGCCGGGTGCGAGGGTCAGATTCAGGTCGCGTACCGCCGGAGCCCCACGGTAGCGAACCCAGAGATGATCGATGCTCAACATAGCTTAGCTATCGCGCGCTGTAGAGGACCCGTCCCCGTGTCGTCGTCGCTCGCTCCCGGAGACTAGGATGAGGACGGCGAGCGTGGAGACCGCGACAAGCGCTAGCCCCGGAATGGCCCCGCGCCCGAAATAACCCGCTTCGTACACCCGCCACAGGTAGGTGGCGAGGTTCTCGAACCCCGTCGGTGCCAGGAGCAAGGGGGTCGGCAATTCCCGCATCACCTCGAGGAACACCAGGGCAGCCCCAGCGGTGAGACCCGGCAGGATAAGCGGTAACGTCACCCGGCGAAAGGCCTCCGCCGGCGAGGCCCCGAGGCTGCGGGCGGCGCCGATCAGCTGACCGTCGAAGCGATCCAAGCTGCTGCGCACCGCCCCGACAGCCAGCGGCACGAATCGGAGCACATAGCCGATGACCAGGAGCGCCAGGGTCTGGTAGAGGAATCCGAGTTGCAGTCCCACATAGACCAGCGCCGTGCCGAGCACAATCCCCGGGATCCCGAAACCGATGTAGGTGATGCGCTCGAACAGGCGGCCGAGCCGATCGCCCTGCGCCGCCTGGGCGACTGGGATCGCCACGAGCAGGGCCCCGAGGGCGGCGAGGAAGGCGGGATACATGGAATGCCACACCAGGACCGGATCGAACCCGGCGGGCCCCTCCCGCCAGAGCCACAGCCCGAACACCCCCAATGGCAACCCCAGGGCGATGACGGCGATGCCCACACACAGCGCAACGACGCCGACCCGAGTGGGCCCGTCCAGGCGCCACTGGGGATGACGCCCGGGCCGCTCCCGCGTCGCCCCGACCCGGGACTCGAGGAAGAGCACGAGACCGACGAGGATCAACAGCTGGAGGGACAGCAGAGCGGCCCGATCCAGACCGAAGGCGTTGTATTCGACATAGATGCGACGCGTGAAGGTATCGACCCCGAGGATAGCCGGCGTCCCAAAATCCGACAGCGTATACAGGGCGACCAGCAGGCCCCCCGCGGCGATGCCGTTGCGGATCCGGGGCAGGACGATGCGCCAAAGACCGACCGCGACCGGCATCCCCAGGGTGCGTGCGGCGTCAAGGACATGGGCATCCAGACGTCGCAGGGCCGCGCGGGTGGTCAGGAAGACGAAGGGGAAGGTGTACAGGGTCATGACCAACGCGGCCCCGACCAGCCCGTGCACCGACGGGGTGGGGAGACCGAGGGCGCGTTCGATCGCCCCGCCGGGTCCGAAGGCGGCAAAGAAGGCGAAGGCCCCGAGGTAGCTCGGCATCGCCAGCGGGGCGGCGAGGACACCCACCCACAAACGTCCCCCGGGGAGCTGGCCATAGGTGGTGGCGAGCGCCAGGGGCACACCGATCAGCAGCGACCCGAGGACCGTGGCGGCCGTCAGGGCCAGGGTGTTGGCCAGGATGGCCCCGGTCCCCGGGCCGGCCACCCCTTCGGCGCCCCATCCCAGAACGACCAGCACCCCGACGGGCAGCAAGGCGACCCCGGCGACCAGGCCACTGAGGCCGGTCGCGATCGAACGCGCCCTCATAGGACGCCGGTCTCACGCATCAATCGAAGCGTCGGGCGCAGATCGGCAAGTCGGGTGAGGTCCACCGACGGCGGCTCGAGATCGGCCAGAACGGGCAACCCCTCGGGTACCGGGACGCCCGGGCGCAAGGGGATCTCATAGGCCTCCCGCGCCAGAAAGGCCTGGACCTCCCGGGATTGCAGGTAGCGGAGGAAATCCACCGCCACGCCCCGGTCGTTCAACAGCACCGCCCCCGAGGCATTGACCAAGGATCCGGCATCCCCGCGGGTGAAGGCAAGGTCGACCGAGGCCTCGGGCATGCCCTCGCGCAATCGCAGGACGTAGTAATGGTTGGCGAAACCGACACTGACGGGGCCCCGGGCGGTTGCCATGACCACACCGAGCTCCCCGGCATAACGACGCGCCCGCTGCTTAACCCCCTCGAGCCAGGCCCGCGTCTTGGCCTCACCCGCCAACACGCGCATGGCGGTGACAAAGGACTGGAACGATCCGTAGGCCGGGGCCCAACCGAGGGTCCAATCCGACTCAGCGAAGGCCATGATATCCGTCGGCAGATCCTCGGCCCGGATCGTCGTCGGATTGAAGGCCAAGGCCCGAACCCGCCCGGAGATCGCGAGCCAGTCCTGATAACGAAAGGCGGGATCGATCCCCGTGCGCAGGGTCTCAGGGAGGGGGTGAGTCACGCCCTCGTCCACCACGACACCGAGCGAACCCGCATCGATCGACCAGAAGACATCGGCTCGGGTCACCCCGGCCTGTGCCTCTGCCACCAGGGTATTGGCGAGGGCTGTCGAGGGCCCGCGGCGCACACGCAGATTCAGGCCCGGATTCCGTGACCGAATGGCATCGAGGACCCGGCCGTAGAGCCCGCCTTCGCCGCGTCCGAGATAGACCGTGAGGTCCCCGCGCAGCTCCGGCAGATCCGCGGCGGAGACCGCTTCGCGGACCGGCGCGTCCGCGGCCGCACGGAGCATCCCCCCTGATGCGGCGCAGCCGAGGGCCGCGGTGGTGAGAAAGCCCCGGCGATCCACGACTCAAAACACCGTCGTGGTGCTTTCATCGCCCTCCGTGAGCAATGCTTGGGCCGCCTCGAGGCGGTCCTCGACCGCGGTCATCGCCTCGTTCAGCTCGGCCGACGAGGCGCCGCGATTGATCAACGCGGGCAGGTGGGCGTTGAAATCCTCCTCCAGATCGACCACCAGCTCGGGATCCTTGGGGATGAGATCCCCTTCCAACCCCTCAAAGTGGTGATAATAGGCATCTCGAATCCGGGCCTTGGCGGTTTTGGGGTCGCCTTGCTCGAAGGCCGAGACCGCCTGCTCAAGATGCATCCGAATCCGATCCAGCGCCGCTTTCGGGTCTTCCGAGGTCATCGCAGCACGCGCCCCGGTCTCGTCGGTGGCGGTCGGCGCGGCCGTGCGCTCACCGGAACGTACCTCATGGGCCGCCAGCTTCAAGGCACCGAGTCCCTCCCATAGGGCCGCCTGCAGGGTCGCCACGCGCTCGTTGAGCACCGCCGGATCGACGGAGTCCTGAGCAAGGGCCTCGCGGACCCCGCTGATCGCTGCCCAGATCGGGGGATACAGCGGGGTCGTCACCGTCTCAACGGCCTCGTGGTACTCGGCCTCGTGCCAGCGACTCAGAAAGGGCTCCAACGAGGCCGCGTCACCGGCGTGTTGCGCCTCCCTCAGGTGCACGAGGGTGTCGCTCATCGACTCGACATCCGCGGTGTAATCGTCCAGGTGTTGTTGAAAGGTCTCCACGTGATCGCCCATCTCGCCGTGGGCGATCGCGGGATTCGGGCTGGCAGCGAGACCGCCGACCGCCAGAACCAGCACGAGCGCGGGAAGCGTTGGCCGCAATCGACTGCGCATGGCAGCTCCTTCAGTTGGTGGGACAGGTTACGAACACGATCATAATCGGTTTGATTCGCATTTCAATCCCAGGTTCGATCCGGCCCCGGTTCGATCGCGGTGGGGCACACGCCACGTTCGCTTCCGGGCGCCCGAGCCGCGAGCCCCGAGGCCTTGGCGACGCCGGCACGCATCGGTGCCGTCGCTTAGGGTCGGACTGACGGATGACGGTGCCTCCGCGAGCACAATCTTCCGCGCCCGTCCCCCACCCTCGGATCCAAACCTGATGCCCGGGACCCAACCCACCCGGAGGCGGCGTGATGGGCTTTGCCGTCAGCGCATCACGCCGTCCTCGGATCTCAACGCGTGGGATCGATACGCGGACGTCCGCCCACGGGATGCCGCGCCACACCCGCGGCAACCGAACCCCTGAGGCGGGGTTCGACGCCCCCGCTCAGTCGGTGGATACCGCCGCCGCCCGGGCCGTGGTCGGCCGCTCTTCCGCTTGGGAGGCCGCCTCGGAGACGGTGCGGGCGGCCAGCACCACCACGAACCCCCAGACGACCTTGTTGACGATATCGCCCAGATTGAAGCTGAACTCACGCAGCACCACACCGATGGCATCGTCAAAAATGACCGCGTTGAAATACCCGGCCGGGTAGATGGTCCAGCCCAGGATAATGAAGAAGAACATGTAGGCCAGGGCGTCCCGCAGAGCGCGGGAGAGCTCGTGACTCTTGAGGGAGCGAAGCATGAAGAAGATGCGCACGATCATATAGAGCCAGAAGACGCAGCTGACCACGAACATCCAGATCCCCCAATCGGTCACCCGGCCCGCCTCGAGCATCGACCGCTCGCCCACATAGCCGGTGATGATCATCGCCGCATCGGCGATGGCCAACTCGATCATGACACCCACCCCAATGCGCTTGATGCCCGCGAGCAAGGGAAACATGATGATGAGCATCACGGTGGTGATGACCCAGTAGGCGTACCGGAGCTCAAGGGGCAGATTGGCGATCCGATCCGCCACTTGCCCGATCGCCTGGGCATTGGCGAGATACTGCTGGGTCTCGATGAAGTAATAGCCATGCACCGCCGCCGAGAACAGGCAAATAATCGCGTTCAGGGTGGTCAGCAGCTTGTACTCGGGGAGCAAACGCGGCGTCTGCAGAACGAAATACACCGCGGCAAACGCGGAGAGCAGGGCAATGAACAGGGACGAGTAGATGGTGAGATAGACCATGCCGGCCATCGCTGAGGCTCCTCTCGGAAACGGGGGAATTCAGGGGGACGGCCGGGGCCGGCCCGGCGCGCGCTCAGGGAACCGCCGCGTACCAGGTACCGCGGATGCCGTCACCGGTGACATCGCCCGCGGCGGTGTCACCGATCCAGCGATACAGCGGCTTGCTGCGCCAGGCCCACTGGGGCGTCCCATCGGCTCGCTCGAGGATCGTGAAATCGCCGTGGGCCTCGGCCGCGGGACCCGCCTCGACGGGAATCCAGCGCCGCGTGCACGGCCCGGTGCACTCGGACTGACCGGGTGGATCCTCCGCCGAAAGATACAGCGTATGCCCTGCCGCATCGACGAGCACCGGACCGAGACGGGTCGTGCGCACCCCGAAACGGGCTTCCAGGGGCGGCGGAACCACCGGCTCCGCCTCCGCCTCGGAGACGCGCCCCTGAGCCCCCACCGGGGCCACAAGCCAGGGGACAACGCCTCCGATCAGGAGGACAAGCAACACCGGAAGACGCGCCGTGCGGCGCGAGCAACGCAAGCGGGCTGGCGGCATGAGCGAAGGTCCTCGAGGCGTCGGTTGGCGGTGTCGGGCGCCCATCAGCCCGTCGCGGAGACGGAGACGGCAACGGCTTCTTCCAGAAAGGCGATGACCTCGTCTTCCGCATAGGGTTTGACGAAGTATCGATCGATACCGGCCTGCTGGGCCAAACTCCGGAACCGATCCGTGGCCCGGGAGGTGATCATGCCGATCGGGATGCCCGCGGTATCCGCCCGACCCCGGAGGTGACCGGCCAGCTCCAGGCCGTTCATCTGGGGCATCTCCAGGTCGACCAGGAGGACCGCCGGACAGGCCTGATCCACCTGCCGGATGGCATCCATCCCATCGGCGGCCGTCCGCGCCTCGAGGCCAGCGTCCGTGACGAGCTGGCTCAAGGATCGCCGAACGCTCAAGGAGTCGTCGACGATGAGCACGCTCGGCGCTCGGCGGCGCGCCCCCGGGACCGCTGCCGTGGCGACCACCTCCGGGAGGTCCTTGGTGTCGGCAAGCCGTAGCAGGGTCCGTGGATCCAGGATCGGGGCCACCGCCCCGCTGCCGAGGATAGCCGCCCCGGTTACACCCGGCGATTCGGGGACATATCGGCCGAGTCGCTTGATGACGATATCCCGACTGTCTTCGACCCACTCGACGAGGATGCCTCGAGCGACCCCCTCGGCACGCACGAGGAGCATGGGCTGGGTCTCGGGGCCCGCCGCCGGTACCGGTTGGCCGACGAGCCGATTGAGATGGCGAACCGGAACCGTCTCCTCATCGAGCTGGATCTGCTCGGGACTCGGCCACTCCCCCTCGCCGGGCGGCACAATGCGTTCCAGATCGGCGCCCGGGAGGGCATACAGGGCGTCACCGCAGCGCACGAGCAGGGCATGGAGCGACAACAGGTTGATCGGAAAACGCAACTCCAGTCGGTAGCCTTTCCCCGGCTCGGACTCGATCCGCAAATCGCCCCGCAGTCGTCGAACGGCATCATCGACGGTATCCATCCCGACCCCGCGCCCAGAGATCGCGGAGACCTCTTGGCGCGTCGAGAATCCCGGCCGCAGGGTCAACCGGGCCAGCTCGGCGCGTGTGGGTGACCCACCGGGTTCGATCCAGCCGAGCCCCTCAGCCTTGCGCTGTATGGCCGGATAGTCCAGGCCCCGCCCATCGTCGGTGAACACAACGGCCGCGGTATTACCCTGGCGTTGAAAGACGAGCTGTAACCGGCCCTCAGCCGGCTTGCCGGCCGTTGCCCGGGCCTCCGGTGCCTCGATGCCATGATCGATGGCATTACGCACCACATGCAGCAACGCCGGCACGAGGTACTCGAGCACGTCATTGTCGATCAGCAGTTCCGTACCCGTGATCTCGAGCCGTGCGGATTTTCCGGTACTGCGCGCCGTCTGGCGAACGGCCCGTTGCAATCGGGACACGCCTTGATCCACCGGTACCAAACGGGTCGCCAGGGTCGTATCCCGCAGCGCGCGGCCGAGCTCCTGATTCTGGTTGTGCAGCTCCTCCAAGGTCTGCATGGACTCGTTGAGCCGTTGCGTCAGCTCCCGGGCGTCGCTGATGCCCTCATTGAGCCGGCGGGTCGTCACGTAGAGCTCGTTGTACTGTTCCAGATCCGCGACATCCCCCGCTGGCTCCGGCGTACCAGCCAAGCGTTGGGCGACCTGGGTCCCGAGTCCCCGGAGATCCGTCAGCTCTTCCAGCGCCGTAATCCGCTGCAGGTTGAGGCGATTCTGCTCCAGCAAGCGATTGAGATCGCCGCGGGACGCCCCGAGTCGCTGTTCCAGCTGGCCGAGTGCGATCGTGAGCTCACCGACCAGCTGCACCATCTGATCGAGGGTGGTGCGGGCGACGGTGACATCGGGTGCCGCCGAGGATGCAGGTTCCGCCGGGGTGACCGCCTCACCCGTCGGGGCCGTGGCTTCCGGCGCCGGCGGCGCGGGTATTTCGTTCGACGTCTCGATCGTCTCGATGGGTTCGGGGCTCGGAGTTGGCGACTCCGCTGCCACGGCGACCGCATCGCCGGCCTGTGACAGATCCTCCCCCTCCGCCAGGCGACGTGCCCAATCCAGCACGGCCTGGGCCCCGGGGCGAAAGGCTTCGGCGGATTGGGGTTCGGTTCCGGTCACCGTATCGACCATCATCGCCACGGTATCCGTCCCCTGGAGCAAGGCCTCACAGAGTCCCTCCGGGGGCAAGGCCCCCCGGTCCGCCAGATGCTCCAGGAGATCCTCGAGGCGATGGGTCAACCACGCGACCCCCGAGATCCCGCTGATGGCCGCCGACCCCTTGAGGGTGTGGGCGTCCCGTTGGGCCTGACGGATCTGTTCCATATCGGCGCGGCCTGCCGCCATGGCCTGAACCGCTTCCGCCAGCGAGGCCGCGATGCGTGGGGCCTCCCGGCGGAAGCTTGCAACGACGGTTGCCTCCGCATCGGCCCCTGGGGTGACCGCCAGGTCGGCGACCTCCACCTGCGCGGGCAGGGCTTGCTCCGCAGCCGCCTCGACATCCAACTGAGCGAGCTCCGTTGGAAGGCGCGCGGCGAAGTCCGTCAGCGCCTGGGGTTCGACCGGGGTTGGCCAACCCGCATCGGCCCACTGGGCGAGCAAGGCCTCGGCTTCCCGAGCACCGGGCCGTTGCAGCCAATCCTGAATCCGATCCAGCAACCCCTCGACGCGACCCGCGAGGCCGGAGTCGCCGCCGGATCCCGACGACTCGGGGCGATTCGCTAGTTGGCTGGCGATATGCCCGAGCGGCTCCCCGAGAACCGGGAGCCCGGCGGCCTCACAGGCCTCGACCAAGGGCTGCACGATCTCGTCCACGGGATTCGTCGCCCGCCCGGCCGCCGGATCACCGGACTCGACGGCCCGGACGTGACCCTGCAGCGCCGGGGCGCTATCGGCGAACCCGGCTGCCAACAGGGCAAGGACCTCCCGAACGGTCTCGGAAGGCTCCGGGCGCTCGGACAACGCCGGCGTCGGCACGGCAACCGTCGGCACGGGCTCCGCCGTTTCCGCGGCAGCCGCTTGGGGCGAGGCGTCCGAGGGCGAGGTCCCGCGCGAGGCGCCCGCAGGCTCCGGGGCGGG
>CAYFWJ010000098.1:0-10351 GCA_964346755.1 uncultured Ectothiorhodospiraceae bacterium
GAACACCGCCCCGTGCTCGGGGTCGTGCACGCCCCCGTGCTGGGGCTGACCTACCGCGCTGCCGCAGACACGGGCTCGTTTCGTGACGACCTGCCACACAACGAGCGCCTGACCCCGATTCGAACCAGCCCGGTTCAGACCCCGCCACGGGTGATCGGCAGCCGCTCCCACGGATCGAGCGGCATGGCCGCCTTCCTCGAGGCCGTGGGCGAACACACATTGGAGAGCATCGGGAGCTCGCTCAAGTTCTGCCGGGTCGCCGAGGGCCAAGCCGATGTGTATCCACGATTCGGCCCGACCTCGGAGTGGGACACCGCGGCAGCCCAGTGCGTCGTGGAACAAGCGGGTGGTGCCGTGATCGACCTGAAGGGCAGGGAACTGCGGTACAACACCCGGGATTCAATCTTGAACCCCTATTTCCTGGTCTGCGGGGACCCGGCCGGGGGTTGGATCGACAAGGTCCCGGCCTCACTCGGCGAGGTATCTTAGACAAGATTTGAATATAAGCAATTGCCAACCTTCCCACGGCCCGGTATATAATCGAACTCGATTCGTGTGAGGCCATGACTCTCGAATCGCCATCAATTCGTTCCCTATTGATCGACGATTGACGGAGGTGTTCATGAAGCGATTCCTATCCCTGTTTGCCGGCGCGACCCTGGTCGCGTTGATTAGCCTCGCGCCAGCCGACCGCGCCGATGCCTTCTTTTTCGGATTCCCGGGCTTCTTCGGGGTCCCCTACGGCTACGGCTACCCGTATTACGGTTATCCGTACTACGGGGGCTATGGCTATCCGTACGCGGGTTATGGCTATCCGTATGACGGGGCCTACCCCGATTACGGTCCCCGGGCCTACGGGTACCCGAATCCCGGGATGAATCGCAACGCCCAAGCCCCCGATCAACAAGGCTCCGGCGAATAGACCGGTGCCGATCGGACCGGCCGGGGTCGGCCCGCGCAGCCGGCCCCGGATCGACCTGGGTCATCCCGCCTCACGTGGATCACTCCACCGCTCGCTTGGTCCAACAGACGCTGCGATCGACCACCCGATCTGTTAAGCTGCTGGATTTACCCAATCCCATACGAATGGTCAAGCCGGTCCTTCGGCTTGAGTCCTGTTCGAGGGAAGGAGTTCTTATGTTTCCTATGTCCCTGTCAATTCGTGATTTCGACGACGAGCTCTGGCAATCCATCGAAGCGGAGTCGATACGTCAGGAAGAGCACATCGAGCTCATCGCCTCGGAGAACTACGCGAGCCCACGCGTTATCGAGGCCCAAGGCTCCGTCCTCACGAATAAATACGCGGAAGGCTATCCCGGCAAGCGCTACTACGGCGGTTGCGAACACGTCGACACCGCCGAACGCCTCGCCATCGAGCGGGCAAAGGCGCTGTTCGGGGCCGATTACGCCAACGTCCAACCCCACTCCGGCTCCCAGGCGAATGCGGCGGTCTTCCTCGCCCTGCTGCAACCGGGCGACACCATCCTCGGGATGAGCCTCGCCGACGGCGGGCACCTGACCCACGGGGCCAAGGTGAACTTCTCCGGCAAGGTCTTCAACGCCGTGCAGTACGGGATCGACCCCGAGACCGGCCTCATGGACTATGACCAGATGGCCCGACTCGCCGAGGAACACCGGCCGAAGCTGATCATCGGCGGCTTCTCGGCTTACTCCCGGGTCCTCGATTGGGGTCGCTTCCGCGAGATCGCGGATTCGGTGGGGGCCTATCTGCTCGTGGACATGGCCCACGTCGCGGGCCTGGTCGCGGGTGGGGTCTATCCGAATCCCATCCCCCATGCCGACGCGGTCACCACAACGACGCACAAGACCCTGCGCGGCCCACGCGGCGGTCTCATCCTGGCCCGCCACAACCCCGATCTCACCAAGAAGTTCAACTCGCTGGTCTTCCCGGGGACTCAAGGCGGGCCGCTGATGCACGTGATCGCAGCCAAGGCCGTGGGCTTCAAGGAGGCCCTGCAGCCGGATTTCAAGGGCTATCAGCAGCAGGTCGTGGACAACGCCCGGGCCATGGCGGCGGCGGTGCAAGAACGAGGCTACAAGGTCGTCTCCGGTGGCACCGACAACCACCTCTTCCTCATCGATCTGGTCGATAAGGGCATCACCGGCAAGGCCGCCGACGCGGCGCTGGGGGCCGCGAACATCACGGTCAACAAGAACGCCGTACCGAACGATCCGCAATCGCCGTTCGTGACCTCCGGGATCCGCATCGGCACCCCAGCGATCACGACCCGAGGTTTCGGTACCCAAGAGAGTCGCGAGCTCGCCTATTGGATCTGTGACGTACTCGATCGCGTCGATGACGAGACCGTGCAGGCCCAAGTCAAGGCGCGCGTCCTCGACCTCTGCCGGCGTTTTCCGGTCTACGGCGAGGTCCTCGCGCCGGAGCCGGCCTGACACCGGCACCGCCTTAGGCTAGACCATGGCCGACGCCCAGGACTACCGGCACATGGCGGAGGCCCTCCGATGGGCGGAGCGGGGTCGCTACACGGCGACCCCCAACCCGCGGGTGGGCTGCCTCATCACCCGTGGCGCGTCTGTCATCGGGCGGGGCGGTCATCGGCGCGCCGGCGAGCCTCATGCCGAGGCCCTCGCCCTCGCCGAGGCCGGAACCGCGGCCCGGGGGGCGAGCGTCTACGTGACGCTGGAGCCCTGTAACCACCATGGCCGAACCCCACCCTGCACCGAGGCCCTGATCGCGGCGGGCGTGGGCCGGGTGATCATGGCGATGGAGGATCCCGACCCGCGGGTCCAAGGCGCGGGTCGACGGCGTCTCGAGGCGGCCGGCATCCCGGTGGAGTCCGGGGTGCTCGCCGCCGAGGCCCAGGCCCTCAACCCGGGGTTCGTCAAGCGCCTGTCGGGGGACGCGATGAGCGTGCCGTGGGTCCGGCTCAAGACGGCCGCCAGCCTGGACGGACGGACCGCCCTGGCCGATGGTGAAAGCCGCTGGATCACCGGTGAGCCGGCCCGCCGCGACGTCCACGCGCTACGCGCCGCGGCCTGCGTCGTATTGACCGGGGTCGATACGGTGCTCGCCGATGACCCGCGCCTCGATGTGCGCCTGGATGCGGACACGCTCGGTGTCGACCACATCCGTCAGCCGACGCGTGTGATCCTCGACAGCCGGTTGCGGACGCCACCGACCGCTCGATTGTTCCGAAGCGGCGGATCCGTCGTCGTCTATACCCGCCCGGAGCGGATCGGCACAGCGCCGGCAAGATCGTTGCAGCAACAAGGTGCGGCGATCCATCCGGCCCCCACGACCCACGACGACCGCCTGGATATCGGCGCCATCCTCGGCGAACTCGCCCGTTGGCCGATCAATGAGATCCACATCGAGGCGGGAGCGACCCTGAGCGGGGCTCTATTCGCCGGGGGATGGGTTGACGAATGGGTCCTGTATCAGGCCCCGGTGCTGCTCGGATCCCAGGGGCGGCCGACGCTCGTGTTGACGGACATCGCCACGATGGCGGAGCGCTATCGACTGGTGGTTCAGGATCGGCGGGCCGTTGGCGTCGACTGGCGTTGGCGCCTGAGCCCCGCCGGAAGGGCGCCAAGCCAGGCGTCATTCGCCGCAGCCCCCGATGATTGAAGCCCAGGCCAGATCACCCGAAGAGCCTATGTCAACGATCACCGCCGCCCGCATGGGCGGCCTCTTGTGCATCGGCGCCGACACCCTAACGACCTTCGGCGACACCCGCCTCGGGTCCTCTTACGAGCGTTGGCACGACAAGATCCTGCGCTACGGCGACAGCTACCTCGGCATCGTCGGGAGCGCTGCCCATCAATTGGTGATGGAACACCTGCTGCGCGAGGGCAAGAAGCGCTACGATTTCCGGGACCGCTTGAGCATCTTCGAGAGCTTTCTCGAGATCCATAGCCGCCTGAAGGAACGGTATTTCCTGAACCCCAAGGATGAGGAAGACGACGAATACGAATCCTCGCGCATCGATCTGCTGCTGGCCAATCCGCACGGGCTCTTCGGCATCTTCGCCCTGCGCGAGGTCTTCGAGTTCGAACGCTTCTGGGCCGTCGGCTCGGGCGGGGACTTTGCCCTGGGCGCCATGCACGCCGTCTACCCGGAGGCCGAATCGGCGGAGACGGTCGCGCGGGCCGGATTGGCCGCCGGAACGGCCTTCGACACGGGATCCGGCCTCCCGGAGACCCTCTACACGATCCCCCTGAAGGCCGGTCACGCCGGCTAACGCGGACCGGGTCCGAACGCGCAGCGAACGAGGAGTGGCAGCCCATGTTCACCGGCATCATCCAAACCCTGGGACGCATCGCCGAGCAGCGTGCCACCGGGGGAGACCGGCGCTTGCGGATCGCGGCCCCCACGTGGGCGGGAATCCACCTGGAGACGGGGGAGAGCATCGCCATCAACGGGGTCTGCCTCACCGCCACCGAGTGGGATGGCCAGGCGTTCGCCGTGGACGTCTCCCAGGAAACCCTCGGGCTCACGACCCTCGGCACACGCCGCGTGGGCGACCCGGTCAACCTCGAGCGCTCCCTGACCCCGACGACACGCATGGGCGGCCATCTGGTCGCCGGCCACGTGGATGGTATGGGCCAGGTCGTCCAGCGCTATTCCGAGGGTCGCTCCGTGCGGTTCCAATTCGAGGCCCCCGCGGCGCTCGCCCGCTATATCGCCAGCAAGGGCTCCATCGCAATCGACGGGATCAGCCTCACGGTCAACGAGGTGGACGGCAACCGCTTCGGGGTCAACATCATCCCCTACACCTTAGGTGTCACCAACCTGCAAGACGCCACGGTGGGCACCCCCGTCAATCTGGAGGTGGATCTGATCGCCCGTTATCTCGAACGGCTGATCACCGCCGAGGGCGGGGATTGGAGCGCCCGCGATGACACCACCCCCGGCGGGCTCACCGCCGAGCATCTGCGACAGGCCGGGTTCGGCTCCTGAACCCGCCCCTGCACCGCCGCCGCTCGCCGAGACCGGCCGCGCAACCACGAGCGCGATCTATGGAGCTCGATTCCATCGAATCCCTCATCGAGGATATCCGCCAGGGCCGCATGGTCATCCTCATGGACGACGAAGGTCGGGAGAACGAGGGCGATCTCATCATGGCCGCCCCCCTGGTGCGCCCGGAGGATATCAACTTCATGGCGCGTTACGGGCGGGGGCTGATCTGCCTGACGCTCACCCAGGACCGCTGCCAACAGCTGCGCTTGCCCCTCATGGTGAGCGACAACAACGCGGCCCACCGCACCAACTTCACCGTCTCCATTGAGGCGGCCCGGGGCGTCACCACCGGCATCTCGGCCGCGGATCGAGCCGTGACGGTTCGCACCGCCGTGGCACCGAACGCCCGCCCGGAGGATCTGGTGCAGCCGGGTCACGTCTTCCCGCTCATGGCCCAGCCGGGCGGGGTGCTGACCCGCGCCGGGCACACCGAGGCGGGCTGCGACCTCACCCGGCTAACCGGACTGGAGCCGGCGGCCGTCATCGTCGAGATCCTCAACGACGACGGGAGTATGGCGCGCCGCAACGATCTCGAGGCCTTCGCGGCGCGCCACGGTCTGCGGATCGGCACCATCGAGGAGCTGATCCGCTACCGCATCGAGAACGAACGCACCGTCGAGTTGGTGGCGGACGTCCCCTTCGCGAGCCGTTTTGGGACGTTCCGGCTGTTGTCCTACCAGGACAGCATCGACGGCCAGGTCCACATCGCCCTGGTCCACGGCCGCATCGATCCGACCCAGCCGACGATCGTCCGTGTCCACTTGGAGAACCCGCTGTGCGACCTCCTCGGCGCCACCCACGGCTGCGGCTGGCCACTGCACGACGCCTTGGCCCGGATCGCGACCGAGGATCACGGCGTCGCGATCATCCTGCGCCAATCGGAGCACCCGGGCGATCTGGTCCGCCGCATTCGCATGTTGCCGTTTCAGGACGGTGAGGAACGGAGCGGCCACGAGGGCCCCGAGGATCTCCGAACCTACGGGGTCGGGGCCCAGATCCTGCGCGATCTCGGCGTCAAACAGATGCGCATCCTGAGCGCCCCGAAGCGTTTCCACGCCCTCGCGGGTTTCGACCTCGAGGTGGTCGACTACATCACCGAGTAACCTACCCGGAGCCACCATGGAACCACACCCCCAGACCTTCGAGGGGCAACTGACCCTCGACGATGCGCGGATCGGAATCGTCGCCTCCCGCTTCAACGGCTTCCTCGTGGAGAGCCTCATCGAAGGCGCCCTGGATGCCTTGCGGCGGCACGGCTTGAACGCCCTCGACCGGCAAGTCACGCTGGTTCGCGTCCCCGGATCCTACGAGGTCCCCGTAACGCTGCAACGACTCGCGACCAGCGCGCGCTTCGACGCCCTGATCGCCCTCGGCGTCGTCATCCGGGGGGCGACCCCCCACTTCGACTACGTCGCCGGCGAGAGCGCCAAGGGCATCAACCACGTCGCCTTGGCCCACGCCTTGCCGATCGTCAATGGGATCGTCACCGCCGACACCATCGAGCAGGCCGTCGAGCGAGCTGGCACCAAGGCAGGCAACAAGGGCTACGATGCCGCCGTGACCGCCATCGAGATGACCGACCTCTTCCGTCGCCTCCCGGGGCCCGAACAACCGTGAGCCGCCACAGCGCCCGCGGCCGAGCGGCGCAGCGCAGCGCCGCTCGCACCCTCGTCGTCCAGGGCTTGTATCAGATGGACCAGGCCGACACCTCCCTGGCCCAGACCCTGTACGGCCTGCTCGACGACACCGAACCCTTGGTTGACCCCGAGGTTCGATCCGCCAGCGACACCGAGTGGGTGCGGAGCGTGCTGAGCGAGATCGCGACCCGCCGGGATGCGATCGATGCCCGATTAGCCGATCACATGGATCGCTCGATGGCCAGCGCCGACCCCGTGGAGCGTGCCATCCTCCGCCTCGGGGCCTTCGAGCTCCTATACCGCCCACACACACCCTATCGGGTGGTGGTCAACGAGGCCCTTGAGCTGGCCAAGACCTACGGCGCCACCGATTCCCATCGGTATATCAACGGCGTGTTGGACAAGATCGCACGGACCCAGCGGACCCCGACCTCCAGCGAGTCCTGATCCACCCGCGAACGCCCCCGCCGCAACCCGGACCCCGAGTGCCCGCCGGCCATTTCCACCCTTCGCAAATCCGTCGCGTGTGGTATGGTTAAAGGAAGGTTACAGCGCATCAGGAGGGCTTTAACAGATCACGCCGAGTCATCCTATTCCCACCGGTATGCCCCCAGGGGGCCGGTGAGCCCGCGGATCGGACGTGGTGGCTCGACGCGTCCGGATCGCCGATACCAACGAGCCGGGGAGCTGTCTATGCAACTGCCTATCCAGATCACCTTTCGAGACATCCCGCCGTCCGAATCGGTCGAGCAGGCCATTCGTGAGAAGGCCGAGAAACTTCAGCGCTACTACGACCGCATCATCAGTTGCAAGGTGGTCATCGAATCTCCCCACCAACATCGACAAAAAGGCAAGCTCTACCATGTCCGCATCGACCTGGTCGTCCCCCAGGGCGAGCTCGTCGTCAGCCGCGACAACCACAAGAATCACGCCCATGAAGACGTCTACGTCGCCGTGCGCGATGCCTTCGAGGCCGCACGCCGGCAACTCGAGCATCACGCGGCGCGCCAGCGGGGTGAGGTCAAACACCACGAGGGCGCTGCGCCCCCGGCGCACGTGGTTCAGGTCTACCCCCACGAAGATCACGGATTCCTGATGACGACCGACGGGCGCCAGATCTACTTCCACCGCAACAGCGTCCCGAATGGCCAGTTCGATCAACTGACCCTCGGCACCGAGGTCCATTACTCCGAGGTCCAAGGGACCATGGGGCCTCAGGCCAGCCATGTCGTCCCCTTGCGTCGACGGGCCTGAACCGATCCCCGCGGGGCCCCCGGCATCGACGGGAATCGACGCTGGGGGCCCCGCCAACCCGCCCGCCCATCCTCGCCCCCTCGCGCGCCTCCCTCGCCCGAGGGCGTCCCGCACGCGAGGCACCTCCGTCGTGCCCTATCGAGCCGATGGGAAAGCCGCCCACGCGTTGTACTCCAACCATTGCTCGGCGATCTGCCCCGGCTCCCGGACGATGGAGATCGCGATCCCGGTCAAGTCGATCGGCTGATGATTAGCCTCGGTGCCCAGGAGGCCCCGGTTTCGGCCGGTCAGCCGCCATCGCGTCACCACCCGATCGTCGACCGAAAAGAGATCCTTCACCCCGAGCTCCAAGGCATCAACCTTGTCGTGGAAGGCACCCAACCACGCTTTGAAGGCCGCCCGTGAGGCCACGTCTTCCCCCGCCGCGTGGATCACACAATCCTCGGTGACGAGCTCATCCACCCGGTGGATCCGGCGCTGCCGCCACACCTCGCTCCAAAACTGAAACGCAATCTGCTCTTGCTTCGTCATGAACACCTCGTGAACAGGATGGACGTCCCGAACGTTCGGGCCGCCGCTGTTGGCTGCCTCAACGCCATGAGCGGATTCGCGCGGTCTCACCCGGGCGGGCAACCCGCCCGGGTCTAGCCACCTTCGTTGATTGCCGGATCGCTCCCATGGCGTCGACCGACGGGCCAGGCCGTTTCATGAGTCCGGGGACCCAAACCAACGGCTATTCAGCGGATCCGGCGTCAGGCGACGATCCGAAGGCGAAGCGCCGAAACGCCAACCCACCGGTGACCTTATCCCACGGCGCCGCGGGAGCCGCCCCGCTGCGGCCCAGACGACTGCCGTGCTCGGTGGGTCCCTCGCCGGCAGGATCGCCCGGCAAGTGACCGTCGGGGCCTGACCGAGGCCGTCGTGGGATCGCCCTGGGGGGTCTGACCTGAAATACCTGACCAGACGGTATCACGTCGCACCGTCTCTCAGAGGCCGAGCAGTGAGAGACCGAACGGTCCGGGCGAGACACTCGGCAATCGCGTCGACGAGCCCAAGCCTGCCCTCGGCGTGAAACAAACGCCGTTCGTTACGCGCGTTCGCGGGTCAGGCGGAGGGCCTTGCGGCATGATGGATGGCCGGGGCGCGGCCCGGGTGTGTGGGCCGTCGGGGGCCATTCACCGGATCCACCGGTGGCGGATCGGTCACGTCGGGGGGGATTCCCCCACGCCAGACCCCGGCTCGACCGGTTCGAGCAGGTGCGGCCCGTTGTTCTGGGGCCGGTTCACCGCCCGGCTGACCGGATAGGTCCGCATCGGGGGGCCGGCCCTCCGGACCGAGCGGATGGCCGAGGGCTCGGTTTGGGCAGGATCCAACCACGCATCCCAAGCGGCAGCCGGGAGGATGACCGGCATCCGGTCGTGCAATGGCGCCACAACCCCATCCGCGGCGGTCGTCAGGACGGTGAAGGAGACCACGGGATCGGCTCCCGTGTCGGGACGCCAGCGCGCCCACAACCCGGCGAGGACCATCGGCTCATCCGCGCGTGGCCGAACCGCGTAGGGCCGCTTGGCCCCGGCCTGATGGGCCCACTCGTAAAACCCCTCGGCGGGGATGAGGGCCCGGCGGTATCGAAAGGCCTCGCGAAAGGCCGGTTTATGGTGGGCGCTCTCCCAGCGGGCATTGATCAGCCGATTGCCGATCGAGGCCTCGTCGGCCCAGGCCGGGATCAAGCCCCAGCGCATCGGGACCAGGACCCGCCCAGTGCGCGGGTGCTCGGCCACGACCTGGGCCGACTGCCTCGGGGCGACGTTGTAATTCGCGGGCCAATCCCCATCGATCCGGGATGCCGCCCCGAGCCGCTCGGCATAGCGTTCGGGCGGCTGGCTCTGAATGAAACGGCCACACATCCCACGCCTCCCCTCACTCAACCGCCGCTGGGATCGACCGAGACCGCATTACGTGCCGCCCGGCTCGAGCGGATCGCCTCGATCCCGCCGGAGGAGGGCCGCGAGTTTCGATTGCAGCGCCTCGCTGGAACAGGGTTTGGCCAGGAACGGAACCGGCACCTCCGATTCCCCCGCGAAGGTATCCGTGGGATAGCCGGACAGGAGCAGGCAAGGGAGCTGCGGATACCGGGCCTGCACCGCCTCGATCAATTCGAGGCCGTTCATCTCCGGCATGACCCCGTCGGTCACCAGGAGATCCGGCGGGAGGGCTTGGGTATCGAGCCAGCGCAAGGCCTCGAGGGGCGAGCCAACGGCATGCACATCG
Organism: uncultured Ectothiorhodospiraceae bacterium; assembly: GCA_964346755.1. Taxonomy (GTDB): domain Bacteria; phylum Pseudomonadota; class Gammaproteobacteria; order CAYFWJ01; family CAYFWJ01; genus CAYFWJ01. The sequence goes on from CAYFWJ010000098.1 coordinate 10,165, forward strand.
GCCCCTACGGCCTCGAGCGAGCGGGTCGTTGCCACGCGCACGCTGGCCTCGTCCTCCACCCATAAGACGACCACGCGATCCAGACGCACGCCCTCGGACGAATCCGACTCGGCGGGGATCGCGGGCGGGCCCCCCGCGGGTTGAGCGGCGAGGTAAATCCAAAAACACGTCCCCCGGCCCGGTTCGC
>CAYFWJ010000099.1:0-6177 GCA_964346755.1 uncultured Ectothiorhodospiraceae bacterium
CCGATCACGACCAGGGCCGCCGCGGCGATCCGCCACCACGGGGTGCCGCCCCCGCGACTCCCGTGCTTCGAGTCCGCTGCCTTTGATTGCTCCGCGTCGCCGGTGGGGGGCGGCTCGGGGAAGCGGTTCACGAAGGCGTTGTCCGGGGCATCCTGGAGGTGGGGGGCGATGGATTGTTCGTACCACTGCGCCAACTCGGGGCGCTCTACGAGCAACTGTTTTCCCTCACGTTTCCATGAGATGCCCTCGCGAACGAGGGTGTCGACCTCATGGGCCAATCGGTTTTGGAGGGCTTCGGCAATGGCCGTTTGTTGCGCAGGCGTGAGGCGGGCCGGATTGATCCCCACCAGGGCGAGCACCTCATCGCCGATGCGGGTCGAGCGGGTCTGTTGGACCCGCCGCCGCGCGGCCATGTATTCATTCCCTTGACGGTAGGTGGCGTCTTCATCCTCGAAGTCGGGCATGATGGCCGCGAACCGGTCGTTGACCTGAGTCTCACGGAGTGCCTCGCCCGTGGGGACGACGTAGCGGTAGTTGAAATCGGAGCGCGGGGTTTGGAGAATCAGGAGAGGTTTCATTGTTATGCGTTCCAAGCGGGGAGTTTGGGTGTATCCGGGAGATTGGTGATATGGATCCAGACTCGCGTGATCTTATCGTCGTCATCGAACGTTAGGGAAAAGGGTCGAGCAAGCTGCTCGAGACTGATCCGGCGCTGTGTCCGACCGAATTCGGTTTCCCCGAACAGATGGTCCTCGATCAACGAGATGTTGAGCTCGACCGTGTCACGGAGTCGTTTGTTGTAGAGTTTGATCGCGGTGACGTTGCGCAGGGGTTCTTTCTTTTTGGCCACGACCCGCTTGTCTCTGGATCGATCGTCGACGGCGAAACGGATATCCGTATTCTTGTAATTCGCTCCCCATTCGATCCGGGTGATCTGGATCGTGGGATCCAGGGTTCCCGTGACGGTGTCGAGGTACCCCAGATAGGCCTGAACCTCGGTCTCCATGGACTGCAGGGGGGCGGTGTTCAGGTACTCGTTCAGGCGGCTGCGGCTCGGCCGGGCTTGGATGTTGGCATAGAGGGTGCGGTCCCAAGCCTCGCGGAGCGCTTGCTGGAGTGTGTCCAACTCGGTTTGCATCGCCGGGGTCCGGAACGCGGCCGGCATTTGTCTGTAACGCGCGAGGGCTTGCTGGCCGTCTTCCCACCGTTGATCCGCAATATAGCTGCGGATCTGCTCGTCCATCCGCTTCGGGGCCCGAGTCTTGAAATTGGATTTGAGGTTTTGGAGCTTATCGCTCGATTCGGCGCGACCGTCCAGCAACCGTGCGGCCTCGGCGAGGCGGCCGCGCTCCATGTGTCGGTCGTAGGCGGCACGAAAGGATTGCCAGTCCTGTCGGGATTGATAACGCGCGATGATAGCCGAGGCTTCCTCGGTATGCGTCCCGAAGTTTTGGGTTTTATCGAGGTAGGCCTCGGCGTAGCGGGCTTTTTCGCTCAGGGTGCTGGCAGCCTCGACTTGGGCCCAGGCTTGTTTATCGACCTGCTGGCGCCGCACGCTGGCCCATTCATCCTGGATCTGTTGCAGTTGTTGCTGGTGTTCCCCTTGAGGGAAACGCTCCAGGCAGACACGCGCCTGGTTTGCTTGATCCGAGAGGGCTTCAGCCTGTTGTGTCCGCTGCCAACAGGCCTCTTCCGCTTCGGCGAGTAGCCCGTTGCGTTCCTCCCGGGCTGCGCCCGGGGGAAAAACCAAGTGAGCGAATCGTGGCACCCGGCTATCCGCGTAATCCGCCAGCCAGGTGCGATAGGCCTGGACATCTTCGGCGGTGGCATCCGGCGCGGTGCTCTCCGCCCGCAGCGGATAGCGCTGGGAAGCCATCCAGGCCATATCGACCAGCACGACCCCGAGGATAAAGAGCACGCCGAGAGTCGCGGTGCGGGCGAGCCAAGCCTTGCGGGCCCGGGCAAGCTCCGTTTGGAGTTTCTGGGCCGGCTCGGAGTCCTCGCGGAAGCGATGAAATAGGGCCTTACCCTGGGCCAGGTGTCGGCCCACGGGACGGGGCCACGGCGGGAAAAAGGTCTTCAAGCCCGCGGTGAGCTGCTGGTGCCGTTCGTTGAACTCCTGGAGTGCGAGGTGATCCGTGCGGCGGACCAGCCAAATAAAGGGCGCCTCGATGCCGAAGGATCGGAGGGGATACGTCGTCTTGGGTACCTCGACTTCCCGGCCCTGTTCGTCGGTGATGAGTTGACTGGGCCCGAGGGCGCTGACGGGATAGACCCCCAAGTCCTCCTGGGGAACCTTGTTCTTTAGGCCTTGATAGAAGACGACCTGAGGTGGGGGCTCCTCGGTGTTCTCCAAGAATTCCGTCAGCTTGGCCGATTCCGCGTCCGGAGAGCCCGTGAGATCGCTTTGATGGTCCCACTTGGTCATCAGCAGGACCACGGGATTAGACCCCATCCCCTGCTTATCGAGGCGCTTCTCATCATAGAGCTCAGCAAAGGCCTCACGAAGACTGCGAATCTCGGAGACGTACGCGGCCTTTTCGCTCGAGTCACCGGCATCACGCAGCATCGGGGCGAGTATGACAATCCCGTCCATCTCCCGGAGGTGCTGCTGCAGCGCGTCCCGGAGTTCGCTTTGCGAGAGGTTGCCGAAGAGCTCGCCGGAGAAATCCGTGATCTCGGCGATGAAGTGCCCGCGCTCGGGATCGGCGAACTCGAAGAAGTACATGAGTTGCTTGTCGGCGACCCGGGTGGGGTCGACGGCCTTGCCGTTTTGGAGGGCCTCCCGGGCCTGCTCGAAGATGGGCTCGGCCGCTTCGGCTGCTGGCTTACCTTTGTGCAGATCGCGGCGCCAGATCGCGGTGTAGCCCTCGGGTGATGGGGTGTCCCGTAGGGACAAGGCGGTCAGCAGGGTGGTCTTGCCGGAGGCCGTCGAGCCATATAATCCGAAGCGGTAGTAATAGATGGGGTCGCTCATGGGTCGTAGTCACTTTGCTAGCGAGGTGAAACAACAGGGTCGTGTCTTCCGTACCGATCGGGGTCAACGCCGAGGGGAGCGCCGACGACTTCCCCGATGGGAGGAGCGGCGGCGCGTGTTCGGCGTGGCTTCTTCACCTTGAAGCCAGCGGATGGGGGCGGACAACCACTGACGCGGTCGCCGAAAGAATAGGCTGCCCCCCAACAACAGGAGCAGAAGCCCAGCGAAGGAGGCGGGGCTGCTGAGAAAGCCGACTCGAAGACCGGCGCCAATCGAGCGGACCGCTTCGGTGGCGCCTTCGCCGACGCCTCGCACGACACCCCCGCCGACGGCGCCCACCAACTCGCCGACCCGGCGAGCTCCCGCTTCCGAGAGCTCGCCGGCCGCGGTCTGGAACCCATCGGGGTTCGCGATCCAGGCTGCGACGACCCCGCCGGTCAGCCATTTGCCCCAATGGGGTCGGATATTATTCTTCCAGAATCGCGCACTGGCCTTGCCGCCGCGGGTCATGACGCGTCCGAAGTCCTGTAATGTGACCTTCGATACGCCGGGGGGAAGCGCGAGACGGCCGCTGGACAGGGCGGCATCGAGGCGCAAGGCCGCCCGGGTGATGGGTTTGCCGTGCAGCCCGGCGGCGGCGACGAGCTCCGGCCCGCCTTGCCGCATCAAGCGGCCGCGGGTGGCGATATCCGGGATGTTCGTTTTGAGGGTCTGCCCGCCTCGGGCCAAGATGAGGGCCGCATTCTGGGCGCCGGTATCCAGTTGCTCAATCTGACGCACGAGCCCGGAATCGCTCTGCTTGAGCGACTGGCCCAATAGGGCGCGAACGCGGGCCCGCCGGCCGAGGGCGCCGGCCGAGCCGGTCAAGTCATCGACCCGCCGAGTGACGGTCTTGGAGCGGCTGAGCTGGCGGGCGAGCTCGTCGGCCCGAGTGATCGGGACGTTGTCCCCGACACCGGCGGATTGGCGCAGGAGGTTGTCCCAGAGGCCGCGTGCCTCACTCGGCCCGGGGCTCAATAGGGCCAACGTGAGGACGGCGAATCCGATCAGGTTCGTGGAGCGCATCGGGTCTAATCTCCCGGTCGTCAGGGTTGGGCGGCCAGCTCGAGCCACCAGTAGGCGTGGTTCTTCTGGATCGCGGAGAAGGACTCGTACGCCGGTCGACCGTAACGAACGCCAAGCTCGACGGCGGTGCTGGCTGGCTCACCGGCGACGTCGGCCAGCGCGTTCGCCGCGGTCTCCTTGAGGAGGCTGTTCGTCGACTGCGAGGCATCGACGACGACCTGGCGGTCTTTCCGCATGAAGATCCGGGCGTCGAGTTGTGTCGCCTTTTTAACGGTCGCCCGCCCGAGACCGGATGCTTTGAAGGTCGCTCGGATCCATGGGGTGATGTTGATGCGTCCGGTCACTTGATGGATGCCTTTTTGAGCGGTTTGTTTGACATGTTCAAGCCACTTACCCGGTCGTCGGTCGAGGTTGCGCAAATCGCTAGCTTGTTGGATCTTCGAGCCCGCGCCCGTGCCGCGACGGACCCCGTTCGTGGATTTGCTAACACTGTGCCCGCCCTGGCCCGCTTTTGCGCCGCGTTGAAAGACCTTCAAGGCACGAGTCGCGCCGATAAAACTCACCGCATCGAGACCGAGCAAGACGTAATCGTTGGTATTCAGGGGCCGTCCCGATAGGGTCTTACCCGTCGCCCGCACGATGCCATACCCGGGGAGCCAGGTGTGAAATCCGGACGGCGGGTTGCTGAACTCATAGAGTTCGTCCCCCAGGGCCCCATGGGACATCCCGGCCAAGGTCGCGACGTGGTCATCGAGTCGCGGGCAGCGGGTGGATGACGTGCACTGTTTATGGAGATAGCGGACGATACGTTGGCGGAAATAGGAGGATTGTTCACGACGCATGAGCGCCCGGAAGCGCGCGTTCTCACCGAAGCGCATAATCCCGGACAAGGTCTCTTCGTCCTTGGCTTTCAAGGTCGGCACGATGACCTGTTGGCGAAAGGCGGGATCGCGATTCCACAGGTGCGAGCCGTAGAGGGCACCCACGACGTTGGCGAGATCCTCACTATCGTCGACATCGGCGAGTAAGGTTCGGCCATCGGGCGTGGCCAGGAGGTCCCAGGTGTGGCGGCACATACGGGGCTCGAGGTGGGCGACGTCGTAGTACTTGCCATCCTGGCCCTGCTCGGTGGCGCTGCAGTTAGCGATGAGGTGGAAGTGATCCCGGAAGGGGTGACGCGACGAGTCCGCCGCGACACGCAGGAGGCCCGGCCAGGCCTCGTTCGCGAATCGATCGGCAAAGGTCGGATCCTCATCCATGCGCTTGCGGAGCACGTGCTGATTGCGCTCGAGGAAGGTCAGGAAATCGGCGATGACCGCCTCGTCACCCTGGAGAAGCGTATCGAAGGCGTCCCCGAGCCAGTCCTGATAGGCCGCAACGGGCTCATGACCGACGGGCCGAGTCATGACATTCAGGACCCCGGGGTAATCCGCCTCGAGCAGCCGACATAGGCGATGGCCATGGGTTTCGAGGACCGGTGTCAGGCGGGCGGTGGATGCGGGATCGGCCAGGTGCACGAGGGTGTTCTCGAGGGTTGTCAGGCAGCCGCTGTCGTACAACGTCTGGGCAAGGCGATCGGGATGGTGGGCGCGAGCCAGGACTCCAGCGAATTGAGGGTGGTTCTCGAGCAAGTAGAGGGCGTCGGGATAGCCCCCGAGATGGCCCAATCGGGTCAACGTGCGGTGGTATTTGCCCGGCGCCTCGTCCTGCCACATCGCGTAAAGCTCGTGATTCAGGGCGGCGACCGCTTCGGCCGCATTGCGCGTCCATCCGTCCTCCCGCAGCCGTTCCGTGATGTCGCGTTCGATCGGCGCGGCTTGGATGAAGACGGGGAGTAGTAGGAGCAAAAACCCGCATGAGCGGAATCGAGGTTTGAAGCGCGGGCGCACAGTAGCCTCCATGAGCCAGTTCAGGGGGTGAGACGCGTGTGAGCGAGGATTCCTATCAGCCTGCGAGCGAAGCGACCGATCGTTGGCTCATGATCCACCCGCCCAACCCGGTTGGGGAATCGTGCAGGGCGGCATCAGGGCTACGAGCCCCGGTTCAAGCGCTGGGCGGCGCCAAGCACCTCGGGCCTCCGGTTTTTGCCGATCGGAGCGCAAACGAACGACGCCACCGACCCGCATCGGCCTCTC
>CAYFWJ010000099.1:6277-10329 GCA_964346755.1 uncultured Ectothiorhodospiraceae bacterium
GCCCGGTATAATCCCGGCAACGGCGTCCCCAAGGCACCGCCTCATGACGACCCCGGTCCCCTGCGCGAGCGAACCCGGCGACCCGGGCAAGCGAACCAGGCCGTCCAGCGGTGCGCCCGGATAGGCGGAGGCATCGCTTCATCCCGGATGGCGGATCGGACACCGCCGACACCCTCCAGTGGGGTGAACCGCCGGAGGTCGGCCTGATGGGGATCATTTCGGGATTTCAAGAAGGCACGGTAGCGCACCGGCCGCTCGCTGTAAATTTCCCTTAAGTACAATTGACAAACGGCCTTTTTTGTGTATTCCCGGCGGCGCGAACCGCGCGGGATGCCCCAGAGGGCCCCTCACCAGCGCCTAACGACGTCAGGTCGTCCACCGGGCGGAGGCACGAGCGCCCCGCGGGATCAGCGGGCTGTGGGTGTGGTCTGGCCCATTGGAACCCTACGCGCGCTGCCTCCCGTGGCCTGCGGAGCCCTCGCCCCCGACGGGGCGTTGCATTCTAGGGGGCGGTTATCTGACGGACTGGGGAGGGTATCGAAGGGCTTCCCTTGGGGCGGCCGCAACGCGCGTGGCTCGCAAAACGGCACCTGGCTGCCTTGATGAGGCGGCCTCCGATGAGTCGTTGGGTGGCGTCTCGGTTGTTGGGCGGGACCGCAGCGACTCCGTGAGGCCCGTCGAGCAGGCTGAGGCTGAATGCGATCAGCGGAAACGACAATCCGTCGCCGGATTCCGGTGCGATTTCCCGGCGCAGTCAACCCAGGCGATGCCGAGGCCGCCGATCAGCCGTTAGGTTCCGGGGGATGCCGTCGAGGTCGGGGCCGGCGATGCGCTGGGAACCGGGTGCGCCCCGCGGGCCGGTGATGCGCGCGCCGGCGCCGATGTTGGCCCGGCGCGATGGCGGTGGCACGGGAGCGGCCCCTCGGCCCCTGAACGGGCTTGGAGCGCCGGTTATCCCGCCCCGGATGGCCTCGATGGCGTTATCCCCGGCGGGGCATTGCCACCACGTTGCCCTGGGGCTGCCCCAGGACGGCCGGGACCGCCTCGGGGGGGCTGGCCGGCCGTACAGCCAACCCCGGCCCCTGTCACAGTCGCGCGCGCAGGGCCTGGTGCTGGGCCTCGGTCGCGACGCCCTCAGCGGTCACGTGCGTGTCCATCGGGTGGGCCATGGCGATGATGGCGATGATGGCGCTAATCACGCGGGCGTCGCCCGGGTCGCCGTGGATGGTGTGTACAAGGCGGCGGTCCACCTTGACTGTGTCGAAGGGCAGCCGGTGCAACAGGCTGAGCGAGGCGTTGCCGGTGCCGAAGTCATCCAGATGCCGCACGATGCCGACCTCGGTCAGGGTGCCGAGGACCTTCAGCGCATGAGCGGTGTCTCGGGCGAGGGCCGCTTCGGTCAGCTCCCTACCGATTCCCTACCGATTCGTGGCTGGCGATGCCTTCGCGCTTGGCACGTTTGGCCTGATACATGGCGGCGTCCGCACAGCGCAGCAGGCGCTCGGCATCAGGCCCGTCCCTGGGGTAGACCGCGACCCCGATGCTCGGCACGGCGAATAGCGCCCGGTCGGCGACGAACAGCGGTTCCTGCAGCGTGGTTTGGATCGTCTGCGCGAGCTGGTCGAGCTGCTCCAGGCGCTGGACGTCCTCGACGAGCACAGTGAATTCGTCCCCACCCATGCGCGCCACCGTATCCGACGCCCGCATCCGCTGCTGGAGCCGCGCGGCAACGCCCTTGAGCAGCTCATCGCCGATGGCATGGCCGAGCGAGTCGTTGATATCCTTGAACCGATCCAGGTCCATGAACAGCACCCCGACCTGGCGGCCGTTGCGTTGGGCCTGGCGAATGGCGTGCTCGAGCCGGTCGCGGAACAGGCTGCGATTGGGCAGGCCGGTGAGCGCGTCGTGATAGGCCAAACGATGGATCTCGGCCTCGGCGGCCTTGCGCTCGGTGATGTCGTGCAGCATCACCAGGTAGGCTAAGGTGCCGTACCACTCCGTCTCGGAGACCGAGAGCTCGGCCGTACCCGCATCGTCCCCTAAGCGGGTGATGGACATCTCGGCGCGCCCGTCGGGCGGGGGGATCTTGAAGGGTGTGCCCCGGAGCTGCTCGGCGGATTGGCCGAGTAGCTGCTCCGCAGCCGGGTTGGCGAATAGGATCGCATGCTGTGCGCTGACCAGCAGGATGCCGGTGCGGTTCTTGCGCACGACGTTGTCGAAGCACTCCTGGGAGGTCCGCAGTTGCTGCTCCATTTCCACGCGATGGGTCCTATCGAGCCCGGAACGGAGTTGCCCGGCGGGCTGGCCGTCCGCGTCGCGCAGCAGCGTGTGGTCCCAATCGATGATCCGGGTCCGGCCGTCGGCGGTGAGGATCTCGGAGGTGCCGTGCGCGATAGGCTCGGCGAGGCCCTGCATCTGGCGCTGGAACAGCCGCCGCTCCGGGCCCCGTTCGCTGCTCGGGACGCAAAACTCGAACCAGTCCCGGCCAATGACCTCGGCTGGGTCGTGGCCGAGCAGGTCGCGGCCCTTTTGGTTGATCTGCTCGACGTGGCCACGGCGGTCCAGGGCCACGATGATGCTGCCGGCGATGTTCAGATAGCGCTCCGCCTGCTCGGCCATGGCCTCGGCGGCGCACCGGGCCTGATCGGCCTCCTCGGCCTTGCGCTGGGCGAAGCGCTCGGACTGGACCAGGGCCCGGTTGAGCCCGCGCATATTGACCATGTAGGCACTCAGCAGCAGCAGGACCAGGGCGACCAGCGCCACCGTCTCGGGCTGTTGGGTGGCCAAGGTGCGCAGATCGACCCGGCCCGGCTTGTGATAGGGGGACAGTTGCAGATCGCGCAGCAGTTCGTGGACCGGCTGATAGTTGAGTGGCACCGCCCAGCCGAGGTAATGGCCGAGCTTCGCCGCCTCGGCGCTTGGCGGAAGCTGCAGCAGGGCGACCGCGACGCGATGACTCAGGTCGTCGGGCACATGGGCAAGGGCGGCCAGCGGCCACTCGGGGTACAGCGGGGTGCTGTGGCGAAACGGAAAGCCGCTGCCGGCGGAACGATCAGCGATCACCCGGAACGCGTCCAATTCGATTTTGCCCTCCGCCGCCATCCGCTCGAGGGTGTCGGAGCGCACGGTTCCCGCCGTGATGCGACCGTCGCGCACGGCGTAGACCACCGCATCGTGGGTGCCGAGGAACTCGGTGCGGCGCGGCCTCACGCCGGCCCGGTCGAGGGCGTGCAGGGCCATCAGATAGCCGCCGAAGGACTCGGGGTGGACGGCGCCGAAACGGCGCTGGTGGATATCCGGGAGGTGCCGGATGTCGCGCTGATCGGCGCGGGCCAACACGACCCCACCGAAACGGGTCACCGCGCGACCGTTGTGCTTGTTGCGCAAGGTCGCGATGCGCCGCACGTGATGGTCGTGTTCCAGGCGGACATAATAGGCGGAATTGGCCAGGACGAAGTCGACCCGGGCCGCTGCCACGGCCGGGTCGATGGCATCGAAGCTCAGGCTCACCAGCTCGAGGCGTTGGCCCGGCAGTTGCTCGGCGAGATAATCGAGGGTTGGCTGCCACCGATCGCGGGTCTGGGGGGCGCCGCGCTTGGCCAGGACCCCGATGTGGATCACCGAATCGTGTTCGCCCGCGGCGGCGGGGACGGCCAGCATCCAAGCGAGGCCGCCGATCAGCAGGGCACGCAACCAATGGCACCGAGGGGGGTGCGGAGCTCGATCGGGCATGGCGAATCCGTCACGCTGGCCAGTTCAAAGAGGCACGCGCCTCGTCCCCTGGCTCAACCTTGTTGAAAGCAGGCTCACGGATCCACAATCCACCCGCCTCACGGCCACTATCGGCCGACTCGTCCCCCACGTCAACCGGGCGAACGGGTCCATAAAAGCCCGCATGGGCAATGATTCGGGGCAGAGATCGGCGCCACCCAGCTGGGAAACGCGCCAAGTCGGCCCCACAGGAGCCAGATCACTCATTCTCGAGGACGAGCGAGCGGGCTAGGGCGTGTTGACGTTTCATGGCAGGGGTATTGGCAGGATAGCATCGCTTG
>CAYFWJ010000100.1:0-10259 GCA_964346755.1 uncultured Ectothiorhodospiraceae bacterium
CCCATCCTCCCCCGTCGTTCCGGCAGGGACTGCCGGAACCCAGTCGCCAGGGAGTCGGGGCGGATGGTGACACCGAACCCGGCTGGCGATACCCAACAACGTCCCGCCCCCCGGCGATACGTCACTACGTAAACCCCTACACCAGGCGGGTTTGAGGCACCGATGGTGTCCATGCCCCCTCGGCGCCGGGAGGGTTTGAAGCCACGATGGGTGTCCGTGCCCCCTCGACCCATCAGGCCGCAATGCAAGCTGCCGTTCCGGCGGCTAACCGATGGGCTGACGCGCTCGTGTGCGTACCGAGCGCCCCGGGTTGCCCCAAGGTCAACTCAGCACCGCCGGGTGGGGCGTCCCCCTGGGCGATCCGTCGTCCGAGGGCCGCCCCCTTGAGATCGAAGGGTCCTTCCAAGGTCCGTCAAGTCCACTCGCGGATAGTGGCTTCAAACCGGTTGAAGATTTCGCAAATACGGGCTCGGCGAGCCTGACCATGTGATAATCAGTTCATCTCGGGCACGTGTCATGCAGACGTAGAGTAGGCGACGCTCGCGTCGATCCGCGTAATCGCGATCGTCTTGGTCTTCGAGGTCTGCAAAAACGGAGGGATGAGGCAACGTGTCCGCATCGCATCCGAGTAACATGACCCGCTTGTACTCGAGCCCTTTGGCATGATGCATGGTCCCGATATGGACTTGATCCGTAGCGGCTGCCAGGTCTTCTTGATCGTCCAACTGATGGACGGGGACGCCGTTCTTTGGCAAAACCTCGGCGAGCGTAGCGAGCCAATCAGGCGTCCGGGCAAAAACGGCGATCTCGTGAGGAGCCGGGGTTCGTTCCGGTGCACTCATCCAAGCGCGGATCTGCTCGATGCAGGCCCGTTGCTCCTCCTCCTTGTTCTGGCATCTATGGATTCGCGGGCTTGAACCATTCAACACTGAGCTACGGGCGTAGCGGGCTTCCGCTTCGGCATCTTCCTCTTCATCTCCGGAAGGCAGCGGAGCGGGCAGGACTTGCTCCGCCAAGCGGCGGATCTGCTCGGTCGTGCGGTAGTTGACGGTGAGCGTGCGCGATCGTCCGCGTCCTCGCACGTCGATACCGAGGGCAAGTAGGCTGTAACCACCAGGATACAGACGTTGGCCGTTGTCACCGAGTAACATCAACAGATCGGGTCGATCACCGGCGAGCACGCGCAGAAAGTTCAAATCCTGGCTGTCCAAATCTTGGATCTCGTCCACGATGACCGCGTCCACGGGGGCATCGACTTGCCCCTGCTCGAGGGCCGCACGGGCTTCCCGGATCACCTCCGGCCAGGTGGCATATCCGGCTTTGGCCAAATTATCAAAAACCCCGCCGAAGATCGTCCACAAACGCTCGCGTTGTGTGGCCTGCAGGCCTCGCTTACGCCCGGTTCGCCGGGCTTGGCGGTATTCCTCGAGGGTCAATAGCCCTTGAGCCGCGATCACATGGGTCCATTCACTGCGGACGAAGCTCAAGCTGAAACGTTGCGCCGTTTCACGCTGTTTCCGCCAAGCGGTCGCCAACTCTTGTTGGACTTGTTCATCGGAGGCAATCCTGGGTGCCCGGCCTGTTTGGCGAACGAGCTCCTCAGCCTGCGCGCGAACCGTGATGATACGAATCTTGGCTTGTTCTTCCGGGGTACAAAGTTGTTCCAACTGGTGCTGTAGGTGATAGCACAGGATCGGTGCGAAACTCGTCACCAAGACCCGATAGCCCTGGCGGGCGAGATGACGGGCCCGGTGCAGGGCAACCACGCTTTTGCCCGTGCCGGCGGCGCCGGCCACCTTGACCGGACCCCGATGTTCGCCCTCGACCAGTTCCCGCTGGGTTGGATGCAAGAAGTTCATCCAGCGGGCCATGGAGCCGGAAATGAAGGACTCGATGGCTTCGTCATCGTGGATCGACAGAAAATGACGCCGAACATCCGGATGATGCCAGGGGATGCCGGTTACGGGATCTGGGGGGGTTACCGGCTGACCGTCATAAAGGGCAAACAACCGTTCCGCAACATCCTCGGGGATCTCGTTGATTGCATCCAGAAGCTCATCTTCGTGGCGAATCGTGCGGAGCCGCGGGAGGAAATCCTGAGGAACCCCGAGCTTCTGCAGATAGACATCCGAGAAACCTGCAAACAGGTCCGGGATTGAGCTTTGGGCCGGAACCTCCTCCGGGATCTCGTTGATACGATAGAGTTGTGGATGACCTGTCAGCTCATGGGGGGCGAAACGCCGTCCCCGGGCCCATTCATAAGCCGCATCATGATCGTCGATGTAGAGGACGATCATCTCATCGCCCTTGCTGTAGAGGATGGCTCTCAGGCGATCGTTGACCCGGGCGCTACGCAGGTTGTGGCGGTGCCTTGGGTGAGCGGATTGAATCGGCTCCACGTTGAGGCCGGAACTGCCCTGGTTTTCGCGAATTCTATTCAGAAACTGCGACGTGGCTCGGCGGTCCTTCTGATTCATATTCTTCAACAAGACTTGATCCATTAGCTGGTTGGAAAGTATCAGACGCATTGCGGTCGCTCCGTTTCGCTCTAAAGACGGTCATCGAACCGGCCATCACCGGTTTTAGGGGCACGCATGGTCGGACCGACGCCTCCTTCGAACCTTGTTGTCGAGGTGGGGTGGTCGTCGATTCGGCGGGCGATCACATCTCCGATCCGGCGTTTTGCGGCTCACTGCTTTGGGGCGCCCCGCCTTCGGGGTCTATTGGATTGCGAACGATCCGTGCCGAGGGATCGGCTTTCGCGAGGATATTCGGTAAGTCGCGAATGATCCGCCGGTCGTACTCCTGGATCGTCGCGGGTAATTCGTCATAGGGGCCGAGGTGGGGGCTGGATCGAGCGTTGGGGCTTCCTTCATCATCGAGCTGCCAACCGGAAAGCCGACGCTCATTCACCCAGCGTTGGTGCTCCATGTGGGCTAAGCGTTCGACCTCGGCCTCGGTGAGTGCCGCCGATGGAGCGGCATTCGCATCCGCATCGACCAAGGTACAGCCGATAGCGCGAAGTTTGACCGGGGTATGATCGGCAAGATGGCGATTGGACCAGCGATAGCGCTCCGGGAGCTCGTCCCAACTGCGTAAGGCGGGATCGTCAGGATCGCTCGACCGGTTCGGATCCGTCGCCCGGTGCATGAGGTAGTGCCAATGATGGGCACACGCGAGCCGATCGATACGCTCTGCGACACGGCTGTCGTCTCGATCGATGCGGAACGGATGAACACCGGTGCTTGGATTGACCAGTTGCGGGTCTCCGGAAAATTCCACCAGGATCGGGATCGCCGGATCCTGCAGCGAGGCGGGTAAGAGATGCAGCTGGGTCAAGGTCTCCGCGCGGCTTTCCTCGCAGATGGCGACGGTGGGGATTGTGTTCGGCTCGGCGACTTCCGCTTCGAGGCGCGTGCGGATGTCCGGGTCCTCCATTGAGCCCTGCCAAAAACGGACCACTGCAATGTCGTCTAATGAAGGGAAACGCGCGCGAAATGACGTCTCTTTCCCGGCATCGGGATCCACGACCGTGACATGTAGCGGTTTACCGTTGGCATAGCTTCCCTGGTGTAATGCCTGTAGCACGAGTTCTCGTGCCATGAACCCAAAGCCGATCACGATGAGATGCACCCGCTCGGCTGACTCGGGCCGGATCGGACGGTGATCGAGCGGATGTTCGTCGAGCAACCGACGCGCCGTATCCGCCCAGCGATTCAAGGTCTGAACGCGCGGCGTTCCTGGAACGTGGATACGCTCGGGCACATCCCGCAGCAGCGGATCGGTGACCGAGGCGGCGATGGTGATCGCGCCCGGGTGACGGGGCCGCTCCTGCCACAGTCGCACCGCTTGCAACGCCCCGTCCAGATTCGCCGCATCGTCATGGGTCGTGAAATACACCCGCGCGGCGTAATCGACCCGGGCGAGTCGCAGCATCTCCGCTTGGGTGCCGTCTCCTTCCAAGACAATAGCACCGAGTTTTCGGCAGACCGCCAGCCACTCGTTGCTCGGATCGGTCTCGATCACCACGACGAGTGAATCGCGCGCGTCTCGGCGGTGCCGGACCTGTTCCATCCCCCGCAAGCCCACCCCAACCACGATGCTGTGACGTTGGGCATTCGCCAAACGGGTATGCTCGCCCAGGGCTCGTGATACGGTCGCGAGTGCGGCCCAGAGGAGGGCCAACGGGGCGACGAAGCGTGCGAGTTCCAGCAGCACGGGTTTGGGCCCGGGGGGATAACCGGCGCCGAGCACGAACAGTTGGATGGTCCGGAAGACGGCATCCGCCCACGTTCCCTCGGTCAGGGGATGCGCCGCGTCCGCTTGAGCAAAGTACTGCATGTGCCCGGCGACACCGAGAATCCCGACCACACCAATGAACACGAACAGCCCGCGGAGGTCGTGGAATAGATGGACGATGCCGTGGAGGAGGCGGAATTGCGGTTGGTGCATGGGGGGTATTCGTGTCCTTTGAATTGGGTGGGATGCGCGGCCGAAAACAACCATCCGTTCGCGTATCAATGGGTTTCGGCAGTCGCCATGATCCCGAGCGGGAGAAGGTTAACTAAGACGCAATCGTTAGATCATGAACCGGACAGGGCTCAGGCGGTCTTTCCGCGTACCTCGTCTGGCACGACGTTCGTGTGAGTGGCCCGCGGGGGTCGAATGGATCTCTTTGGGACAATCCCGATCAATGATAGCCTTCGCGAAAATCGACCACAACCCTGGAGTCTTGCTCATGCGAACTGCGTTACCCTGGATCGTCGGCGCCATTCTTCTGTTGGCTGCGGTGGGATTTGCAACGGGCTTCTTCACCCGTATCTTCGGCGGTTGAACGCCGTAACGATACCCTCGACTCTGGCGCTGGGGGAGTCAGCACGATCCGATGCCGTTGGCCCACCGTTCGTCACGGGTGTTCGTCGCAGGTGCAGCCGATGGACTCGCGTGTCCTCATGCCGGATGCGGCCCGAACCGAATAGGCCGGCTCGGGCTCGGCCGGCGATCCCCAGCCGCCTCAGACCACCGGACCATGCCCGATCGCTCAGGGGGAGCACCGCGTCATCAAGGCCACGAAGCCCGGACTGATGAAGCCCGGTGCCGGGCTCGTGTGGCCTCGGATAGCGGGTCGACGGGGATCGTCGGATTCGTTCCCGACCAACCCGGGATTGTACAATGCCCGGACCCATGGGGCCTGGCGGACGGTCTCACCGTCTTCGATCGCATGTACACATTCACAGGAGAGGCGTTATGGACCCGGCGCGCTGGGTGTATCGGTTTCGCATTTTCATCTCATCGCCGGGGGACCTGACAACGGAGCGTCAGCTCGCCGATGAGGTGATCGATCGCCTCAACCGCAACGAGTACATCCGTCGCTACTGTGTTCTCGAGCCCTTGCGATTTGAGCATTATATCCCGCCGGTGATGGGCCAGGGACCCCAACGGACCGTTGACCAATACATGGCGGAGGCCTCGGAGGTGGATCTGCTGATCACGCTGTTGTGGACGCGGATGGGCACCCCGGTCGTCGATCAGAAGACGGGCCGCCGTTTCAGTTCAGGCACCGAATACGAATGGGTCAGTGCCTACGAGGCCTATCAGCGAACCGGTCGTCCGGCGATCTTCCTCTACCGCTGTGTCCGTGAACCCGGCCCGAATGTCGATCCCGATCAATACCGAATGGTGGATCGGTTCTTTCGCGAAATCGAGTCCGGTGAGGGACCCTACCAAGGTTATTTCAAGCGATTCCACGAGGCGCGGGATTTCGAACGGGCGCTTCACGACGACCTCCACCGTTGGCTCCATGGTGAGATCCAGGCCAACGAAGAACAGGCCGCGCGTTTGACTGGCACTCGCGACAATGCCGATCCAGGCCCGTTCGATGCGCGCACGGAGAAGCGCATCGAAGCTTATAGGCAGGCGTTCATCCAGGACCACAGGGGACTGGACCGCCTGTTTATCCCGTTAACTGCCACCTGGGTGGTGGTCCCGGAGGATCCGTGGGCGGCTACCGAGACCCCACCTCGACCGGATTCAGACATGGAGCTGTGGCGGCGCCTTGATACCGATGAGGCGGCTGTCTCCGAGCCCTCGTTGGCCGTTGCCGGGGCCGAACCAGCCGATACCGTTTCGGCCCCGGCCCTGGAGCTTCTGGGTCGGGAACCCCAGGTGATCCTCCTGGGCGATCCCGGCGCGGGCAAATCGACCTGCCTCAAGAAGCTGGCCCTGGATCGAGCCAAGGCCTTCAAGGCGGGTGGTTTGGTCACGGTGTACGTCTCGTTGAACGAGTACACCGAAGAATACAGGGTCTGGGATCTGGTGCAGGCCGCGAGTCAACTCACACCCTACGATCTCGACCGGCTCGCCGAAGACGAGCGACTCGAGTTGCTCCTCGACGGCTTCAATGAGATGGCCCCCGCTCGTCGCCTCGCGTGTTGTTGGGATATCATGACGTTATTCCGAACCTACCCGCGGCTTCGCCTGGTGCTCGCAGCCCGGCCCGAGACGGTTGCCTGCCGATTCGAACTCCCCACGCTGCGGCTACAGGCGCTGAATACCGAGCAGCGCCAGGCCCTGCTAGCCGTTTACCTGAACGACACCGATCGGGCCGCCGCCTTGCTCGAGGAGCTCGAGGCCCAACCGGCGGGGGCGTTGCTGAGTGGCAGTCCCATCCTGCTCACGCTGGTCGCGGAGGTCAGCCGGCAACGCGGGGCGGGGCTCCCGGAGGGGCAGGCGCAGCTCTACCGGCGTTTCGCCGAGACCACCTCCGATCTCGACTTCCGGCGTCAAGGATGGGCGCGGCTCTTCAAGAGCTCGTGGAATAACCGTCAGCTCCTGTCGGGTCTCGCCAAGCTCGCCTTCCTCAGTCGTCTCCGCGGTTGGGTGGCCATCCCGGAGGATTGGGCCAAGGAGGTCTTGCAGGAAGATTTCAAGAAGGATGCCGGACCCATCGTCGAGCGCTTCGCGGAAGGAATCCTCCTCGAGCGCGATCAGGGGGAGGGAGGGGCTCAGCTACGGTTCTACCACGAGACCCTACAGGAATACTTCTGCGCCGAGCACCTGATCCGCGTCCCCGAGGCCTTGGCGAACGCCCATCGATCGGATCGGGCCGCCTGGGCCATGCCCCTCACCTATGCCTGTGAGCTCGAACGGAGCTTGCCGGTGGTGTTGCTCGAGGCCGCTTGGTCCGAGGCGCCCTTGCTGCTGAGTTTCGCGCTGCGGGATTCGCGGCAATTGCAGGGGCTCCCGCTTCCCGAATACTGGAACCCCTGGTTGCGCGCGTTGATCGAGCAGCTGCGCGCCGACGACCCCCCGGCGGTGCCCCCCGAAACCGCGCTGATCGGCAACAGCGGATTGGACGTCCCACCGCTGACCCTGACCACCGAGCTGGCGGCACCGGGACTGAGCTACGCCGCCGCGACCCACGCGGCGGGGAAGGCCCGCTTGGAGCGTTTGCTCGATCTGATCGCGCGGGTGCCGGAGCCTTGGGCGGATCTGCTGCCCGCCCTACTCGCGGGTCAGCCGGCCCTCAAAGATCGCTTGACCAAAACCTGGCCCGGTCTCCTGGCCGCATGGGGGCTCATCCCACGGGACCCGGAGGCCCTAGAAGCGGTGTTTCCGGCGCTTGACTTGCCGGTGCAGCTGCGTCTGCTGGCCACCGCGCCGCGCCCCCTCAAAGAACGCCTTTGGCCCGCCTTCGACACGGCCTCGCTCACCTCGGAGCACATCTCGACGCGGGCCTGGTACCGCTTCCTTCGGGATACGTGGCTAACCCAACGCCTGCCCCTCGAGCGGCTGGTGACGAATGCCCAGCGGACCCGCTTACGCCAATCCGCGGACGCAGCTCTAGCCAAGGCCCTGGTGCGAACCGCGCTGGTGCGGCCCGAGGCCTTCACCGCGGCCCAACGCCAAGGCTGGCTGGAGGCCGCCCGCATCGGGCAAGTCATCGAATTGATTCGCGATAGGCTCGTCGCCCGTCCCGAGGTCCCCGCTTACCTGGTCCAACGCTGGGTGGATGAGGCCGGACCGGATGACGCTGTCGCCCTCTGTCACCACAGCTTCGCGGTGCCCACCCACTTCGCCGAGGATCGCCGGCGGCATTGGATTGCCAGCGCCAACTCGGGGCAAGCGGTGCAACTCATCCACAGTGGAATCGCCACATCCGCCGACTTCAGCGCCGAACAAAAGCGCGCGTGGCTGCGCATGAGCCGTGTCGAGGAAGTGGTGAGTCTCTTGCGCAAGGGGGTGCTGACGGCGGATGACTTGACTCGGCAGGATCTCAAGCGCCTGCGCAAGGAGGCGCAACAAAGCCCCCAGGGCGCCGGTTTGCTGCCGCATCTCCCGGCCCCGCGGCGGGGTCTCGGGCTGAACCCCCCAAAATCCAATGCCTCCCGGCAGCGGATCTACCGGGTCGGTTCGCTGGAAGACCCGGACCAACGGGCCGAGATCGAGCGTCAAATCGGGGGGCGCACCTGGTCGTTGCGGATGTTCCGCCTCCTGGATGGCGGAACGGAGGGGGGAACCAAGGGCTTCGCCCTCCATCCCCAATTCCCGGATCGAGTCTACGTCACCCGCCACGATCTGCAGAACGTTCCGGGTCGGTTGCGGCTCGGCGATGAGATCAAGGCCCGAATCGGGGTTGCCCCCCGGGATGCCCAGGAGACGCGCTGGAGCTACCGGGCTCGCTCGGGGACGTTCCTGCGTTCCCCCGACCCGGCGATTCCCGCCTGGTGGTTGGGTTGGCGCTATTGGGCTCCGTTGCTGATCGACGTCGGCCGAGGCGCGGCCACCATCACGGCCAGCGACTATGCGCGCTTGGAGCAGGAGGCCTTCCCCCACCTCGAAGCCCTTCGTGCATGGGCCCCGGACGCGGCCGCCACGACCCGCTTGGAACACGCCCAAACCGCCATGGCCGGCCTCCTGGAGGAGCTCCGCGACGGACACGTCGTGGTGCCCGACCCCGTCACGGGACACCTCGCCGGGGATGGGCCCTGGACGGCCCTGCAAACCCTCGCCCACGCGTTCGTTCGTGGCCATCAGCTCTTTTATCCGGCCGGGTTGACGGACCTGCGTGTCGTCTCCCCTCAGCACCGTTCGTCAACCGAATCGGGCCCGGTTCGAGACGCGCGTTACGACCGACTCGAGCGTCGGTGATCGCCAATCCCCGAGCGCAGATCGACGGGCTCCAGACGCACCCGACCGCGCTGCTGGGGCAGCCACTCCTGGATCGCCGGCAGCACGCGCTGGCGCAGCACATCCCGTTCGGCTTGAAAAGCGCGCAACGTGCTCGAAGCAAACAGCGGCTGAACGTGCCAGGCGGCTGGCGCGGCGGCGGTCGCGAGCATAAAGGACTCAAGGGATTGGAGCGGTCCGCGTTCGCGCCCGGCCTCCATCGCGACGACCCGCGGGGCGCGTGCATTGAACAGCCAATCGGACGAGGGCTCAAGCCCTCACGGATCCGGCGCCGCGGTGGCTCGTAGGGCAGCGAGGTCGATGATCGTCGGCTCCGGCCCCTGAGCCCGCCAGCGTTCCACGCACGAAGCGGTCCCCCCCGGTCCGGCCGCCGGCTGGCCATCCCAAACGGCAAGCGACTCGAGTCCCAGCCCACGGGCTTGGGCCATCTCCTGAGCGACCCGATCGGCCTTCTGATTCCCCAGATCAAAATCCGCCCCGTCCTGGCCCGTCGGTCGGGGTTGGGCCAGGATGATGGAATCGGCTTGCTCAAGGATCGAATAATAGCGCTCGGCCCAACGGCCCTGGCGATCGACGAGCACGCTGGTGCGCATAAAATCGGTGATATCGAAGGGCAAGACGACCTGGATCGAACCGCCGAGACGTCGCACCGCCTCGAGAAACAGGATATCGCTCCCGCAGGCCGCGGCGCCGACCCCGACCACCGGGTTGCGCTCCACCAAATGATCCCAGAGGGCCTGTTTGACCCGTGGCTCGAGCCACGCGGGAAAACGCGGCTCGCGGCGATCCGGCGCATCGATCAGATGACCGCTGAACACGATGACCGAGCCCCCCTGGTTCGGGGACGCCCCGGGGGGCGATGAGGCGAGCGCCTCGGGGGACTCCGCGGCCGCCGGGGCGGTTTCCGGTGTGCCACGGGGCCCGCCGACGGCCCCGGTCGGCTCGGGCTCGGGTCCGCTCGCCGCGGTCGCCCCCGCCGCCTCGGCACGGCGGGCCCGGATGGCCTGATAACCGGTCTGAATGGCTTGCTGCAACGCCGCCAGGGCCTCGGGTTCTGCGGCGGCCTGGTC
>CAYFWJ010000101.1:0-10150 GCA_964346755.1 uncultured Ectothiorhodospiraceae bacterium
GCCCGCCCGAGATCGACGAGAGTGTAACAGACCAACTGCCCGGGGCCGTGATAGGTGACCTGTCCGCCTCGGTCACAGGCCACCACCGGGATCGCACCGGGGTTGTGGATGTGTTGACGACGCCCATTGAGCCCGAGGGTGAACACCGGTGGATGCTCCACCAGCCAGACCTCATCCAGGCGCTCGGGTCCTCGCTCCGTTGTAAACGCCCGCATCTCGGACCAGGTCGTCTCGAAATCGCGCCGACCCCGCCATCGGATGACCGGCTCGATCCGGTGACCGGGCCCAATGCCCACCGCAGTGACCATGGATCCTTAGCGATCTAAAGCGTCATGAGTACCTCGTCCGAGGTACTCAAGTCACGGTAAATTGCCTCCAGCTGGGTTCGATCCCGGGCTGTGATAGTTATCGTAACACTCACATACGTACCCTTTCGGCTCAGCTGCTTACGCATCTCAAGCGGCTCGTCCGGTGGGAGGTGACGGCGAACCTGTTCGGCGACGCGCTCCGGAAACCCCGCCGGGTCCGTTCCCATGACCTTGATCGGGAATCGACAGGGGAAGTCAAAGCCTGTCGCCTCATCGGAGCGCCGAAGGTGGGAATCGGGCATGAATCGATGGCTCCTCATCCGGGGATGAACACGGGCCGGGCGGTACCGCGCCCGACGGTATGATAGAATCCACATCCGTCGACAGGGTGTGGACCCCAACTTTGGGGTACACTCCACACCCGGATCGCCAGGCGGGCGGCGAGCGCGTGCCCTGCCGCCCGCGTCCGTGGGTCTCATCTTTCGCTGCCCGCCTCGGATCGTCAAGACGAGGTGGGATCAACCATTGACGCTCAACCCTGAACGCTCCAAGGGAGACCGTCGTTTGACAACGCGCAACGACTTCACACTACGCGAACGCAAGTATGCTCAGACCAAGATGGCGCTCATGCTCAAAGCCGTTGAACGTCTCGAAGAAAAACCCCTCGACTCGATCTCCGTGCGAGATCTTTGCCAGTCCGCCGAGATATCCGAGGCCACTTTTTTCAATTACTTCTCGAAAAAGATCGATGTCCTGATCTATTTCATCCAGTTCTGGAACATGGAGGTCTCCTGGTGCGCGCGCCGGCTCGCGCAGGAGTTGCCCGGCCTCGCCGTAATCGAAGCCGTCTTCGACAAGATCGCCACAGAGATCGGTGAGCGTCCGGGATTGATGCGCGAGGTCATCGCCTTCGAAGCGCGTCACCGGGAACCGATCCACTTCAAAACGCTGACGGAAGCCGAACGCCATCTCGCCTTTCCGGAAGGCATGGAAGAAAAAGATCTGGTCGCGGAGGACCTGCGCGCCATCTTCATGCCCAACCTTAAACGGGCCATTAACGAAGGCGAACTACCCCGACGAACGGATGTAGAAGAAACACTCACCGCCCTGCTGGCCATCTTTTTCGGGACCCCACTGGCGATCCAGCGCAACAGCGAACACTCGCTTTCCGATATGTACCAAACCCAATTGAGTCTTCTGTGGGCGGGCCTTCGCGACTCCGGACGCAAGAACGGCCGCAGCAACGGCAAGGCGTATCGCAATGGCAGTTAAGCATGCCAGGGCATCGACGCCTGCGATGCCCTGGCGGTCCTCGCCCCTTCATGCGTTCGCCTAGCCCCGTGATATAGTGAATGAGTGATCCGTTCGGCGACACGCCGCACACAACCGGCAACAAGCCCCACGCGACCCGCGGCCCCGTCGGATCGGCGAGCGTGGCATCACCGGGAAAGCGGGTCACGCCGTTCCCGACGGGCGAACCCACCCCGAGCGATTTCAAAAGCCTGGATGCGTTATGTCGTGTGCTCATTCCTCGGATGCCTCGGGCGCTGGCCGGGAAGGCGGCTCGACCCTGTCTAACCGCGATGCCTACAAGGCCCTACAGATGGCCAACATCGGGGTGTGGTCCTGGACTCCCGCGACCGACCGGATCGACTGGTCGCCTTGCGTGGCCGAGCTATGGGGTTTTGATCCCGATACGGCACCGGAACAACTCGAGGCGGTGGCCGCGCGCATCCACCCCGATGACCGTCCGGCTTGGCGAACCAACCTGGCGGCCTGTCTCGCCGGTACCACCGGCCACAATATCGAGTTCCGGATCTGTCGAGCCGACGGTTCCGTACGCTGGGTGCACGCCCTCGGCGACGCCGAACGCGATGACCGTGGACACGTCCGACGGCTGATTGGAACCATCCGGGACATCACCTGCCACGTCGAGGCCCATCAGGCCTCCGAGCACATCTTTGATCTCCCCCTGCACCTGCTGCTCATCACCGATCGAACGGGACTCATCCAACGGGCCAATCCCGCGTGGCAAGAGCATCTCGGCCACGACCCGCACCACCTGATCGGCGTCCACCATGAGACCCTGATCCATCCGGACGACCGCGCCCTCACCCGGGAGCAGACGGAACGCCTGCTGACGGATACCCGGATCGTGCATTTCGAGAACCGCCATCGCCACCGGGACGGCTCCTATCACCGCCTCCTCTGGTCGGTGACCCGAGAACCGGATTCTGGCTACCTCTACGGCGCCGCCGCGGACGTCACCACCCAGCACGCCTACGCCGAAGCCCTGAAGGCGCGCGAAAACAGCCTGCAGGAGGCTGAGCGGATCGGCGGGTTGGGGCACTGGGAACTGGATCTTGAGCGCAATCAATTGCATTGGTCCGAAGGCCTGTTCCGGCTATTCGAGCGCGACGCCGAGGGGGCCCCGAGCTCCTACGAGGCCTTCCTCGAGTGTGTCCACCCGGATGACCGGGCCCCCCTGGACGAGGCCTACCAAAGCGCCCTGCACGGTGACATCCCGTACCGCGTCGAACACCGGGCCATTATGCCCGACGGGCGCGTGAAATGGCTCTACGAACGGGCCGAGGTGCACCGCGCATCCACCGGCGAGCCCCGACGGGTGATCGGCACGACCCAGGAGATCACCGCCGTCAAGGCCGCTGAGCTCGAACAGACCCGTCTCCAACGCCTGTATCGAACCCTGACCGAGGTCCAGGACGCCAGCATTCGGGCGAATGATCGAACCGAGCTCTTCCGCAACGTCTGCCACGTCGTACAAGCCGCCGGTGACTTCGCCGCCGCCTGGGTGGATCAACGCACCGCCTCGGCCACGTGGGAACGGCTTATCACCCTCGGCGAGGTCGAGCGGCTGCCCGCAGCGTTCCGGAACCCCGATGCCGCCGTGAACCACCTGGCGGAGGCAAATGCGACCCGCGTACGATGCCACCTGAGACGATCCCAACCGACCGATCCAGGCGAGGACCTCGGGGTGGCGGCGTGTCTCGGACTCGGAAATCCCGCGGCGCCCGAGGCCGTCCTGTCGGTCGCGGCCCCCGATCTCGGACCGTTCAGCACGGACAGCGTCCAGCTCCTTGAACGCATTGCCGAGACCGTCTCATTCGCCCTTGGCAATCTCGCTCGGGCGGAGGCCCTCCGAACGAGCGAGCGCAAGTATCGCCTGCTCGTCGAGAACCAAACGGACCTTGTGATCAAACTCGACGACTCGGGGTGTTTCGAATTCGCCAGTCCGTCTTATTGCCGCACCTTCGGGCAAACGGAAGCGTCATTGATCGGTCAACCGTGGCTACCCTTCGTGCATCCCGAGGACCGTGCCGCCACGCGTGCGACCCTGAACGCGCTCAAAGACCCACCGCATACTGCCTACATGGAACAACGGGCCGATACCCTGGCGGGACGTCGATGGATCGAATGGTGGAACAAGGCCCTCTTGGATTCCTCCGGTGAGCTCGTGAGCATCGTCGGCGTGGGCCGTGACATTACCGAGCGCAAACAGGCCGAGGCGGCACTCGCCGAAAACGAGCTACGTTACCGCGAGTTGATCAACAATATGAGCGATGGGGTCGCCGTCTATCAGCCCGTGGACAGCGGCCAGGATTTCGTCTTTCGGGAGCTCAACCGTGCGGGCTTGACCCAGGCTGGTTTCGCGCAACGCGCGGACGTCATCGGCCAACGGGTGCGCAGGCTTTTCCCGGGGATCGAGGCCATCGGGCTTTTCGCGGTCCTGCAACGGGTCTGTCGAACCGGCCAACCGGAGCATCTCCCGGCGGCTCACTATACCGACGACCGCCTGGACGTCTGGGTCGATAACTATGTCTTTCGCCTTCCCAGCGGCGACCTCGTAACGATCTACTCGGATGTGACCGAAAAAATACAGCGAGAGAAGGAGTTACAGATTGCCGCAGCAGCCTTCGAGGCCCAACAAGGCATCCTCATCACCGATGGCTGTGGACGGATCCAACGGGTCAATCGGGCCCTGGCTCAATTGACCGGCTATACCTCGAACGAGGTACGCACCGTCCGCCCGCGTTTCCTCCTCGCGAGCCGGTCGAACCGCCTCTCATTCCGCGAGCTCTGGCACAGCATCCGACAGGATGGCCGATGGGAGGGGGAGCTGATCATCCGGCACAAGGAAGGCCGCACCTTCCCCGCCTGGACAGCCGTCAGCCCCGTGCGCACGGGATCGGGCGCGATTAGCCACTTCGTCGCCCATGTGGTCGACATCAGCGACCGCAAAGAGGCCCAGGCACGCATCCACGAGCTGGCCTTCTACGACACGTTAACCGGCCTGGCCAATCGGCGCCTGTTTCGGGAACGACTGGCACACGCCCTGAGACGGGATGGGCGCACGGGGCAGATCGGTGCCGTGATCCTGGTGGACATCGATCACTTCAAACACCTGAACGACATGTATGGCCATGAGACCGGCGATGCCCTCCTCGTGGCCGTCGCTCAACGACTCGGGGCGAGCGTTCGCACCACCGACACCGTCGCGCGCCCCGGTGGCGATGAATTCCTCATCCTCCTGGAGTCCCTCGGCACGGGTTGGGAGGAGGCCACGCGCTGGGCTGCCTCGATGGCACGCACGCTGATCGGCGTATTCGACCGGTCCTTCGCCCTTGAACCGCTGGGCGATTTCCGCGGATCCTGCAGCCTGGGAATCACCTTCTATCAGGATTCGGGACTGAGCGTCGACGACCTGGTCAAACAGGCCGAGGTCGCCCTCTACGAGGCCAAACGATCCGGCCGCAACCGATGGCGCTTCTTCGATCCGTCGATGCAGCTGGCCGTGGAAAAGCGGGCCACCGTAGAACTGGCCCTGCGCAAGGCCATGCCGCGCCAGGAACTCCAGCTTCACTATCAACCTCAGGTGTTCGCGGATGGAACGATCTACGGGGTCGAGGCCCTGCTCCGCTGGTACCCTCACCAGGGCGGCCCGATCCCTCCCGGCGATTTTATTCCGATAGCCGAAGAGAGCGGTCTCATCCTCCCGATCGGCCGCTGGGTCCTGCAAACGGCCTGCCAGGCCCTGGCCGAATGGCAGGATCAACTTGGCATCGAGGGCCTTCGGGTCGCGGTCAACGTCAGCGCCACCCAGTTTCTTCAAACCGACTTTAACGACGAACTGCGACAGGTCATCGCGCACACCGGTGCCAATCCCCGGGGACTTTGCTTGGAGTTGACCGAAAGCGTCTTCCTCCAGGATCTGGACGCCGTGGTCGCCCGCATCCATCCCCTGAAAAAGCTCGGCATCGGCATCTCGCTGGACGACTTCGGGACGGGCTACTCGTCGCTCGCGTACCTCCGACATCTGCCCCTCGATACGATCAAGATCGATACCTCATTCGTGCGGGACATCCCACACAGCGCCCCGGATACTGCCATCGTGCGCACGATCCTGTCGATGGGCCAAGCCTTAGGTATCGGGATCGTTGCTGAAGGCGTGGAGACGGAGGCCCAGCGGGCCTTTCTGGAGGCGGAGCGGTGTCAGGGCTTCCAGGGCTATCTCTTCGGGCGGCCGATGCCCGCCGAAGCGGTATTGACCTGGCTGACGAAAAACGCCCCACCCACCCCCTGAAGATCGGCCTTTGAGGGGACGACTCCCGACGGGAGCCGGTTGTGGCTCATCCGCCCCCGCGCATCATCGCGTTCCAGTGCTTATCGAGCCGCTTCCGGGAGATATTGACCGAGGTACCCAACTCTTGGGCGAACATCTGCACCCGCAGCTCCTCGATGTACCAGCGAAAGGCGGCGATTTCCGGCGTCAGGGCCCCGTTGGCCTTCACCGCATGGGCCTTGTAGTTCTCCCAGAGGGCCAGGACCTCACCCCGGCGCATTCGGTCCCGATCCGGTTCCCGGTCGAGTTTCTCCAAACGTTTCTCGATGCCTTCGAGGTAACGCGGCAGGTGGGGGAACCACTCGGCGGGCGTATCGAGCACGAACCCCGGGTAGATCAGATGTCGGAGCTGATCGTCGATGTCCGCCGCCGCCTCGATCCAGGACAGTGGCAGGTTCCCCTTGAGCCGCTGGCGCACCCGCGCATTCCGTTCCAAGACGTCGTCGAGGCGCTCGGCGATGGACTGAGCCGTGGACTCGAGGCGGGCCCGACCGGCCTTGAGTCGTTCCTCGAATGCGCTCCGATCCTCGGGTAAGACCTCGGTCGCAAAGGCCTCATCGGCGGCGCGCTCCAAGAGATCCCGGCGCAGGTCGTCACAACGGCCGATCGGCGCATACTTGAGACACAGCGCCTGGATCCGTGGCAGGTTGCGTTGCAGGCGCCGCCGGGCCTCGCCGGCCCGCAGCAGATACAACCGGCGCAAACCACCTCGGGTCTGTTGGCGCGCCCGATCCGGGTCGTCGAGCAGGCGCAGTGCGACCCGGTCGTCCTCGGCGACCAACGCCGGATAGCCCTGGACCTCCACCCCCGCCGTCGTGTACGTCACTGTCTCCGGCAGCTGATCGAAGTCCCAATCCCGCACGTCGTCCCGTTCCCAGGATAAGGGTTCCCGCCGCTGGAAGCTCGCCGTCGCCTCCGCGCTAAGTTCCGTCTTCAAGGCCTCGAGGTCGCGACCGACAGCGACCATCTCGCCAGCTGTGTCCACCACGTGAAAACGCATGATCAGATGATCGGCAAGCCCCGCGCTCGACCAGACATCGGGGGGGACGTCCACGCCGGTCATCCGCTTGAGCTGCTCGCTCAACGCCGGCTCCAGGGCCCGATCGTCGGCGGGCGCGAGGGCCTCGAAACACGCCCGAGCGAAGTCCGGTGCCGGAACGAAATTGCGCCGCAGATATTTAGGCAGGGCTTTGATCAGAAGCGTTATTTTCTCCTCGAGCAGCCCGGGAACCAGCCAGGTGAACCGCTCGGGACGCAACTGATTGAGTACCGGCAACGGCACGACGACCGTCACCCCATCCGCCTCGCTTCCCGGCTCGAAGTGGTAGCGCAGCGGCAAGGTCACGCCGACGGTGCTCAGTTGATCCGGGAAACGGGCCCCGGAGATCCCCGCCGCATCGTGCTGCATCAGGTCCTCACGACGCAGATGCAGGATCGACGGGTCCGCCTTCTCCGCCGCGCGCCGCCAGGACTCCAAGGCCTGGACGGTGTAGACGTCCGACGGGAGGCGTTCAGCGTAGAAGGCCTCCAGGGTCTCCGGCGGGACCAGGAGATCCCGACGCCGGGACTTCGCCTCCAGGGCCTCGACCTCCTCCACTTGCGCCCGGTTATGGACGATGAAGGGGGCCTCGACAGGATAGCGCCCACCGATCAGGCCCTCTTGAATGAAGAGGATCCGGGCGACGGCCGGGTTGATCGGTCCGTAGTGGACCCGTTTGCGAGACCGGAGGATCAATCCGTAGAGGGTGACCTTCTCGTAGGCCATGACCTTGCCCTGTTCCGGATCCCAGTGGGGCTCCAGGTACTCCCGATGGAGTAGGTGCTGAGCGGCCGGCTCAACCCATTCGGGATCGATCCGGGCGACGGTGCGCGCAAAGACGCGGCGCGTCTCCACCAATTCGGCCGCCATGATCCATTTCGGCCCCTTCTTGCGCAGGGCCGAGCCCGGAAAGATCTGGAACCGCCGATGACGGGCGCCGAGATACGCTTTGTCGTCCTCACGCAGGCCGATTTGTCCGAGCAAACCGGTCAACACGGCCTGGTGGAGCTGGGCATACCCCCCCCCTTTATCCAGTTCCTCTGCGCTGCGCGGCGATCGCTCATCCTTGAGCAGCCCCATATCGTGGAGCTGGCCCTGGAGCTGCTGATGGATCTCATGCCACTCGCGCATCCGGAGGCCACTCAGGAACTCCTGTTGGCAGAGCTCCCGGAGCTTGTTGCGAGAGCGATGCCGGGCCGCCTCCTGGTAATACCGCCAGAGGTTGAGATAGGCGATGAAATCCGATCGCTCGTCCTGAAACCGGCGATGGGCGGCATCGGCCGCCGCCTCCTTGTCGGCCGGTCGCTCCCGGGGATCGTTGATGGACAGGGCACTGACGACGACCAGAACCTCCGGGAGGCAGCCGTGTTCATGGCCGGCGAGGATCATCCGGCCGAGCCGGGGATCGACCGGCAACCGAGCCAGGCGGCGGCCAAGTTCGGTGAGCTGATGCTCGCCATCGACCGCCCCCAATTCGAAGAGCAACCGAAACCCATCCTGAATGAGCCGGTGATCCGGGGGATCGACGAAGGGAAATTCGCGGATCGCCCCGAGGCCGAGATGGGTCATCTGCAGGATAACGGCCGCGAGATTGGTGCGTAGGATCTCCGGCTCGGTGAAGGCGGGTCGGTTCTCGAAATCGGCCTCGCTGTAGAGCCGAATACACACCCCCGGCCCCAACCGCCCACAGCGACCGGTGCGCTGATTCGCGGAGGCCTGGGCGATGGGCTCGATGGGCAGGCGCTGGACCTTGGAGCGGTGACTGTAGCGGCTGATGCGGGCGTAGCCAGGGTCAATGACGTAGCGGATCCCGGGGACTGTCAGGGAGGTCTCGGCGACATTGGTCGCCAGTACGATCCGGCGACCGCCATGGGGTTGGAATACCCGGTTCTGCTCCGCGGCCGAGAGTCGAGCGAACAGGGGCAGGACCTCCGTGCCGGGCGGATGATGCTTGCGCAGGGCCTCGGCCGTCTCGCGGATCTCGCGCTCCGTGGCGAGAAACACCAGGATATCCCCCGGGCCTTCGGCCGCCAACTCGTCGACCGCCTCCAGGATGGCGCGCGGTTGGTCCTGGGCCCGGCTGTCTTCGTCCCGACCCGCCGGGGGCCGGTAGCGTATCTCGACCGGGTAGGTCCGCCCAGAGACGTTAACGATCGGGGCCTCGTCGAAGTGGCGGGCGAAACGCTCCGGGTCGATGGTCGCCGAGGCGAGAATGAGTTTGAGATCGCGGCGCTTCGGCAAGAGCCGCTTGAGGTAGCCCAGCAGGAAATCGATGTTGAGGCTGCGTTCGTGCGCCTCGTCGATGATCAGGGTATCGTAGTGATCGAGATACGGATCCGCCTGGATCTCGGCGAGCAAGATGCCGTCGGTCATGAGCTTGATGTAGCCCTCGGGACCGACGCGGTCGGTGAAACGAATCTTGTAGCCGACGGCGTGACCGAGCTCCGTTTCGAGCTCGCCGGCAATGCGGTTGGCGACGGTCCGAGCCGCGATTCGTCGTGGCTGGGTGTGACCGACGAAGCCCCTCACCCCACGGCCGAGATCGAGGCAGAGCTTGGGAAGCTGAGTCGTCTTACCGGAACCCGTCTCCCCACACAGGATCACGACCTGATGCTCGGCGATGGCCTGACGAACCGCATCGGCCTGCTCCACCACCGGCAGATCCGCCGGATAGGTCGTCCGCGGAAGCGCACCGAGGCGCCGCTCGACCCGGGTGAGTGAGGCCTGCACATCGCGATGCAGTGCTTGAAACCCATGCTCCGAGACCGACTCGTGCCGGTCGAAACGCCGCTTCAAGCCCTGCCAGCGCCGCCGGAAGCCGGGCCGATCCGCAAGCACCGTGGCCTCAATGGCCTCTTTGAGGGTGGCGAGCCGCTCGTGGAGCGGCGGCGCCTCACCCCCCTCTTCAGGTTCGGACTCGGAACGGGTCATAACCAACGGTCAAGCATCTCGGCGCACGCTCGGCGTTGAGCCTCCGCCAGCGCGCCACCCGGACCGGGCGGGTTCCAGGTGGCATCGGTGATGGGGGGATTCTCGCCTCGGGGCCCGGTTGTGGTCATCGGGCCTCAAGCTCGCAGAGGCCTCGCAATAGCGCCGGCAGATCGCCGAGGGCCACATGGATTCGATAAAATTCTTGGCACCGGTCACGAGGGACAGACTACC
>CAYFWJ010000102.1:0-186 GCA_964346755.1 uncultured Ectothiorhodospiraceae bacterium
CTGTGTAGCGCGCCCGGAGCCTTTGTTGTTGGCGGGCGGCGCGTCGCTGTTCCATAGCCGACGGCGGCGCGTCTCGGCGGGTCGAGGCGTCCGGGGCCTCAACGGACGTGGGCTCCGAGGCGGGCCTTGAATCGGGCACCGGTTCGGGCACCGGTTCGGGCACCGGTTCGGGCGCCGGTTCGGGCG
>CAYFWJ010000102.1:286-5825 GCA_964346755.1 uncultured Ectothiorhodospiraceae bacterium
CCGGTTCAGGCGCCGGTTCAGGCGCCGGTTCAGGCGCCGGTTCAGGCGCCGGTTCAGGCGCCGGTTCGGGCGCCGGTTCGGGCGCCGGTTCGGGCGCCGGTTCGGGCGTCGGTTCAGGCTCGGGGCGATTCCCATCGATCCGAGCGCTGAGCTGCGCGGGGGTGACGACCTCCGCCTCCACAGCGGACGGGGCCGGCCGGCCGGCGGGATCCGAACGCGGTTGCAGTCCGATCAACGCGGCGAGCCCGATGAGATGCAACCCGATGGAGAGCCCCAGGGCGAGAGGCGTGATCCGTCCCCGCTGCAGGCGCAACCCCTGATTCATCGCCTTACGATCCCTCAGCACGCTCCGTCACCAAGGCCAGGCGTTGGATCCCCGCTTGCTGCAATCGGGCCATCACGGAGACGACCCGGGCGTAGGCGACCTCACCATCCCCCCGGAGATAGACAGGATCTTCCGGAGTGGCGGATCGACTCGCGCGCACGGCCTCGATCAACTGCTCCCGCGTGAGCGCTCGGGCCTCCTCACCGCCCGCGGCGAGATAGACCGCGCCGTCGCGGGCGACGGTGATCACGACGGGATCCTGGGTCTCGCTGCGGAGGCTGTCGGCCTCCGCGCGCGGGAGATCCACCTCGATCCCCTGCTGCAGCAGCGGCGCGGTAACCATGAAGATCACCAGGAGCACGAGCATTACGTCGATATAGGGGACGACATTGATCTCCGAGAGGGGCCGGCGCCGGTTCCGTCGGATTGCACTCATGCGGGCCTCGCCGTCGTGTCGTCCGCACCCCGTGCTTCTCGCTGCAACAGGCCGGAGAAATCCGCGAGAAAGGCCTCGTAGCGGTTGAGTAACTGTTCGCTGACATTGAGGTAGCGATTGTACGCGATGCTTGCGGGAATAGCCGCGACCAGCCCCATGGCCGTGGCCACGAGGGCCTCGGAGATCCCCGGAGCCACCAGGGCGAGGGTCGCCTGTTCCACCTCGCCGAGGGCATGGAAGGCGATCATGATGCCCCACACCGTTCCAAACAGCCCGATGTAGGGGCTCGTGGAGCCGACCGTGGCAAGAAACCCGAGGTTCTGGCCGAGCCGGTCCTCTTCTCGCAAGATCGCCGAGCGCATGGCCCGTTCAGCGCCTGCTAGGGCCCGATCCCCTGGCCCCCGTTCGAGTCGATGCAGTCGGGCGAATTCCTGGAATCCGGCGAGGAAGACCGCCGCAAAGCCCCGTGGCAGCGGCTTCTTGCGCTGATACTCCCGATACAGCTCGACGAGTTCCATCTGGCCGGACCAGAAACGCCGCTCGAATCGGTCCGCGTCGCGGCGCGTTCGTCCCAGGAGGGTGGCCTTCTCGAAGATCACGGCCCAGGAGAGAACCGATAGGATCAACAAGATCAACAAGACACCCTTGACGGGCCAGGAGGCGGCACCGACCAGGGCGATGATCGAAAGCTCATGGGGCACGTCGAAACACCTCGTGAAGCAACTCCGGGATCGGGCGAGGGCGCCATCGCACAGTATCGAGACACGCGATGTTGACGGCCAACCGACAGGCGGCCACCGGTTCCTCGGTTTCCGGTGATTGAATCGACAGTTGTTGGTCGAAATCGAGACTGGCCCGGCCCATCCGCTCCAGCGTGGTCCGAACCTGCACCCGATCGTCCAACCGCGCCGGGCGCTGAAAGGTCACCTCGATTCGACGGACCGCGAAGAGGAGCTCATGGGCGCTTGCGAGATACGACGGGGGTATGCCGAGATGGCGCAGCCATTCCGTGCGGGCCCGTTCCGCGAATCCGAGGTAGTTGGCGTGGTAGACCACGCCGCCGGCATCGGTGTCCTCGTAGTAGACGCGGACCCACCAGTCGAAGGTGGGCTGAGTCGTCGACTCAACGGGGGGCGAGGTCATCGGGGAAGAGATTCGTTTGACCACCGGGCGCGCGCGCCGGATCGAGGTTGAAGTAGTGATAGGTCAGGGTCGTGGCGACACGGCCCCGCGCGGTCCGCATGAGATAGCCCTGCTGGATGATATAGGGTTCGATGATCTCCTCGATCGTCCCGGCATCCTCGCCGATCGCGGTGGCGAGGTTGTCTAAACCGACGGGGCCCCCCTGGAACCGTTCGACCAGGGTCTTGAGGAGCCGGCGATCCATGCCGTCGAATCCGTACTCGTCCACCTCGAGCAGATTCAGGGCCTTGGCGGCAAGATCGCGGGTTACGACCCCATCGCCGCGGACTTGCGCGTAGTCCCGGGCCCGGCGCAGGAGGCGGTTGGCGATACGCGGTGTCCCGCGGGCCCGCCGGGCGATCTCGAGCCCGCCGTCGGCGTCGATGGGGGTTTGCAGGATGCCACTCGAGCGCTGCACGATGGTCGCCAGCTCATCCCGCGTGTAATACTCGAGCCGATGGATCAAGCCGAAGCGATCGCGAAGCGGCGAGGTCAATAGACCGGCTCGGGTGGTCGCGCCGACAAGACAAAAGGGTGGGAGGTCCAGCTTGATCGAACGGGCGGCTGGTCCCTCACCGATGACGATGTCGATCTGGAAATCCTCCATGGCGGGGTAGAGGATCTCCTCGATGGCGGGACTCAAACGGTGGATCTCGTCGACGAATAGGACGTCCCGCGGTTCCAGATTGGTGAGCAAGGCGGCAAGATCCCCGGGCCGCTCCAGGACCGGACCGGAGGTCTGGCGCAGTTGAGCCCCGAGCTCGTGGGCGACGATGTGTGCGAGGGTCGTTTTGCCGAGCCCGGGCGGGCCGAACAGCAGGACGTGGTCGAGGGTTTCACCGCGGTTGCGGGCCGCTTCGATGAAGATGTCCAGT
Source organism: uncultured Ectothiorhodospiraceae bacterium (assembly GCA_964346755.1). Lineage (GTDB taxonomy): Bacteria > Pseudomonadota > Gammaproteobacteria > CAYFWJ01 > CAYFWJ01 > CAYFWJ01. Next base: position 3,105 of record CAYFWJ010000102.1, read on the forward strand.
TGTTCCCGCACGGCGGCCTGACCGATGTAATCCGTGAGCAGGCGGGGCCGTAGGGACTGATCCGCTGCGTCCTCACGAACCGATGCCGGGTTGACCGCGCGTTGGGGTAGCTCAGGCACGGGCATGGTCATCTCTCACCTGGCTGAATGCTCCGAGTCGCCGGATCGGTTGATGGCTCGACTCCACGGGACCCTCCCCATGGCGCCCGCTCGCTGTCGGAAAACCTCGAGCAGCCGGATGGTTCAGTTGCGTACGGCGCTCTGCAAGGCCTTGCGGATCATCTCCTCGGTGCCCAGGCCGGGGGCTGCGACCTGACGGATCATGCGCTCCGCCTCCGCGGTCTTGTAGCCGAGGGTGACCAGGGCATGGACGGCCTCCTCCGAGGCAGACGCGGCGAAGCTGAACGGGGAGTCACCATCACCGGTATCCGGGTGGGAGGGCCCCGGGATGCTCTGCTCCAGTCGATCGCGCATCTCCAGGATCAACCGCTCCGCTGTCTTCTTGCCCACCCCCGGCAGCCGGGTCAGCGTGCTCGTATCCCCGTGGTGGATCGATCGCAGGAAGTCATCGGGGGTAATCGCGGAGAGGATGGCGAGCCCGAGCTTGGGCCCCACCCCGCTGACCCGGAGCAAATGGCGGAACAGGGAGCGCTCGGCCTCGGAGATGAAGCCATACAAGGCATAGCTGTCGTCCCGTGCCGTGAGGTGGGTGACCAACGTGACCTCGCGGCCGACCTCCGGCAGTTGATAGAAGGTCGACATCGGTGCCTCCACCTCATAGCCGACCCCATGGACATCCACCAGCAACGTCGGCGGCTGCTTCGTCAGCACCACGCCCTTGAGTCGCCCGATCATTCGGCGATCCCGTAATCGGCGAGGCGGCGGGCGCGGCGGCCTGAGCGGCGCCGGCGCGCGCCGGTCAATCCCGCCGGGAGCTCCTGCGCCCGGGCATGACACAAGGCGACCGCCAAGGCATCGGCGGCATCGCAGCTCAGCGTTTGCGGTAATCCTAACAGGGCCATGGTCATGTATTGCATCTGAGGCTTGTCGGCACCGCCCGAGCCCACCAGGGTTTGCTTCACGCGGCGCGGGCTGTATTCGGCGACGACCAACCCGTGGAGCGCGCCGAGGCACAATGCAACCCCGCGGGCTTGACCGAGCTTCAGTGCGGAGCCCGGATTGCGATGGACGAAGACGTCTTCGACGGCCATTACGGTGGGTTCGAATGCCTGGATAAGCCCGTCGAGTTCCCGATACAGAAGGCCGAGTCGTTGACTCAACGTCGCACCCGTCAGGCGGATGGCGCCGTTGGCGAGCGCGGTTGCCGAGCCCCGTGACCCCGGATCAATGATCCCGTAGCCGGTGACTCGAGACCCGGGATCGACCCCGAGGATGCGGGCTGCTCCGGTCACTTAGGTGATTCCCGCCAACACCGTTTCATCGATATCCGCATTGGAGTAGACGTTCTGGACATCATCCAATTCTTCGAGTCGTTCGAACAGCCGCACCATGCGTTCCGCCTCGTCGGGGGACTCCAGTCGTACCGAGGTGGCGGGCCGTTGGGTGACCTCGGCCCGTTCCGGCTCAAGCCCCGCCTGTTCGAGGTGCGCCTTGACATCGAGATAGGCCTCCGGGGCCGTCAGGACGTCGAAGGAGCCGTCGTCGTTGGTGATCACGTCGTCGGCACCGGCCTCTAAGGCGAGCTCCAGCAGCGTATCCTCCTCGTTCTCCGCCGGGAAGCTCACGACGCCGCGTTCCGAGAACAGGAACGCCACCGAACCGTCGGTGCCGAGCTTGCCCCCGTGTTTGGTGAAGGCGTGTCGCACCTCGGATACGGTCCGATTGCGGTTGTCGGTCAGGCAATCGACCATGACCGCAACGCCACCGGGGCCGTAGCCTTCGAAGCGCGCCGCCTCGAGGCGGTCGGCGTCTTGTCCCCCGGCGCCCTTCTTGATCGCCCGCTCGACGGCGTCTTTGGTCATGTTGGCCGCGAGGGCCTTATCAACCGCCAGGCGAAGCCTGGGATTGCTTTCGACGTCGCCCCCGCTGCGCGCCGCGACCGTAATTTCGCGACTCAGACGGGTGAAGACCTTACCGCGTTTGGCGTCTTGTGCCTTTTTGCGGTGTTGGATATTCGCCCACTTACTGTGTCCGGCCATGATGTGATTCGCTGCCGTCGTTAGGAACGCACTCGCCCGCTGGCCGCCGCTGGGCACGAGTGGATCCAACAAACCCTCAATTAAACTGTAAAGGTTATCACAGCGCCGTCCCCTGGGTTAAGCAACCCGCCCGGAGTGCGGTGCGCGCGTCACCCGGCAGTGGATCGCGCCGTTGGGTTGGATCGCCGGACTCAAAGGGATACCACGAGCCCTCGGTCGACGCATGTTAGCAATCCGCCAATCCACTGGAGTCGGGATCTCTCTCGCCGCCGGGAGACGTCGTGGATTCCGCCCCGGCGGCTCGGCGCATTCCCCGGGAGGGTCGTCCTCCAGGGCGACCCCTCGACTGCCTCGGTTTTGCACCGACGGTCGGCTGGCCGGGGCGATCCCTCCGGCGATTGCCGCGCCGAGCCCTCGTCCGGGGCGCTTTGGGACGACTCCATCCGCGCTGTGGGCTGGATCACGGTGGCTCGGCGCTTCGGGCCCTCGCCGTCGGGGGGCGCCGGACGCAAGGACCGGCTCGCGCCCTCGGTCGACGCATGTTATCGATCCGCTAATCCACT
>CAYFWJ010000102.1:5925-10051 GCA_964346755.1 uncultured Ectothiorhodospiraceae bacterium
GCAAGGACCGGCTCGCGCCCTCGGTCGACGCATGTTATCGATCCGCTAATCCACTGGAGTCGGGATCTCTCTCGCCGCCGGGAGCCGCCGTGGATCCCGCCCCGGCGGCTCGGCGCATTCCCCGGGAGGGTCGTCCTCCAGGGCGACCCCTCGACTGCCTCGGTTTTGCACCGACGGTCGGCTGGCCGGGGCGATCCCTCCGGCGATTGCCGCGCCGAGCCCTCGTCCGGGGCGCTTTGGGACGACTCCATCCGCGCTGTGGGCTGGATCACGGTGGCTCGGCGCTTCGGGCCCTCGCCGTCGGGGGGCGCCGGACGCAAGGACCGGCTCGCGCCCTCGGTCGACGCATGTTATCGATCCGCTAATCCACTCAGGTGGCGATACCACAGGGCAGGCATCGCCTTGGCGCTGACGGATCCTGTCGGTGGGACCCCGTGGCTGTTTCGATCAGCAACGCAGCGTCGCAACCAACCGCTGGGGGTAGCGCAACAGATCCAGCGCATCCGTCGCGTCTCGGCAGACCACGTCGGCGGCGGCCAGGGTGTCGGCCGCCGCCCCCTCGCCTTGGACTAGGGCGATCCCCAATCGGGCGGCCCGGAGCATGGCCCGATCATTCCGTCCGTTGCCCACGGCGGCCACGTGCTCCGCCCCAAGCCGCTCCACCAAGTCGCACTTTTGCACGTCTTGGGGCGTCTCGCTCGAGGCGTACAGGAGCTCCAGATGCACGGGCAGATCGGCCACCGCCTCGCGGACCTTCCCGTGGGTATCCGCGGTCACGAGGGTGATGCGCCAATCGTCGGCGAGGGCCTGGAGGCAGGCTGAGATCCCCGGGAGGAGCTGGCCATCTTCGGCTAGGGTGCCGTTGTAATCGCAGACCAGATGTTCCAAGGCGAGGGCGCCGAACCCCGGGATATCGCATTGCCACATGATGACTCACCGTTAATTCAGACCGGCCACTGGGACCGGGTTGGGGGCACGCGCCCCGGGACGCGTTCACCGACTGGCCCCCGGGGTGGCCTCCCCTGTGACCCGATCGACCCATGCGAGGAACCGCTCCGGCGCGCCCCGTTGGGCGTCGAGCCAATCGCGCTGACGACGGACCCGGGCGGCGGATGCCTCGCCATCCTGAAGCTCGGGACCGAGTTGCTCCGCCAGCGCCTCGACACGGTCGAGCGCCGGCGCGCCCCCCTCGGCGACCAGCGCGGCCGCCATCGGGTCGGAGCGGGCCGGCCCCACCCACACCGGACATCCGGCGACGATGGGGGTAATGAGATCCGGCACGACACCCGCCTCCGGGCTCAAGGTGCCGCCCGCGATCACCGCGTCGGCGCAGGCGAATAGGGGATCCCGAACGGCGGCTTCTTCCACGTAATAGACGCGGGTCTTGCGGGGGACGCGGGAGGTGATCAGGCGAACGTGGCGCGTGATCGGCAGGTTGTAGCCGATCAAGGACCGGTAGGCGGGTTCGTATCGACTCGCGTGCGCGGGGCCGAGGATGAGCAGACCGAGCCCGAATCGCCCCAGCTGGAAGAGCAGGCGCATCGCTTGTTCTTCTTCGCCGGTGCCGCTATCGACCCCGTAGAGGATCCATTGACCCCGCTCCCGCAGTTCGGCAAACCGGTCGCACAGGATCGGTTCCGTCGGGGGCGCGGGTTCGATCCAGTCCGGTAGGGTGGGATCGCCGATCCATTCCATGTGCCAGGCATCCCCCGGCGCGGCGCGGAACCGGACCGGCCGCCGGCTGAGCTCGCCCGATTCGGAGGTCGAAGGACCTTGGATCCAGAATACCGGGGCCTCGAGGGTCGACCCAAGCGCTTCCAGCGCCGGGGAGTCGCCGATCAGCACGACCCGCATCGGGGCGAGACGCCGCGCCCAGGTGGCGAGGCGTCGCGGTGCCCGAGGCAGGGTGTAGGCCATTGGCCCGCGGCTCGTCCCGGTGGCGGTCCCTTCGGGCCGGCCGAGGACCAGCGGCGCCCAGCGTTGGGGGAGTCGGTCCAACCAGGGGGCGCAGCGGTCGAGATCGACCCCGTTCCCGATGACCAACGTCCCTCCGACTTCGTCGGGCGGGGGCGATGACGGCCCCCCGCCCCAGAGACGATACAATCCCGTCATTGCCTACCCTCACCCACCCCACGTTTCCGAGGCCTTATGCCCCCACACATCGTCGTCACCCTATCCGCCCACGGCTACGGCCACGGTGCCCAGACGATCCCGGTGCTCGATGCCATGGCGGCTAGCCTACCGGATTTTCGGCTCACCGTCAGGGGCGGGCCACCGGCGACGTTTTGGCGCCAGCGGGCGTCGGACCTGGTGTTGCGCCGCATGGAACGCCGTGATGAGTCCCTGGACGTCGGGATGCGCATGGTCGATGCCTTACAGGTGGATTGGCCGGCCAGCTGGGCGGCCTATCGCACGTTCCACGGCGTTGCCTCTGGCGCGTGGTCCGATCGGGTCGCGACGGAGGTGCAGCGGCTCGAGGCGTTGAAACCGGATCTGCTGCTGAGCAACATACCCTATCTCCCGTTGGCCGCCGCCGAGCGGATCGGGCTTCCGGCCTTCGCGCTGTGTTCGCTCAACTGGGCCGATATCCTGGCCCACTATGGGGGGGGCCAGCTCGAGACCCGTGCCTATGTCGACACCATGCGGGCCGCCTACGCGAGTGCCGAGGTCTTCTTTCGACCCGAGCCCGCCATGCCGATGGCGGATCTGCCTAACACGCGCACCGTCGGCCCGATTGCCCGGGGCGGCCAGGACCGCCGGCCCGAGATCCTGCCGCACCTCGGGCTCGAACCCAGCACCCGCTTGGTCCTGGTGGCCCTCGGCGGCATCCCCACGCAGCTGGATCTGAGGGATTGGCCACGGCAACCGGATACGTGTTGGCTTGTACCCCCGGATTGGCCCGCGGATCCGCCGGCGATTCAGCCCTGGGATCGGACCGGTGCCGAGCTGAGCGATCTCCTTGCAAGCTGTGACGTGGTGCTGACGAAACCGGGCTACGGGACCTTCGTCGAGGCCGCCGCGGTCGGGACCCGCGTGCTATCCCTCGAACGGCCGGACTGGCCAGAGAGTCCGTATCTCGAGAATTGGATCCGCGAACGGGTGCCTTTCCGCCGGCTTACCCGGGCCGAACTCACCGCGACGGGGCTCCGCAGCGCCCTTGCACAACTCCTTGACGACGCGACCCCGCATCGGCCGTTCGCTGCGACCGGCGCGACCGAGGTGGCGGAGGTCCTGGCAGCGCGTCTCAGCGCAGGCCCGGTAGCGCCCTGAATCGGGGAACGCCCGCAGCGGGGTGATATCGGGCGGGTCCTCAATGGCCCTTGCCCCGAATCCGCCGCAACCACCGGTGGAACCAAGAACCCGGACTTCGGGGTCGCGCCGGATCCGGGTCCGTCGCCCGATCGGCTCCCTGCGCGCCAACGAGCACCGTGATGAGCTCCTCGATCACCGCGGGGCCAAATTGATAGGGGTCGAACGCCTCGAGCTTGTGGCGCGCGAGGACGCGATTGATGTCCTCTTCAAGCGGCACGTATTTCATCGACCAATCGGGAAAGCGTCGTTTCGACACCGGGACGCGTTCGAGGGTCTGCACCTCGGTGTGACGGGGGTCTTGGCGGATCGTCTCATAGAGCGCATCGACCGCCGCCGCCGGTCCCTCCAGGACCTGGAAGAAGTACCCGTTGCCGTAGTGAAGCACGCCCCCGAGCTTCAGCGGCGGATTATTGGTCCGGGAGGCACGCAGGATGCGCGGGATCTCATTGTCCGAGGCCGTGCCGCCGTGGCTGCGCCTCGATGACGTACTACAGTAGCTCAGGCGGATCAGCTCTTCATCAGCCATCGGAGTCCTCGGATGATACATGGGGAAGGCGATGCATTGTCCTTGACAAAAGACCCTATCGCAACACGCGCGTCGATCCTCGGGCTTGCGGGTGCCCTCTGGCCGCCTCGGTGGTAGGGGCTCGCCCTTCGAGGAGGGGGTCGTTGAGCGGTTGAATGACGCGGTTGACAACCGCGTCTCTGGTTCATCAATGGGTTCGTCGAGGCCGAGGCCGTCGTGGTGATGGCGGCGACCAACCGACCGGACGTCCTGGATTCAGCCCTGATGCGGCCGGGGCGCTTCGACCGC
>CAYFWJ010000103.1:0-9981 GCA_964346755.1 uncultured Ectothiorhodospiraceae bacterium
GGATCCGTCATTGAGACCGGCCGGCACCCGGTTGTCGTCTCATGGGGTGACTAGGCGCTGCTGGATCGCCTCGAGCAACTCCGGATCGGGTGCGCCTGGCTCGTCCGAGGCCGTCACCAGCCCCTCAAGCACCGCCGCGTGGGATAGACGGGCCCGGGTGCCGTACTGCGTGTGCCCCTCGATCGTGATGACTTCGGTCCGATCGATCGCGGCACCGGCCAAGACCGGGTCGGTTTGGGCGCGCAGCTGCGCGGTGTAGGCCGCGCTCGCCGATGCGTCGGTCCGTTGCTGCGTCAGGGTCTCGACACGGGCGATACGGCTCTCCAGGGCAGAGGCGATGGCTCGCCGAGCCCCCTAGGCGGACTGCTGTTGGGCCGCCGCCATCATGCGCGTGCTGCGAAATGGGGCGCAGTTCGTCCCGACGTAATAGCCCGTCTGTCCCGGCATTCGGAGCCAGTCCGGGAGCTGACTCGTGGGCTCGTCCGTTTCCGCCGATTCGCCCGGTTTCTGGCTCGGCTCGTCCGTGTCGTTGTCCTGTAGGGCCTTTGGTGGGGGGGGCGGGCCGGGATCAACCCGCTCGGGCCCCCGGTTCGGGGCGCAGGCGGTCGCGAGGACCAGACTGGCCAGGGCCAAACAAGCTGAAACGCGCATGGGCGGACTCTCCGGTGGATGGATGACCGTGGAGCGAGAAGGCGTAGGCGACGCCTGTTTGCAATCCCTGGGCTAGGGCGCGAGGCGCTCGATCCGCCAGCCGTCGCCATCGGCGACGTATTGAAAGCGATCGTGCAGCCGGTTGGTCCGTCCTTGCCAGAATTCAAAGTGGTCCGGACGGATTCGGAAGCCACCCCAGTGCGACGGCAGCGATAGTTCCCGATCCTGCATCTTGGCCTTCATCCGCTCGAATTCCGTCTCGAGGACGGATCGATCATCGATGACGCGACTCTGCGGCGAGATCCAGGCCCCGAGCTGACTGCCACGGGGACGCGTCAGAAAATAGCGCAGCGATTCGGCGGCAGCGATCCGTTCCGCCCGACCGCGAATCTCGATCTGTCGCTCCAGATCCACCCACAGGAAATGCAAGGCAACCCGTGGATTACCGGCCAGGTCGGTTGCCTTGCGGCTTTCGTAATTCGTATAAAAGACGAACCCGTTACGGTCGTAGGACTTGAGGAGCACGGTGCGGAGGGAGGGTTGGCCTTCGGCATTCACCGTCGCCACCGTCATCGCGTTGGGTTGGAGGAGCCCCGCCTCGTGGGCCTGCGCGTACCAGGTCCCGAATTGGGTAATGGGATCCGCCGCGAGCTCGGTATACTGGAGACCGCTCTGGGTGTATTCATAGCGGAGCTGGGCGAGCTCCGCGGATTGGGATTCGTTCATCGGAGGATGGCCTTCGAATCGAATGGTGTCCATGGGATAATACGGGTCGCTAAGATGGATGGTGTGCCGCCCGGTTCTCGCCTGCGCCACCCCTCGGTTCATACCCTTCCACCGCCCGACGGAGTGCGACCATGTCCAGCCGACCGCCCCGGACGGTTCGGTTCCTTTGCACCGGCCATTATGATCGGAGCCGTTTCGCCGAGCGCCTCTTCAACGGGATCGCTACCGACGGGGATGTCCCCTGGCGGGCGGAAGCCCGGGGTTTGGCGGCGGATGGCGCCCGTCGCAATGGGGGGCCGAGCTCGCCTCACGCCCTGGCGGACCTCGCCGCGCGTGGCCTATCCACGCCGCCCGATTCCCCGGCTGTATGCCGGCCGCCCGAGGCGGTGCAAATCCAGGATTCGACGGCGGCAACCCGGTGTGTTGCCCTTAAGGAGACGGAGCATCGGCCGATGTTCCAGGCCCGCTTCCCCGCGTGGGCCGACCGGGTCATCGACTGGCCGATCGATGATATCGATCGTACTCCGCCGCGGATCACCCTCACCGAACTCGAGGCCTATGTCCGGGCCCGGGTCGCCGAGCGGCGTGTCCGCTCGAGACAGCCACCCGCTGAGCCCGGTGTGCTCGCCCCATGAGCCCGGCGATGACGGCAACGCCGGTGAGTTGGTGGTTCAAGGTCGGTTTGGAGCTTCTGCTGCTCGGGGCCTGGATCCTGGGCTCGCTCAGCGAGCCCGCCGGGCGTACCCCCATCCTGGGGACGTTGTTGATTCTCTTCGGCGGCACGCTCCAGGTGGTGCATTATGGCATCCTCAAACGGCGGAGCCCACGGCTGGAGCCGCCTCGGGCGCTCGTTACCCGCGGCGGATTGTTCCCGTGGGTGCGCCATCCCATGTACCTCGGTGATCTCATCCTGCTGCTTGGCCTCGGTATTGCCCTGACGACCCCGTGGGCGGCGGGGCTGACCGCCGTCGGCATGGGCTCGGTCGTGATGCTCGCCCGGCACGAAGATCGTCGCCTGGCGGGGCGTTTCCCCGAGACGCATCGTTGCTGGTCCCGCCGCGCGGGGCTCCTCGGTCCACGGCTCAGCGGTTGACGTCTAACGGAAGATGCCGGAGAGCCGACCGATCCCGGCGCCGACGATGGCCGCCCATAACGGCAGCAGCGCGATCAGTCCCGTTGGGCCGTGCCAGACGGTTGCGAGCACGCCCGCGCCTAGGGCGATGAGCTGACCCGCCCGCACGCGGGGCGTGGTCAGGGGTTCGTCGGTGTCATCGCAGCGGGTGGATAGCCGGCGCACGTCATGAATCGCCGGGATGAACAGCACGGCAATGGCCCCGGCCGATAGGATCGCGAAGGGGTGGGGTTCCAGGGGGCGGCCGTAGCCGCTGACGACAAGCCCCACGGCGGCTGCGAGCGCCGCTACACCGAGACTGAGGTTGAGGCGGTCCCGAGGGCTGGTGAGCCGCCCATCCAGCATCAGGGCTGCCGCGGTTGCCATCAGGTAGATCGGTTCCCCGCGGGCCCCCAACCACACCGAGAGGGCGAGCAAACCGGCGCGATCCCCGAGGCTCGCCGGTAGGCCGGTGGTGCGATTCACAACCCGGACCGCCAGTAAAAGAGCCAATAACGGGGCAATGCTCGGCGAGCCGAACGCAACCACGCCGGCAATGGTCAGCCCCGCGCCGAGGAATGCGGCGCTATCCCGGTCGGGGTCTAGCTCTCGGCCGAGGGCCCACGCGAGGAAGACCGCAAGCCCCATCAACAGACCTTCGCCGCTGGCCGCGATCCAATCCGTCTCACCGAACCCCACGATCAATCCGGTCGCCACCACCACGGCGACCGTGACCACCAAGATGGCCCGGTTGGTCGCGTAGGCGGGATCGACGGGGCGTGCGATCCCGGAAAACTGTCTCAAATGCATAAATGGCTCGCCTGGTTAAATGGCAGTCGAACGAGCCCCGGTGGGTCCCAGGGGGACGCCGGGGGACGGAGCGAAGACGATCGGGGTTCGGGCTCGGTTGGGTTCGATGGGATGCCGCCCGCTGGCTCCGACCGAAGGGGGCCTCAACGCCAGTGGGCGTCGGTCGTGGGTTGGCCCCGATACCCTCGCGGGCCAACCCTCCATGCGACGGTCGAGTGCGTGGTTGGGTTCCGAAGCCCTCTTTTCTCCAGGGCCCGCCTGTCATTCGGTGAACCCCCCGCGGCACGATCCGAACGATCGAAGAATCCCGAAAGCAATCGAAGTTGTTGCTCAGTCACAGGCCGTTAAAGGATTGTCTCATGACGTTTTTAGGATTAAATTATGTGCTGTATGGAAGATGTTTCTGGCACCAGGAGCCAACGGTTGAAAACAGGGGTGGTTTTGCCATGAAAACGATGTTGCACGCGCTTCTTGTGGGCCTGATCGTGACCCTGGCGGGCTTGATTCCGCTTCGGTCCGCGGACGCCTTTTTCTTCGGTTTTGGTTTCGGTGGCGGATTCGGGGGCTGGGGCTATGCTCCCTATTACGCCGGCTATCCCTATGCGTACGGCTACGGCTACGGCTATCCGTATTACGGTACGGGGTACGCCTATCCCGACTATGGTGGCTACCGTCCGTGGGGCTATCGTGCATGGGGTTATCCGGCCTACGCCGCCTATCATCCGGTAGGGTACCGTAGCGCGTATCCTTATGCGGTGACGCCGCCGGCACCGCCCGAACCGCCGACGACGGCCCAACTTGACCTCGATGGCGACTGACGGTTGAGGGAGTCGACCGACGAGCCCAGCCCGGGGCCTGCGCACAACGCCCCGGGCGGGGGATGCCGCCGCGCGATCGCCCCGGGCATTGATCCCAGGCGAGTTCGAGCTCGCTCCGGTCCGTTCGAACCCCCGCGCTTGAGGGGGTGATCCGGCGATCGGCCCCAGGGGCGGCCTAAGCGATACGCCCTCGAACCTGTACCCTGTCGTGGCGACGCCTGGCCTGGGAATCCGCGGATCGACCCGTGATATGGCTCGGCAAGGTCGGTAATCCCAGGACGCCCTGGGACACCACGGGCGTCTCTGTTCTAATGAACCGATCACCGCCCATGTTGAATCTCCCCAGCCTATTCCCGCTGCTCGCCCTGATCGCCGGGCTCGTTGGGTTCCTCGCACCGGAGCTCATCGGGGCGCTCGAGCCCGCCATCGTCCCGCTCCTCGGGTTGGTGATGTTCGGCATGGGTACCACCCTGACACCGGCGAGTTTCCGAGCGGTTCGGGTCACGCCTCGCTGGGTCCTTCTGGGGGTATCCCTGCAGTTCGCCCTGATGCCCATGCTGGGTTGGGGGATCGGCCAGCTCCTCCAATTGCCCCCCGAGCTCATCGTCGGGATGGTCCTCGTCGGGGCCGCTCCGGGGGGAACGGCCTCCAATGTCATCGTCTTCCTCGCCCGTGGCGATCTGGCCCTCTCGATTAGTTTGACCACTGTCTCGACCCTTGCCGCCGTGGCGCTTACCCCGTGGCTGACTTGGCTTTATATCGGTGAGCACGTGCCGGTGCCCGTCGGGGATATGATCGCGCGTGTCGCCCAGATCATCCTGCTGCCGGTCGCGCTCGGGGTTTTGGTCAACACCGGGTTCGGCCGTCGGAGCGATTCGCTCCGGTCCTTCTTACCCGTGGTGTCGGTGCTTGCGATCGCTGTGATTATCGCCATCGTCGTGGCCTTGAATGCCGGCCGCGTCGGCCAATTTTGGGGGCCGCTCGTGCCGGCCGTTATCCTCCACAACCTTGGCGGTCTTGCCTCCGCTTATCTGCTTGCCCGGTTGCTCGGGGCCGCCCTGCCGGTGCGACGGGCCGTCAGCCTCGAGGTCGGCATGCAAAACTCCGGTCTCGCCGCCGCCCTTGCGAGCCTCTACTTTCAACCGGCCGCCGCGCTTCCGGCCGCGTTCTTCTCCGTCTGGCACAACCTCTCTGGCTCGGTCCTGGCGGCCCTGTGGGCGCGATCGTCCCGCGAGCCGCATTAGCGTTGGGCCCTCGGGCAGTGCCTCCGCCATCGCGCCACCTTCGCCATCGGGGCCGTTTCGCGGGCGGATCGCAATGGGATCGTAGGGTCCGGTGAGTGCAGCGAAGCGCACCGATTGCGGGTGTCTCGATGCGATCATTGACATCGCGGCTCGTTTGCGGCGGTCTGATGCGTGCGTCCCCCGGGTGCCGATAATCGCCGCTCGCCCTGAAGGCGCTCGAAGGGCATGCCAGAGCCGGGGGAGAAGCTTGAGGCGCCGGCACGACAGGGGGCGGTGGACAAGACTGTTGTTGAATAAGGGATTTGTCGACTCGGTTTGTGCGCTCATGCTGGTGGGCCAACCGTAGGACGCGAGCGCGCGGGGTGTACGCAGCGCGTCTGAGGAACACGGGTCGGGAAGGCGACGAAGCCAGGCATCCCCCATGAGTCCAACGTCGCGTTTGCCCTTTGCCCTCGTACCGCGCGATCAGGCATTGACGGTATGCCGGGAAGTCATCTATCGTAGGCGTTATTGGCTAATGCGCAAATGCGCAAATGCGCATATGCATGCAACTGGAGGAACGATCGCGATGATCTTGCCTGTTTTTTCCGCCCTCGCTGAGCCGACGCGGCTCGGTGCGATGCACCTCCTTGCGGATGGTGCCGAGCATTGCGTCTGCGAGCTCATGCACGAATTGGATGCCAGCCAAAGCCGCATGTCGCGGCATATGCGGGTACTCAAGCATGCCGGCTTGGTGGTGGATCGGCGCGACGCGCAATGGGTGCGGTATCGGCTCGATCCCGCCATGCCCCCGGCGATCGCCAAGGTGCTCGAGGCGGTCCTCGAAGCCGATCGAGCCACGACGCGGGAGGTGGCGTGAGTACCTCGGTCGAGGCCATCGGGCCGTCGCGCAGCACGCGGGCGTGGCTGTGGTACCTGGGCCTACCCCTGGCTGGGGGGCTGTGGTGGTTAATCTATCGCCAGCTGGGCCCGTTCGCGGAGTGGGTGACGTCCCGCCTGCCCGTGGACCGTGCCAGTCATGCGGGCGAGGCCCTTGCCTTCTTCGTGTATGACGTGCCCAAGGTCTTGTTGCTGCTCGTGCTGGTTGTCTTCGTGACCGGTGTCCTGCGCAGCGGGTTTAGTCCGGAGAAGACCCGCGCCATCCTCGCCGGCAAGCGCGCGATCCTCGGCTATCCGCTGGCTGCGGCCCTCGGTGTCTTGACGCCGTTTTGTTCCTGCTCGTCGGTGCCCTTGTTCATCGGGTTCGTCTCGGCGGGCATCCCGCTGGGGGTCACCTTCTCGTTCCTCATCGCCGGCCCCTTGGTTGGACCGGTTGGTCTCGGTTTGTTATTCGGACTGGTCGGTTGGAAGATTGCCCTCATCTACCTCGTCTTCGGCTTTTCCCTCGCGACACTCGCGGGCTGGCTCATGGGCCAGATGCGACTGGAGCGGTACCTGCGCGAGTGGGTGCGGGCCTTGAATACCGGATCCGTTGGTAACGCCCCGGTGGAACGCCTGAGCCTGGTTGATCGGTTCGAGTTCGGGTGGGGTCAGGTGCGCGAGATCCTCCGCCGGGTCTGGATCTGGGTGGTGATCGGCATTGCCGTTGGTGCCCTGATCCACGGCTACGTCCCCGAGGCGATGATGCTCCGGATCATGGGCGGCGAGGCCTGGTGGTCCGTCCCGGCCGCTGTGCTCGTGGGCGTGCCCCTGTATACCAACGCGGCCGGGGTCATTCCGATCGTCGAGGCGTTGCTCGCCAAGGGGGCGGCACTGGGTACAACCCTGGCGTTCATGATGTCGGTGATCGCCCTTAGCCTCCCCGAGATGATGATCCTCAAACAGGTGCTGACGCTGCGCCTCATCGGCATCTTCATCGCCGTCGTGGCGTCCGGCATCCTCGCCACCGGTTTTCTGTTCAATCTCATCCTGTGACCCACTCGGTCACCCAGCCCCGAGAGGGATACGACATGAAACACGTGAAGGTCTTCGGAAGCGGTTGTAAACGCTGTCAGACCACCGAGTCCATGGTAAAAGACACCGCGGAACGACTCGGCGTCGAGGTGACGGTGGAAAAGGTCACCGACTCGGGGTCCATAGCGATGGCCGGCGTCCTCTCGACACCGGGCATCTCGGTGGACGGTGAGTTGGTCCACACGGGCGGACTCCCTCAACCCGAGAAACTCGAAGAGTGGTTGTCCTCATGAGGCAGCCTTGGGAACGTGGGTTCGCGGCTGCCGCCGTTGTCGCTATCGTTGGTTTCCCCCTGAGCCCCGTCGCCCAGGAACTGGAGATCCAGCCCGTGAACGATGGCGTATGGGCCTTCGTGGGTGAGAAGGCCCAACGCAGTCCGGAAAACCTCGGGAATAACGCCACCTTTGGGTTGGTTGTCACCGGCGACGGGGCGGTGCTTGTCGATGCCGGCGGATCGAGGCAAGGCGCTAAGGCGCTTCAGGCCGCCATTCGCGAGGTCACGGAGGCCTCGGTACGCTATGTCATCAATACCGGGGGTCAAGACCACCGCTGGCTCGGCAACTCCTATTGGAAGGCCCAGGGGGCGACCGTTATCGCCTCGGAGGCCGCAGTCAAGGATCAGCGGACCCGGCGTTCGACGCAGATGAATCGGCTCGATCGGCTACTCGGTAACGCCCTCGAGGGAACGAAGCCCGCTTATGCCGATATCACCTTCGCGGATCGGTATACGTTCACGTTGGGCGAGACAACCTTCCAGATCATCCATCCGGGTGCGGCCCACACCCCCGGCGACAGCTTCGTTTGGGTGCCTTCCCGAGACACGGTGTTCGCCGGCGACATCGTCTACGTGGAGCGCATTCTCGGCCTGCATGCGCACAGCTCGATCACGGATTGGCCCGCGGCGTTCAAGGCGGTCGAGGCGACCGGAGCGGCTCATGTGGTGCCGGGCCACGGTCACGCAACCACCCTGGATCGGGCCCGTGCCGACACCTATGATTACCTGATAAACCTGCGGGCGCAGATCGGGCAGCTCCTCGACGAAGGCGGGACCCTCGTTGAGGCGCCTCAGGTGGATCAGTCGTCGTTCGCCTACCTCGAGCAGTTCGAGGCGCTCGCGGGTCGCAACGCGCAGACCGCTTTCGTGCAAATGGAGTGGGAGTGACCCGACGAGGGGACAAACCCGGTCTTGAGGCCACACCCGGCTGATTTTCGGTCGAGCCCCGGCCGGTGGCCATTCCAGGCCAGATCGGCTTTGGCCGGAATCGGGCCCATCGGCCCGGTTCTTCGATCGGCCCTTGCCAACAACGGGCCCCGACAAGGAGCCGTCCCGGCCTGCGCTAATGCGACGGGGATGTAACCGGGTCGCCGCCTCCCGATACCACCGTCTGTCCCCATCCAGATCATCGACAGGAGCTGCTGTGACGATCGTCATTCACCACCATCCCGAGTGTGGGACCTCCAACAACGTCCTCGACCTGATCCGCGCGGCGGGTTACGACCCGATCGTTATCCCCTACCTGGAAGTCGGTTGGACGCGGCCGCAGCTGCTTGGTCTGTTCGCGGCGGCGGATCTTACCCCGCGCCAAGCGCTTCGGGAGACCAAGTCGCCGGCCAAGGAGCTCGGGCTCTTGGAGGCGGGGGTGGACGAGGCGACGCTCCTGCAGGCCATGTTGGAGGATCCCGTGCTGGTCAACCGGCCCATCGTCTGCACGCGCCGGGGCGTTCGATTGTGTCGGCCGAGCGAGACCGTCCTCGAGCTCCTGGAGCACTGGCCGGTGGGGCCGTTCGCCAAGGAGGATGGGACCCTCATCATCGATGCGGAGGGACGCCGTGTCCGCGCATGAGACCCCACCCCCGAGCTGGCCGACCATCGAGGCCAACCTGCCATCCCATTCCGTCGCGAGCGTGTGTGAGGAGCTCGGCCTTGCCGATGCGCCGGATGTGCCGCGATTCCTGATCTTGTACGGGTCATTGCGGGAGACGAGCTACAGTCGTCGACTGGCGGAAGAGGTCGCGCGGGTGCTGAGCCATTTCGGCGGCGAGGTGCAGACCTACCATGCCCACCACTTGCCGGTCTTCGACCGCACCGCGACCGATCATCCCGAGGTGACCCGCCTGCGGGGGCTCTCCCATTGGTCCGATGGCCACGTGTGGATCTCCCCGGAACAGCACGGCAGTATGACCGCGGCGTTCAAGAATCAAATCGACTGGATTCCCCTTTCCGACGGTGCGGTTCGACCGACCCAAGGTCGGACGGTCGCCGTTATGGAGGTCTCGGGCGGATCCCAATCGTTCAATGCCGTTAACCAACTGCGTATCCTGGGGCGCTGGATGCGCATGGTCGTAATCCCGAATCAATCCTCGGTGCCCAAGGCCTGGCAGGAATTCGACGCGAGCGGCCGGATGAGCCCCTCGGACTTTCGGGACCGTGTCGTCGATGTCTGCGAAGAACTGTTTCGGTTTACGGTCTTGCTGAAGGGGCGCCGCAGCGCCCTCGCCATGCGCTACAGTGAACAAAAACAGCTGCAGGAACGCGGGCAACTCAAACCCGGGCAAGGGGTGTAGCCCCATGTCATCAGGGGGTTCCGGTTCCGTTCGGATAGGACCGTTACTTAAGGCTAAACCGCTCTGCGTTCATTTTCGAGTTTGACCCTGGCTCTTCGCGTCG
>CAYFWJ010000104.1:0-9917 GCA_964346755.1 uncultured Ectothiorhodospiraceae bacterium
AGGCCGAGCATCGTAGGATGCGCTGAGTCCGCGAAGCGCATCGGTTGCCGGTTCCTGCCCGGGCGGGCCATGGGGAGCCTCGTGTCGTTCAAGCGCGCGTGGGCAATGCGATGCCGTTCACGTCCGGAGGGTCGCGGTGCGGACGAGGAAGACGGATCGGTCGGTGTGGGTGGCGACGTATCCCCCGTGGGTCGGCAGGAAGGCATCGGTGTGGCTCGGCAGGTGGGTCGCCATGACGATCAGATCCGCGTCCTCGTCCTCGATCGCCCGGAGGATTACATGGTCGAGATCGGCCTTCGGGTCGGGGGTGGTGATCGCGCGGGCGGAGATCGCCTGGCCGTGTTTCTGGCTCTCTTCGCGGGCGAATTCCTCAAGCTTCTGCTGGTATTCCTCGGGCGTGCGCGCCACGGAGCCCGGCGCGGTGGCCGTGATGCCGATGTAGCAGATGCCCGCTCCGTGCTCGCGTGCGAGATCGGAGGCCGCCGTCAGCGCGGGCTCGATCGCATCCCGGTGGGCAAGATCCACCGGAACCAGGATTTTCTTGAACATGTTCCACCTCGTTGTCGCGGGTCTGGGGGGAGTATAACGCTTGTCCCCGGTCATGAGGGCGCCGACGCATGCGCGCTCGGTGCGAAACGGCCCACTCAGCGCGTTCCGCCGAGCCGCCGATCAAGCCCGCTGCGACGTGCCGAGCCGCCCGAGTGCAGGATCGCCCCGCCGTCGCCGCTCGCCGCCGAGACAACGCCGCGGCGGCGAGCGGCGACGGAAGGTGAGGCGATCTAGCCGCTTGGGGCGAAGTATGGTTGGTGCCTGCAGGGCGTCAAGACCTGGCGTCGCAGGCCAGCGGGGTCCCAGCTGGGTGTCGCCGCCAGGCCCGAGGCGGGTTTGGCCCCGGATTTGGGCATCCTGAACCCGCGGGCCCAAGGGTCCGAGGATCCGACACCGGGACAGGCTCGGGTGTCCTGTGCCGATACCTGCGTGCCCGTCCGACCCTCCGGGCAACGCCGGATCGTTAGCGGGCCCCCGCGGGGGCGAACGAGTTCAACAGGCGACTGGGTCTTCCGGCCGCCGGACCGCGAGGCGGGGATTGGCGGACCGACCCGGCCGGGAGCCGTCGATCGGCGGTAGGATGCGGCGGGTTGTGGTGGGTTACTTGCCGTCGCCCACGAGACGGCGGCGCACCAGGCGCCGCCGATTCCTTGTCGAGTCCCTGGCGTGGGACGCTCACAGATCGAAGCGGTCGTTGCGCATGACCTTGACCCAGGCGTCAACGAAGTCCTGGACGAACAGCGTGTCGGCGTCCTCGGCCGCGTAGGCTTGGGCGACGGCGCGCAGCTCCGAGTGCGAGCCGAAGATCAGGTCCACCGGGGTGGCCGTGTATTGCGCCTGGCCGCTGTCACGGTGTCGACCCACGTAGATGCCCTCGGCCTCATCGGATTTCGACCACTCGGTCGACATGTCGAGCAGGTTGACGAAGAAGTCGTTCGTCAGGGTGCCCGGCTCGTCGGTGAACACGCCGTGGTCGCTACCGTAGGCATTGGCGTCCAGGGCGCGCAGGCCACCGATCAGGGCGGTCATCTCCGGCACCGTCAGGGTCAGCAGGTTGGCCCGCTCGACCATGGCTTCGGTCGGCGACATGGAGAGGCCATCGCCGTAGTAGTTCCGGAAGGCGTCGGCCTTCGGCTCCAGTGGCTCGAATGAGGCGGCATCGGTCATCTCGGCCGTGGCGTCCCGGCGGCCCGGCGCGAAGGGCACCTCGACGTCGTGACCGGCATCGGCTGCCGCCTGCTCGATGGCGGTCGCCCCACCCAGTACGATCACATCGGCGAGCGAGACGCGCGTGTCGTCGGACTGCGCTTCGTTGAAGGCCTTCTGAACCCCCTTGAGGGTTTTCAGCACCTCGGCCAACTCCTCCGGGTTGTTGACCGCCCAGCCCGTCTGCGGGGCCAGGCGCACCCGCGCGCCGTTGGCACCGCCGCGCTTGTCGGTGCCACGATAACTGGCGGCCGAGGCCCAGGCCGTACGCACCAGTTGTGGCACGCTCAGGTCAGAATCTCGGATGTCGGCCTTGAGCTGGTCCACGTCGTCCGCGTCGATCGGCGCATGGTCCACCTCCGGGAGCGGATCCTGGAACGCAAGCTTCTCCTCGGGGACGTCCTCGCCCACGTACCGCGAGCGCGGGCCCATGTCCCGGTGGATGAGCTTGAACCAGGCGCGCGCGAACGCGTCCTCGAACGCCTCCGGATCGTCCATGAATCGCTTGGAAATCCGGCGGTAGGCCGGATCCTTCTTCAGCGACAGGTCGGTGGTCAGCATCATGGGCGTGGCCCGTTCGCCCTCGACGTGAGCGTCGGGCGTCGTCCCGTCTAGCGCCCCGTCCTTGGCCACCCACTGGATGGCGCCGCCCGGACTCGTGGTCTGGACCCATTCGTGGTTGAACAGGTTTTTGAAGTACAGGTTCGTCCACTGGGTCGGTGCCTGGGTCCAGGGACCCTCTAGGCCGCTGGTGATCGTATCCTCGGCCTTGCCCGTGCCGCAGGTGTTGGTCCAGCCCAGGCCCTGTTCTTCGATGTCGGCCGCGGTGGGCTCGGGCCCCACGCACTCGGATGGCTTGCCGGCGCCGTGGACCTTCCCGAAGGTGTGGCCGCCGGCGATCAGGGCGACGGTCTCCGCGTCGTTCATGGCCATGCGGCCGAAGCTTTGGCGGATCTGCTTGGCGGCTGCGATCGGGTCGCCGCTTCCGCCGGGGCCCTCCGGGTTCACGTAGATGAGCCCCATGACCGTGGCGCCGAGGCCTTCCCGTAGATTGGCGTTGGCGTCATGACGGTTGCTGGCGAGCATGGCCCGCTCGGGGCCCCAGTAGACCCGATCGGGCTCCCAATCGTCGGTGCGCCCACCGGCGAAACCGAAGGTCTCGAAGCCCATGTCCTCCATGGCGACGTTGCCGGCCAGCACCAGCAGATCGGCCCAGGAGATGCTGCGGCCGTACGCCTGCTTGAGGGGCCAAAGCAAACGGCGGGCCTTGTCCAGATTGGCATTGTCCGGCCAGCTGTTGAGGGGTTCAAAGCGCTGCTGGCCGCCACCCGCGCCGCCGCGGCCGTCGGACGTGCGGTAGGTGCCCGCGGCATGCCAGGACATGCGAATGAACAGCGGCCCATAGTGACCCCAATCGGCCGGCCACCAATCCTGGGAGGTGGTCATCAGCTCCTTGAGATCGGTCTTGAGGGCCGCCAGGTCGAGGCGCTCGAAGGCCTCGGCGTAGTCGAAATCCTCGCCGTAGGGGTTGGACTGGGGGGCATGTTGCCGCAGCGGAGACAGGTCCAGCCGTTCAGGCCACCAAAACTGAGCGGATTTCGCCCGGCTCATGTCGTCCTGCCCAAGGGCGACACCGGACGAGGCGAACGGTAGGGTCATGACCGCGAACGCGACCAGCATGACGAGTGCTTGTTTAGGCATGCGAGCTACCCGTATTGAGTGATGAACTACCCAACCGTATAGCAGATAAAATTCACCTCGCAGTGATGTCACTCGATCGAACCGGTCCGCGTGAGTCCATCATCCCCGCGCAACCCCCTGGTTGCCTTGTCGGTGCGAAGGACCGATGAGCTGGGTTGCATCCGTTGAATCGCCATGGATTTTTCTGGAGACCCCGTATCGCCTCGTCGGTGGGGGTCTGGCACCGAAAGCACGTTCGGCGGGGTGACCTCGAGACGGTGCTTCATGGGCTCAAGCCCGAGCCGCCGGGCGCTACCGTGCCCCACCTGGGGTTGACCGGAGACGCCTTATCGCCCCGTCGGGGGGTCTGACACCCAAAGCTCGTTCGCCACGGCGCCCTCGACGTGGTGTGTTACGGGATCCCAGGGCCTCGGTCCGACCCTCGTCGAGATGGCCGTCCTCGGCTTCCGGCCCCGGACGATGCCCCGGAGGCCCCGCTTGCCTCTGAATCGGTCCATGGTGCGCCGCGTCAACGGCACGCCTGCTTGCGGCAGCCGGCACCAGAGCGTCCGAGCCCGGGACGTCCCGACGTCCGGGGCGCAGACGCGCTCGATGATCGCACGGCGCTCCGCCTCTCGGGGGGGCGCGGGCCGACTCACCACACGGCTTAACCTGGCGGCGATGACGCCAACCTCATCGCCACGGTCGATCAGGGGCTTGCAACACGGATAGGCGGCCTCGGTTCGTTTGCCGCTGTGGCTCGTCGTCGCTCGAACGCCCAAGCCGAGTCTTGGCGGGATCGTGTGCTTCGGGTAAGCCCGGGGTCCCATTGGGCGCCAGTCCCTTGTTACGGGGGTGTCGCCAGTCAAGCTGCGGCTTCGGCCATTCGATCGAGACCCCAAGATTCAATCATCCCGTAGACGCCTCGATTGATCCGCACACGTATCCGGGATTTCGATAAGAATTCGGCCGTCCAATCCAGACGGCCTTGCCACGGGTCTTTGACAGGCGGGGTCGTACCATCCCCGTGTCGATGGCATGGGGAGCATGATCCGAATCGCAATATCGGTTTTGATGATATTGACCCCATTGACCATCGAACCAACGCTTGGGGTCGAACCGTTGACGGGTTCAGCCGTTGCCGTGCGCAGCAAGTTGTCCGTCAGAGCCTAACCTGCCGCGAGGAGGACAGCCCAGATCCGATATTGGTTCGCAGCCGCTTCGGTCTCGACGGGCTCCATTGGGCGCTTGGAAAGGGATCTCGGCCTGGACGACACCCGTCAAGGCGAGCACCGCCCAGGCAATGAAGGCCGAAATGTGGCAAGACCCTCCCTGGGAATGCCCAACAAAAACGATTCGCCAGTATGGCCGCGCGGTCTCGGCGAATCGTTTCTTGGGGTTTGGTCCCAAACCCCGATCCGTCAACCCCTTGCTTATTGTACTTTGGGTTTGACTGCCACCATCTCTGTGATGGGCATCTCAAACCTCACGCGATGCTCGTGACTCGAAAACGCTCTGAGACATTGAGCGGCTTGCTGTTCGAGGATCTCAAGATCGGCTCGGGACAAAATGCGCGCCGCATAGAAAAACCCCACGGCCTCGCGCGCCACATCCGGGGCAATACCCGTCACACCGACCATGTGGGGTCGCGTCTCGATTTGAGCGGCCTGACCCAACGCCTGGCGCAGCAAGTCCGCCAGGCTGGGGGCATGGCGAACGCGTGGATCGCCTAAATCGGTGGCGCCATAACCCGGGGCGCACCGTTGGATGTGCTCGAAGACCAAATGGTCCAAGGCCTGATAGCGGCTGGACTGAGTTGCGTCGCCATCAATAATGGCGACGAACCGCCCACCGGGACGAAGGACCCGTGACACCTCCTGCAGTACGGGCTCGATGGGCTTCATTAAGGTTAAGGCCCAATGACATAGCACCAAGTCCACCGACGCCTCGGGCAAACAATCCAACTGTTGGGCCATGGATTGAAAAAAGCGCACGCGACTGCTCATCAGGCGGTTGCGTGCCAATGCCAATTCGTCGGGACTCATGTCGACGCCAATGAGATCGATGTGTTCCCCATGGCGTTGCCAGCATAGCTCCGTTAGCGGACCGCTGCCACAGGCGAGATCGACCACGCAGTGCATGTGATCAGGGTCGATATGATCGGCCAAGTGTTCGTAGGAATTTTTCCCCTTGGCATCACGACAGCGGCCGGCACAGGTTTCGGTAAATCCCGGGTGATGACGGTGAATGCCAAGCATATGGGCCCGCAATTCATCATCGGTGGGCACACGCTGTTCACGGACACTGCTTAGCCACGGGCTGTCCAGGCCGTCAACCGTGGAATCCAACGGTTGCGTCGACGAAGGGGTAACGGTCATAGTTCAATTATCCTGATATGGCTCGGGGAACGAGCCGTGATTGAAACACGAAAAAACCGAGCGCAATCAGGCCCGCATAGCCTGCGCCGCCCAACAGCAGATGGGTGAGGATCACCCCCTGATCGAGCAGCCAACCCATGAGACCCGGTGACAGGGCCGTGGCGATCATCATGAGCGCTAGCATGGTGCCGCGAATCTCAGCCAAATGGGTGCGCCCATAGAGTTCGACCCACAACGTGGTCTGGAGGACGGTCGCGGCCCCGGCCGTCATGCCAAATAAGCCGAACGTCAACACCATGGCCCATGGCTGCGAGGCAAGGGCAAGGGTGAACAACCCAAAGGCCAAGGGGATGAGATACATCCCAACAAGAGGTCGGCTCCCGACCTGGTCGCACAAGCGACCCACGGTCAGGGAGGTGCCCACGGCACACAGGGCAAACAGGGGGTAGGCGCCGGCCACCTCCAACGCACTCCAGTGTTTGTCCTCCCGCACAGCACCTTGGTGGAAGAACACGGCGGTGAGGGCGAATGGCGGCAGCAACACACCAAGCAGAAGGGCGTAAAAGCGGCGATCCTGCACCATGGCCCGCCGGTCCAGATCCCGGTGGCCTGACTCATTGCTGGCCAGCGTCTCGTCCCATTGAACGGCCATGCGGCGGGCCCGCCGCACTAGCCACAGGGCACTGGGTAGGGCGACGACAAGACTCACCGTGCCAATCGCCATCCAGATCATACGCCAATCGGTCCAGAGGAGCGCGGCAGCCACCAAGGGGGGCAACAGGGCTTCCCCCACCGGATAGCCCAATGCCGCCAAGGCAATCAGCTGTCCACGGCGTTGTGGCGGGCGTCGCCCGAGACTTGTCATGGCTAGGTGGCCGAGCAACCCCTGGCCGCTTAAGCGCAGCCCAAGCAAGCAGACAAACAATACCCACGGGCTTGTGGCATGGGCCAGTGTCCAAGCGGTGGCGCTTAACCCGCCCAAGACAAGGATCAGGGCCGTGTTGAGGCTCTTGGGCTCGGCCAAGCGGCCGAGCCAAATCATGGAGAGGCCCGCGATGAGGGTCGCCAGGGTGTACAACCCGCCGAGTTGGCCATGGCTTAGACCAAAATCACCTCGAATGGCCTCGCCAAAAAAACCGATGAAAAAGGTTTGCCCCACGCTGGATGTCAGGGTCAGCAAAAACCCAAAGCCAATCCATGTCCATTCTTGGCCCAACCAGTGATCCCCAAACCTCGGGGCCCTCACAGCTCGAGATCGATGAGTAGCACCTGTTGTTGAAACTGCCAGCGTGCCCCATCCTGACAACCGCGCAGATAGTCACCCAGGTGTGGCGCGTCGAGCATGCGCGGTAACGTCAATGAGTCGTCAAACAGGCAGCGTTGCAGGAACCCTTCGATGATCCCAGGGCTCAACTCCCCGCCATTATCATAGGACAGCTGAGTGACCGTCGGGTTAAGACCGATGCCCTCAAGCGCATCGATAATGGCTTCAGCGCTGCAATAGGGGGTGCCTTGACCGCCCCGGACGCCCGCAAGATAGGCCTCATAGCATTGCAGATAATGACCCGAGGCACTGGAATGGCCGATCACGATGCGGCTGCCCGGTTGCATGTGGGCGAACCAGCGGGATAGGGCCGTGCCCAGCTCGGCCTCGGGGATGGCATACAAGGCGTGCATGGCCCAGGCGCGCTCAAAGCGGTGCGGGGTGTCTAGGTCTTGCAAACGACAACACAGCCCCAAAGATGCCTGAAAAGGAGGGCGCAACCCCTGACGTGTCTCGTCGATGGAAAACGCCGATGGATCCAGCAAACCCATCTGAATGGGCTCAACCACAGCCTCCACAAACTCAGGATCATCCGCCAGCGCCCGTGGAAACTTCCCGGAGCCGCAGGCCACATCAAGAACCTGGGTCGGGCCTGAGGGGGTCTCCAGCCACGCGGCCCAATCACGACTGCCGGCAAGAACGCGATAATCCCAACTGGCTACGCGATAAAACGCGTCCATGCCGGCGCGATGCTCGGCGCTCCAATGCGCGCAACTTCGGGTAAACGTATCATCTTGTGCAAAAGAACTCATGACTCGATGCCCTTAGGCCATACGACGGGGTTGAGCGGGCTTGCCACCACCGCTCCAGGACCAACCCCGGGCATGAATTTTTGCCAATCGCCGGAGACCATGGTCGGTGCATCCACCACCCGGGCCCCGTCGACAAAATAGGTATTGGCCAAGGCCAGGCGGCTGATCTCCGTGTGGTTCGCCCCGGCGCTATGGAAGTTTAAATTATGGTGAATGCTCACCTCCCCCAGGTCGAATCCGCTATCGTCGATGACCACCCCGTGGTCGCGGAACATGGCATCCACTCGGGCATCATAGGAGGTGCCAAATTTGTCAAAGGGGATGGATCGGGTAAGCTCCCAGGCCGTGACGGGACTTGCAAAGGTTAGGGGCCCCATGGTCTCAGGGATCGGTTGAGTGGGAATCCAGATGGTCGCCACGTCCCGGGTGGCCAGGGGAAAATGATGGTCGTCGTAATGCCACGGGGTGCGCCCGCAGCCCGGCTCTTTCGACAACACATTGTCATGGTACAACCGCAAGCCCGGCACGCCGAGTAAATCCGCTACGACCCCACACAGGCGCGGACTGTTCACAAAGGCCTGTACGATCGGGTCATCGAGCCACACCATTTCCAGACTTAAGAAGCGGTCTCGATAGCCTCCATCCAAGGGCGCGCCAAACGTCGCTTCCAGTCGCTGACTCAGCTGATGACGCAAGGTAGCCAGGGCCTCGGCGGAGAGCAGTTGTTTCAGTTTTATGTAGCCATGGTGACGAAATGCCTGGCGCTGAGCGTCGCTCACCCTATAGGGAGTTGCCAATTCCCTTTGCAATCGGCGCAGGCCCAGGCGTGCCGTGTTGTGGGCTTGCCAGCGCCGTAAGGCCAACGGGTCGTGGTCACCCGGGGTGGCGCCCGGGTCGCTGGCCAAGCTGACGTACCACTCCCACCATTGTTGATTATCCTGCTCCCACGGCTGATCGATATCGGCGCGAGCTGCATTCAAACCTTTGAGTAACGGATTATGCACGTGGTCATCCTATGCTCGGCGAAAAGACCGAACTATGGACCGCTGGGTCGCCGGAACGTTCAGGCCCGAGACGAGGCGCGTACGGGATGGGATCGGCCACTTAGTATTGGGCGTGGCCCTGTAAGCGCCTCACACGGGTCTCGATGGCCGCCAAACCTCGGCGCAACAACTCCGGATAGACCCGATCGAATACCGGGCCGAGTATGGGTTCGGATAGGGTGTATTCGGCGTGAAGATCAACCCGGGTGGTGCGGCCGTGGCTTTGACAGCGCCATTGCTGATCCAGCCGGCGAAACGGAGACTCCGTCGATGTGATGTGGATCTGCGTCGGCGCCGTAAACCGGGCGTGGGACTTGAAGCGCCGCGTGATGCGCCCCAAGCCCACAGTTTGCCAGACGTCCAGGGCGTCATCGCCGGCACGACGGGTTTCAATGGCGACAAAGCCTGGCATGAACTCCGGATAGCGTTCGATATCGGCAATCACCTGATAAACGGTCTCCTTTGGCCCAACCACGGTGTGCTGAAGCGAGACGGTGGGCATGTTTACACTCCGATTCGTCGTGCCAGTGCCAGACCGAGGCTCCCCTCGGCAGGCACCAGCAAGGTGGCATCAATAACGACGGCATTGGGACATCCACGGCTCGGCTATGCCGATGACTCCCGCCTTCTGGATCATCGGGGGTACGCCGAGGACCCAGCCCGGGGTTAGGTCCACCGCCACGGGATGGCGCTTCTCGAGTGCGCCGCGCTGGCGCATCGATTCCAAGCCATCGGGTGTCCCCACGTGGCGGATCCTCTGTTCCAGCGAGTGCCCTTTAACGTCGACTCCGCATGACGCCCACTCGTTCGGAAGGCCCGACACGGATCCGCGCCCAGGATGGCGAGGGTGGGCGTGGATCGCGACGGCGTGGGATCGCTACGATACTCGGGACAAGCCTCCGATGTCGTTTGTAGGCCCGGACCGAAGGGTTTCGGATCCAGGGCCGTGCCCGTCATGGGCAAGCGATGCGCCTCCTCCGTCGGC
>CAYFWJ010000105.1:0-9783 GCA_964346755.1 uncultured Ectothiorhodospiraceae bacterium
AAAACCCCTCACCGAACAACATCCTCCGGGCGCTTAGCGGTGAAGATGCGATCCGACCACTCCAGCAGCGTCTCCGCCTTCGCTGGCATGATGCGTTCCCTCAGCGCCTCCGAGACCTCATCGAATGGACGCTCCCAACGGCAGTGGCCGCTGCTGCACCTCGGGCCGATGCCACGCTTGAGGCGGATCGTCGCCCGCTGAGCGACTCGCCTGCACGTATGAGCCGGGCGGTCCCTGACACAGGGCGTCGCACGTGCGGTGAGTCCATGGACCCTCTTACGATCCAGGTCGTGACAGAACCGGATGCTGAGGCCAGGACACCGCCGGTGCGAGCCATGGGGAATCCGTTCGCGCCGACACCTGCGCCGAGGCTCATCCCTGCGACCGCGTCGATTCCTCTGGCGGCGGGCCAGCGCGGCGGGCCTCCGCCTCCCAGGCGCGGCGCTGGATGGAGCGGGCCCGTGCCGTGGTGTAGGGCTCGCGCCCCTCCAGGGCGTCGTGAAAGGAGCGGTGCCACAGGGCGGCACCGCGCAGGTAGCCGCCGCGGCCGATCATCTGGGCGGCGACCGGGGCGGTGAGGTAGAAGAATACGATGATGAGCAGACCCTGGATCACGCTGCGCAACGTCCCCATCTCGAGCACAGATCCGGCCACCAGCAAACTGGCCCCGAACGCCCCTGCCTTGGTCCCGGCGTGCATGCGACAGAACATGTCCGGCATGCGCAACACCCCGATGGCGGCGATCACCGAGAAGATCGCCCCGAGTCCGATGAGCCCGGCGGCGAGCCAATGGATGATGGCGAAATCCATCATCGGTTCAAGGCCCCCTTCTCCAGGTAACGGGCGATGGCCACGGTGGCGAGGAAGGTGACCAAGGCGATGACCAAGGCGACGTCGAAGAAGGCGGCGTGACCGGTGGCGGCACCCAACAACACGCAATGCCCGAGGATCAGCGCGGCGAAGACGTCGAAGGCGACGACCCGGTCTGCGGTGGTCGGACCCCGCCAGATCCGCCCGAAGGACAGCAGTCCGGCGATCGCGAGCAGGATGTGGCCGCCGATGAGGGTCCATTGCATGAGCGGCGAGAGATCAGAAAACACGGCGTACCCTCCGGACGAAATCGTCTTGCAGGTCGCGACGGAATTGCTCCAGATCGTCGACGTACATCGCGTGCACGAACAGGACCCGATGATCCTCGCTCACATCGAGACTCAAGGTCCCAGGCGTCATGGTGATCAGGTTGGTCAGGGCGATGAGTTGCTGATCGGACAACCCCTCGATGTCCACGGTGATGATCGCCGGGCGCCTTTGCAGGCGCGGGGTCAGGACGTCGTAGGCCACCCGCAGATTGGATAACAACACTTCCCGCAGATAAAACCCCATGAACGGCACAAGCCGGATGAGCCATTGAAGGGCCCTCATCACCCTACCTCCCGCGACGCGCGCACACCGATTGGATCACCTTGCATGACCTAGCCCTCATCGATCGCCTGCGGGGGCAACACCGCCTCGATGTAGCGGGTCGGCTCCAGGATCTGCGCCCCGGCCTGGGCCGAGAGATCCCAAAGGGTGGCACCGGCCAGACCGATCCACAGGGTAAGGACCGCGAGAAAGACCACCGGCAACCCCAGACCGACCCATTCCGCCCGGCCGGTTCCGGTGGCTCGCGGTATCTCGCCGCTCGGATGGGCCTTCCAGAACGCCTCACCCCAGATCTTGGTCATCGAAAACAGGGTCAGAATTCCGGTTACCAGGGCTACGGCGACCAAGAAGAAGGCCTCGGCCTCCACGCCGGCTCGGATCACCCCGAGTTTGGCCCAGAACCCGGACAACGGGGGGATGCCGCCCAGGGAGAACGCCGGGATGAAGAACAACAGGGCCAGCAAAGGCGCGGCCTGGTAGAGTCCCCCGGTTCGCGCGAGATCCTGGGTGCCGTTGTAGCGTTCCACCATACCACCGACCAGAAACAGGTTGGTCTTCACAATGATGTGATGGATCATGTAGAAGATCGCCCCGGCCAACGCCAAGGGGGTATGGATCGCCAGACCCATGATCATGTAACCGATCTGACTGACGATGTGGAACGATAGGATGCGCCGGATCTCGAAGTGCGAGGCCGCCCCGAGGACGCCGGTCACCATCGTCGCTGCCGCCAGGGCGATGAACAGCCCCTGGACGTTGTCGAAATTCGTCTCGAACACGAGGGTGTAGGCGCGAATCAGGGCATACACGCCCACCTTGGTCAGCAGACCTGCGAATACCGCCGAGACGGCCACCCGCGGCGTGTGATAGGAAGCAGGCAACCAGAAGAAAAATGGAAACAGAGCCGCCTTGATGCCGAAGGCGATGAGCAACAGGATGGTACTGCTGTTGACTAGCAGGGCGTCTTCGGAGGCGGCGATCTTCTGCGCGACATCAGCCATATTCAGCGTGCCGAGCTTGCCATACAGCACCCCGACCCCGATCAGGAAGATCATCGAGGAGACGAGGTTGATGACCAGGTACTTTAAGCCACCCTCGAGCTGATCCCGCTCCCCGCCCAGGGCCATAAGCACGAAGGAGCTGATCAGCATGACCTCAAACCAGACATAGAGGTTGAACAGATCCCCGGCGAGGAAGGCCCCGTTCACCCCCATAAGGAGAAACAGATAGAGCGGGAAATAGCCGTTGCGCACCAGGTTTCGGGGGATGTCGGCCAGGGCGTAGATTGCCACGGCGACCCCGATCACCCCGGTGACCCCGAGCATCAAGCCGGCGAGCTGATCGGCGACCAACACGATCCCGAAGGGCGCCGGCCAGTCCCCGAGGTAGGCCACCAGGATCTCGCCTTGGCTCACTGCTGCAAGCACCGCAAAGGCCGCACCGGCGGTGGCGAGGCTGGTGAGGACCCCGATCAGGCGCTGGAGAAAGACACTGCGAAAGACAACGACCGCCAGAATCGCCCCGACCAACGGCACGAGCAGTGGGAGCAGCAGCAGGACGGTATCCGAGTAGGCGCTGGTCGGCATCAGGTGTCGGTTCCCCGGAAGCGGTTGAGGTCGTCATGGCCGATGGCCTGGTAGGCATTGCGGGCCAAGACCAGGGCAAAGGCCACCAATCCGAAACCAATCACGATGGCGGTCAGCACAAGCGCTTGCGGCAGCGGGTCGGCGCTGGGCTCGCTCAGCTGCTTCGCATCGAGTGGGATCAACCCGGGTTTTCCGGGGGTCAGGCCGGCGGCGGTAAACACCAGGAGGTTGGCCGATTGGCTGAGCAGGATGATCCCGACAATGACACGGACGACACTGCGGCGCAGCAGACAGTATACGGCCGTTGCAAACAGGAAGCCGATGAACAGGGCAAGTAGGATTTCCATGGCGTCTCCCGGACTCGATCAGGTAAAGAGGTCAGACGGCAAGGGCATCGACCGGCGCATGACGTTCCCGGCCACGATCAGGGCGAACCGTCCGTCCCCCGGGGGCCAGCTTCCGGTTCCCGGGGCGGCCCGCCCCGGGCGCGGGCCGCCGGTTCGGCCAGGGCGAAGGTGGCCGTTAGGGTGAAACCCACCACGGTCAGGTAGACCCCGACGTCGAAGAGCAGCGGCGTTCCCAGATGCACCGTCCCGAGCCCAGGCAGTTCGAACGCCGGCAACCACAGGCCGGTCAGGAAGGGCTCGCCGGTCGCCAGCCCGAACAATCCGCTGCCAGCGGCGATGGCCAACCCCACGCCCAGCAGGTAATGGGGATCGAAACGCAGACGACGCCGCGCCTCGTCCAAACCCGAGGCGAGCAGTAGGAGCAGCACCGCGGAGGCGGCCACCAGACCCCCGATGAACCCACCCCCCGGGAGGTTGTGGCCCCGGTACAGGATGATGAGGGACAGGATGCCCAGCACCGGCGCCAGGAAGCGACTGGCGATCTGCAAGAGCGAGCTTTGCACCCCCGGGGCCGGGGGCGCTGTTTCGTCCGGGTCCGTGGGCCGCTCCCGCGCTCGGCTCTGGGCGATCAGGGCGAAGACCCCGAGCGCGGCGATGGCCAAGACGATGATCTCCCCCAGGGTATCGAGGGCTCGGAAATCCACCAAGATGACGTTGACGATGTTGCGCCCCTTGGCCAGCTCATAACTCCAGGCACTCAGTTGGGTGGAGACCGTCTCGGCGATCTGCACCTCCAACGAGACCAGCACCAAGGCCGAAACCAGGACACCCAGGGCCCCGGCGAAGAACGCGTCGATCACGTGATTGCGCCCAGGCGAATACGCCGGGAAGGTCGGCAACTGATAGACCACGAAGACGAACAGCAGGACCGTTAGGGTCTCCACGAGGATCTGGGTGATGGCGAGATCCGGGGCGCCGAACCAGGCGAAGATCAAGGCGACACCGAACCCCACGACGCCGAGGGAGACCAGGGCCGTGAGCCGCGACCGGGCGACCGCCGCGAAGATCGCACCGAGGCCCATGGCAAGCAGGACCAACCCCAGGGGAATGTCGGCCACCTCCAGCGACCAGGTGCTCGGGAACGAGCCGAAGCGCACCAACTGCCAGGCAAGCAGCACCCCGGCGGTCCCCAGGGTGATCATCAGGTAGTAGCGCAGGTACCCGGATTGCAGGACCCGGGTCTGCCAACCGGCCAGTGCCATCACTTGATCCATGATCCACCCATAGCCCTGTTCGGAACTCGGGAGGGGCCCCAGGGTGATGCGTAGGGCGGGCCGCAGGCGTTCGCGCAGGAGGAAGATGGTCACCCCCCCGGCAAAGGTCAGCAGACTCAGCAGCAGCGGGACATTGAATCCTTGCCAGAGGGCGAGCTTGACCTCGATGTCCTGGGCGAGAATCGAGCTGGCGGCGGTGACGACCAGGGGTTGCGCCAAGAGCTGCGGGAGCAGCCCGATGGCCAACCCCGCCACGGCCAAGACCAGCGGGGGCAACCACATCGTCCAGGGCGCCTCGTGGACGTGGGGTTTGGGCAGCTCCGCAAACTGTTTGCCGCCCCAGAAGGGACGTATCCCCGCCTTGAAGGCCAGGGCCAGGAGCAACATGTTGCCCACGATCGCAATCCCTAGGATGAGACCGGACCAAGCCCCCAGATCGATCCCCGCCTTGTAGACATATTCCTTGCCGATGAACCCGAAGAAGGGCGGGAAGCCGGACTTGGAGAGGGCCGCGAGTCCCGCTGCCAGGGCGGTGATGGGCATGGCGTGGCGTAATCCTGACAGGATGCGCACGTCCCGTGTCCCGGTCTCATGGTCGATGGCCCCCGCCGTCATGAACAGGGCGGCCTTATAGAGGGCATGACCGAGGAGGAACAACAGCGCCGACTCGATGGCCCGTTCGCTCCCGATGCCGATGAGCAGGGTCAACAGACCGAGCACCGCCAGCGTGGTGTAGGCGAGAATGCGCTTGAGATCGTACTGCAAAAGCCCCAGCACGGCTCCCGTTAGCAGGGTCGCGCTGCCGAAGATTATGAGGGATAGGCTCCACAGTTCCGATTCCCCCAGGGCCGGATGCAACCGGGCCAGGAGAAACACCCCGGCCTTGACCATGGTCGCGGAATGCAGGTACGCGCTGATCGGCGTCGGCGCCACCATGGCATTGACCAGCCAGAAGTGGAACGGGACCTGGGCGGATTTGGTGAAGGCGCCCAACAGGATCAACACGATGGCCGCGGGGGTCCAGGGATGAGCTAGGATCGCCTCGCTGCGGGCCGGGAGCTCCGAGATCGTGTAGGTCTCGGCCACGGTCCCGATCATCAACAGACCGGCCAACAGGGCGAGTCCCCCGAGGCCGGTCACCAACAAGGCCTGCAAGGCATTCTTCCGGGCCTTGACCGCATTGTGGTCGAAGCCGATCAGCAGATAGGAGCTGATGCTCGTCAGCTCCCAAAACACGAAGAGGGCGATCAGGTTGTCCGCGACCACCAGGCCGAACATCGCCCCCGCGAACAGGAAGAAGGCGATGTACAGCCGGGCCCGCTCGGGGTGATTGCCGAGGTAGCCCGCGCCGTACAGGAAGATCAGGGCCCCGATGCCGGAGACCAACAGCCCCATGAGCAGCCCGAGGCCGTCCAGGCGCAGGCGCATGTGGACATCCAGGGCGGGCAACCACGGCTGGTCGAATAGCAAGAAATCGCCCGCTTGGACGGCCCCCACCTGATTGAACAGCAGGACGAAGACCCCGGCGGGTATCGCCGCCAGGGCGGGTCCGCGGATGGCACGGGGGAGCCGCACCAGCGCGGGGGCGAGCAAGGCACCGGCGAATAGCGCGAGCAAGGCCAGGAACAAGGACATCGATACCACTCGCATCGGGGCCGAGGGTTCGCAGGCAAACCGGCGGCCGAATCATAATCGCGGGCGATCCGGCGGCCCTCGCTCGGACCGATGGCCGTCGAGGGGCGCCCGGGGAACGCGTCCAAAAGGCTGCACAAAGCGGACCAGCGGGCAAGCCATGCCTGGCGATTGCAAGGCGCCCGGCCCATGCCAAGGCCGGTGAGAACACCGTCCGTAACGAAGTACTCGGATCAAGCGAGCTGAAACAACCCGGTGCCCCACTGGCCGATCGGGTTGTTTCCGGATACCGACCGTTTTTCAGGTTTTTCACGATCCGAAAAGAACGCGGACGGGGTGTTTCTCGAGCCTCTCGCCGCTCAGCTCGAGCAAGCTAGCACAAGGGGATTTGTCGAGTAAACCAAATCCGCGATCGAGCACACGGGCGCGGACGGGACGTGCCTTCGAGATCCGTCGACTGATCCTCGAATGGCTGAACGACTCGCTCGAATCGATGTTGGAAGGCCTTCTAAAAGGGCCGGAAGGTGCCTGAAAAGCCACGACCGAAGCCTGTGATGATCGGGAGGGGGGCCTTGCCCCGGAATCGAGGGGTCCCGTAAAACTCGAACCTGAGTGGGGAATCCCGGAGGCGGTGTCGTCACTCGGAAGCGGGGTTCGCCGGCGACTCGGCGGGCGGCGTCTCGGGCTCATCCTCGGTGGATTCCGTCCAGCGGTCAAACAACGACGACGGGATCTGCGACAAGGGGCCAGGCAGGTCCACCCCGATGCCGAATTGGTCCCGGGTCACGAGGCCGCCGTCGGTCAACCCGGCCTCGAGGGTCGCAGGATAGCGATCGGCCCCGCCGCCGGCATCCAGGAACAGGGCCAGACTGGCCCCCCCATGATAGTCATTCGGTCGGGCCCGGGCCGGGGCGTGGCCGTAGCGATCCGCCCCGTCGCCGTCGACGAACAGGGCGAACCCGTTGTGGGCGGCGGCGCCGAGGGCGAAGAAGCGGCCGGGTGTTGAGACATCATCCCCCGCATCGTCCAAAAAGGCCGTCGCCGATTGATCCCAGGCCGCACTTTGGGCGGCGCCGACGACACTTCGATAGCGATCGTCGCCACCGGCGTCCCAAAAGCTGCCGAGGGCCGAATGGGCGGCAAAGCCCTGGGCATAGCGGGAACCCTCGAAATCGTCATCCCCGGCCCCCCGATCCGCCAACAGCCCCCAACCGTAGTAATAGCCGCCGCCCTGGGAGAAATTACCGGCCCGGTAGCGATCGCGCCCGCCGGTGTCGACCAGGGCCGCGATCCCACCGGAGGCGAGATGGCGGAAACCCACCGCTGCTCCTTGGCTCATGCCGCGGTAGGTGCCCGCCCCGCCGTAGCTGCCGTCGGGGCCACCGCTCACGATGTAGCGATCGTCCCCGCCCTGCGTCAGGAGCAGGCCGAGACTCCCCGGGCCGGCGAAGCCCTGGGCGTGGAGCCGGGCGTGGTGGAGGTCATCGCCACCGCGGTCGATCAACGCCGCCAACCCCTGCACCAGGGCCGATCCCTGGGCAAAGCGGCTCCCCCGGTAGGTATCCGCTCCGCCGAGGTCGGCTAGCACCGCAACCCCGGCGGCGCTGGCCCCCTGGGCGAAAGGCGCGTTGCTCACGTAGCGATCATCGCCGGCGCGGTCCACCAGCAGGGCCACGCCCAGCCGGGCTGCCCCTTGGGCGAAGGGCCGGTTGGCCTGATAGGTGTCGTCACCGGCCAGATCCACCACCAGCACGGCGGGCCGTTCCCCCGTCGCCGCCGCCACGGGGCCTCGATAACGATCATCGCCGCCGAGGTCGATGATTACATCCGCCGGCTCGGTGTACTCATTGGGCCCGGCGCCACCGATGATCACATGGACCCCAGCATCCCCGGAACCGCGGCGCTCCAGCAGGCGGGAACCGGGCTCGGCGGTACCCGCCGTCGCCGCGGCGAGATCCCGCGCCATCGCCGTGAGCCACGCCGGGTCCGCCAGGATGGCGAGCGCAGTCAAGCCATCGAGCAGTGCGCCCCGATCGACGGCCGCCAGCGCGTCCAGGGCCTCTGAATGCCGGGCCCATCGAGCCGGATCCGGATCCGCAAAGAGATAGAAGCGCTCGGCGAAGACCGACGCCAGCGTGGGCAGGTCCCGGTCGAGCGCGGCGCGCGTCGGCGCGTCCAGGTCCGCCAAGGCCGCCTCCACCTGGCCTCGGGCCGCCACGATCCGGGCGGCCGCGAAATCCGCGTAGGCCCCCGGCGACGCCCCCTCGGCCGGCGGGCTCGGAACCGTACCCGCCGGCGCCGCCGAGGCGGGTTTTT
The DNA here is from genome assembly GCA_964346755.1 of uncultured Ectothiorhodospiraceae bacterium. Classification (GTDB taxonomy): domain Bacteria; phylum Pseudomonadota; class Gammaproteobacteria; order CAYFWJ01; family CAYFWJ01; genus CAYFWJ01. The sequence continues at coordinate 8,578 of CAYFWJ010000105.1, forward strand.
TGGCGTCCAGGGCACGCCGGGCAACCGGGATGAGGGGATCGAGCACCCCGCCCGGCCCGTTCGCCCCGATCGCCGCGAGCTCATTGGCGATCTGCCGCGTGGCGCTCGGCAGCCGCAGGGGCTCCCGGTGAAGATAACGCACCGTCGCGAGGCGAAACGGATCATCCGCGCGCTGCGCCCGGGCGAAGCGGGTTTGGAGATCCGCATAGGCCGCCGCCGCCGTGTCTCCGTCCCGCTGGGCCCGGGCAATCAGGGCCTCGACCACCGCCACCGCCGGCCCCGGGGGCAGGGCCGCGAGATCCGGTCGCAGCGCGGGGTTGGGGGGCAGCGGGTCCCCCGCCCATCCGGGGGCCGGCGCCAGGGTGACCGTCACGGTGCGGGTGCGCGGCGTCTGCCGTGCCAGCACCTCGATCCAGCGATCCGGGTAGGTCCGCAGTAGCGTGGGCAGATCCGGAAGCAGGGGGCCCAACGCCTGAGGACCGCTCGCCTCGGCGGGTGAATCCGGCGGCTCGTCGCCGATGCGGGTGGCGACGGCCCAATGCGCGCGACGCACCGTCAGCGTGAGGGCCGTACCGGCCCCCGACGCCTGAACCCGCTCCCGAAAGACCCGGCGCACCGACGCCCGCGGAGCCACCAAGGGCGCCTCGTCGATAGCCAGGATGACATCCCCAGGCTCGAGCCCCGACTCGGCAGCCGGGGTCGCCGGCAGCACCGACTGGACGCGAACCCGGGCTGTCTCCGGTGGATCCGCCGGCAAGCGGATGGGCTCGAGCATCACCCCAAGGTACCCGGGTGGCGCTGCAGCCTCGGGTGCCGATCCTGGATCGGCCGCCCCGGCCGGGTTGATGAGCAGACCCACGACGATGAGCACCCAGCACACGCGGCGTCGAGGGACGGGACTCCGGAGGGGGATTAAATGAGACATGGCGCACCTTCGGCTCGGACCGATCTCTTTGAGAACGGGGATCCAGCCGTGCCGTTCCGCTGGCCGACCTCGGGACGATTGAACCGCCGGGGCCCGTGGGGGCGTCGATCCCCCCGACGCACGGGTCACCTCCTCAAACCGGCCCGTGGACTGCCCCGGGCCCATTGGTCGACGCTTGGCGGATGGACGACGCGGACGCAAAACCCACGCAGCGGGCAGCCGCAGCGACGGGATTGGCGAATGCCCTAGGCCTTGACCCAGGGGTTAGACCGATTCTGGGG
>CAYFWJ010000106.1:0-9660 GCA_964346755.1 uncultured Ectothiorhodospiraceae bacterium
CCAGGGGTACCGGTCGGCTTCATTACTGGAGCGCTATCTCACCTATACCTACAGCGACGGCTTCCGCTGGATCAGCGATCCCCAGCTGGATCCGGAGCGCAATCGCACCCTGGAGGTGGGAGCGCGGGGCGAGGTGGGCCGATTGAGCTACACCCTGGCGGCCTACGAAAGCCGTATCGATGACTATATCGGCGGGCAGGCCGTCAGCAACACCCGCAAGGAAACGGTCAACCTGGATGAGGCCCGCATCCGGGGCATTGAGGCTAGCCTCCAATATCGGCTAGGCAATGGTTTCATGGCCTTCTTCGACGGCACCTGGATCGAGGGCGAAAACCGCGACGACGCCTTCGACGAGCCCCTCTACCAGATGCCGCCTCCCGAGGCGACGCTGGGCCTGCGGCGGGAGGTGACTCATGGCTGGCAGGGCCGACTTGCGGTGCGCGCGGTGGACGAGCAGGAGCGCGTGGCCGACGCGTTCAGCAGCGGTACCGAACGCGAGACCCCGGGTTTCGCGACCGTGGACCTGGCGATCGGGTACCGCATCACCGGTGACGGCCTCTGGAAGACCAGCGAGGTCAGGCTTGCGGTCCGGAACGCCCTGGACAAGGCCTATCGCGAGCATATCAACGAGATGACCAAGGACCGGCTCGACCCCGCCAATGGCGTTCAGGACCTTCTGGCCCCGGGGCGGAATGTGGCTCTGACCTGGTATCTGGCTTATTGAACCGCGCCCGGCGATGGGTCGGGCCGAACGGGAGGAGAGGCGATGCGGCTACGCGTTATCGATTTCGGTTATCAACCTGCGCTCAGGTCCCAAGCCATTTACCACGGCATGGCCGAGGCCATGGAGCCGGGCGATGACCCGGTGGTAACCCTGGTCAACCCGGAGACCCCCTATGTCTGCCTAGGGCTCCATCAGGAAGTGGGCCTGGAGGTGGATGAGGCGTACTGCGCACAGCATGGGCTGCCCATCATCCGCCGCCATGTCGGGGGCGGGGCAGTCTACCTTGATCGCGATCAGATGTTCTTCCACTTCATCTACCCCTCCGGCAAGGCGCCGCACGTTGTCAGCGAGATCTACCGCCATTTCGTGGCGCCGGTTGTCGCCGCCTACCATGAGCTCGGCGTGTCGGCCACCTTCCGGCCCGTGAACGACATCCATGTAGCGGGCCGCAAGATCGGTGGGACCGGGGCGGCAACCATTGGTAACGCCACGGTCATGGTGGGAAGCTTCCTGTTCGACTTCGACGTCGACACCATGGCGCATTGCCTGCGGGTGCCGTCGGAAAAGTTCCGGGACAAGCTGCGCGCCGGCATGAACGACTACATAACCACCTTGAGCCGGGAGTTGGGCCAGGCGCCCAGCCGGGAAACCGTTCGCGGGGCGTTTCTGGAGGCCATCCGCAACGAGCTGGCGGTGGCGGTGGTCCGCGACGACGCCACCGCCGCGGAGGCGGCCGCCATTGCCGAGCAGGAACAGGCGCTCGGGGATCCCGAGTGGACCTACCAGAAGGGCCGGAAGTTTGTCGAGAAAGGCGTCAAGATCGCCAGCGGAACGCACCTCACTGAGGGCGGACACAAGGCGTCTGGCGGTTTTATCCGGGCCCGCTTGATGGCGAAGGATGATCGCATCGCTGACCTCCTGCTGTCCGGCGATTTCACCGTGTTCCCGGAGGACGCCATGGATCGGCTCGCCGATGGCCTGCACGAGGAACCTCTGGACAGCCAACGCCTGACCGATGCCGCGGGCGAGTTGATGCAGCGCCTGGGGATGGATGCCCCGGGAATCGAGCCGGGTGATATCGCCGCCGCGATTATGGCCAGCGTACACCGGGAAACGCACTGAGCCGCGCCTAGCCGGCTGGGTTCGGCCGGCCGGTGGTGCTCCGCACGGTGGACCGCATCCTCAAAACCGGTCGTGGACACCCGCATTGCGCAGGGGGGCATTGAAACCCTCGGGGGATGGGCCCATCCAATGGGTGCGTAGGCCATGACTGAGTTGATCCAACCCCGGGAGATTTCTATGACAAACGTCGGTACCATCGATCGCGCGCTGCGGATCGCGGTCGGACTCGCCTTGCTCGCCCTGATCTTCGTCGGACCCAAGACCTTGTGGGGCTTGATCGGATTGGTGCCCCTCGGTACCGCACTGATCGGGTTCTGCCCCGCCTACCGGTTGCTCGGTATGCGCACCGGCGGGCCGAAGTCCGAAAGCGCCTAGACGGCATCGAAGGGCTCGAGCCAATCCGGAACCCCCGTCGGGCTTACACGGCCCGGCGGGGGTTTTTTGTCTCACCAGAAACGCCACCAGGGGCGCTTTTTCGTGGAGCGTTCGGGTGTTGGTGGTTCGGCGATCCGCTCGAACCGTTCGGCGAGGAGCTCCGGCGGCTCCGACACAAGATGGGCGAAGTCGGCGCCAACCCGGGCCTCGCTGCCTCGGACGGCGGTGATGCGCGCATATTGGTCGACGGCGATGGCGCTGAAACCTCGGGTTGCAGCCGCCGTGGCGTGGATCGTGTATTCACGGCCGTCGGCGAGGATGAACTGGACGCGCGTGTCGTGACCGGTCCCGATCAAGCCGGCGACGCGGCCCACGAGTGCTCGGGGCACGCCGTTTGTGAGGGCCTCGCCCGGGGCTGGGTTGTCGGCGGGGTCCACCACGGGGAGCTCGACGCCCGCTAGATACGCGGGCATCGCCCAGTGCTGCGAGTCTTCTAGTCGCGTGTCGATGATCGCCTGGTCCTCGACCCGGAAACGACCGGACTGGAGTCCGGTGACGTAGTTGGCGAGGAACTCCTCGAGCGAGGGCGCCAATACACAATAGACCCCGGCCTCCGGGTCGGTCTCGATGATCTGTCCGGGGGTACCACCGGGGGCCGGATCGAAGTCCAGGTAGCGGGTGATATCCCCGTTCATGGAGGTGAATGGGATCCAATCCGGCGATCCGGCGAGGGGCTTGACGGGCCCGTGGACGGAGATGAGTCCCGCCTCGATCCCTTGCTTCCAGGCCGATAACGACAGCTCATCGGCGGGGATGGCGTGGGTACGGGCCATCTGCGCGAGCTCGGCGAGCTGTTGCAGGGGCAGGAACCTGTGTCCGTCATCGAAAACCCCGGGCGGGACCTCGAGGATCTCCCCGTTATGGCGCCGGTAAAGCGCCTGCCAATCCGCCGGCATCGACCGCCCCAAGACCGCCTCGGCCTCGTTGATGGCCGCTTCCGAGGCCGGGGGCGCCAGGCTACCGAGGGCGGCGGGGAGATGCTCCGCCAACCAGTTCATCAGGGTATCCCAGGACTCAGTGACCGTGGCCATCGGGTCATACCTCATGGGTCGCATCCGGGGCTCGAGGGGGCACCGCGTTCAACGGATCGAGTCGGCTGGCGGTGCGACCGGTCCGGCTGGCCCGAGCTGGCCGGTGTCGCGGAACCGTGGGCTAGGCGCCCATGACGCCAGCTTGGCTCCAGCGACCCGCGTGTCGATTCGAGTTTGTCCTAGGATTTTAACGGACGCACTGGCGTAGTCCAATCCGCGTCCAGGGCTTGGACTCCAGGCGGGTCTCGGGATCGGGGTTCCGGTCGTTTTCGAATCGGACCGCCCTCGAGCCACCGGGGCCTTGACGACCGTCTGCGGACCCGCCCGCCTGGGGTCAGACGGCATCACCGGGGCCGTCCGGCGTGGGGCATCGCTGCACGGCCTGGCGGAGATGCCCGATGACACCCCGTCGCCCCGGCGCCCCGAGACGCCCGGCAACGGTCTCCCAGGAATGATGTTGCAGGACCTTCATGACCAGGGCCGTCTTTTCCGGCTCGGTGAGTTGTTGGACGCCCATGTTCTGCCCCAGAGCCCAGACGGCGAAACGCCAGAGCGCGCCGTAGGCCGTCTCGTAGGTTCGCTCGCCGCGGGCGAAACCGGGCAGCTCGCCCCAGGGATCGATGGCCGTTTCCCCGGTTGCGGGCCTCGGGGATTGTTGGGCCAACTGGTCCAGCACCGGGATGACGAGCTCCGGCTCGACCTCGCGCAGGGGATCGGCGAGCGTCAGGGGGAGTTCCCGCCTGAAACGTGCCCGAGCCTGGGCCACGAGCGTTCGACCGGCCTCGGAGGCCGGGGCGACCAACAGCCCCGGATAGCGGGCGGTGGCTCTTTGCCGGGTGACGCCGATGCGCAGGCAACTCAGGCCGCCCCGAAACCAGAACCGAAGCAGTTCTGGGGTCAAGCCGAAACTGGCGCCCCAGTAGGCGAAGCCCTCGCTCGCTGCCGCCCGGGCCAGGGCCGCCACCAGGGCGGATCCGATGCCACGGCCTTGGAGGGCGGGGTGGACGGCGATTCGATGGACCCGCCAGGCGGGCAGGGTGGCCGCTTCCGGATAGCCGAGGTGGAAGGCGAGGGATTGCGGCAAGAGATGGCCGGGCGGGCGACGCCGCCCAGCGTAGATGGCCTGGGCCAGTGTTGGGTCGAGCGCCCCCTCGTGCAGGGCGACCAGACCGCCAACGATACGCCCCGCGACCCGGGCACACCACAGCGAGACCTTGGGGTCGTCGAGGAGGCGCTGCACATCCCGGGGGCGGGTCTGATAATGGGCGAGGGTCAACAGCCCGACGAGGTCCTGGAGATCCGTTTCGTTGTGGGGCTCATCCCAGTGCTCGGGCGGGATGCGTTCGATGGCGACCGCCCCCGCGTCCGCCTCGCCGAGGCGAGCCGGCGTAACGGGTTGGGCCGCAAGCACGAGGAGCCGATGGATCAGCGGTTCGAGCGGGTCCTCGGCGGCCCAGCGGATCGGCGTGCCCAAGGTCTGTTCCTGCACCGCGGGGGCGTGCCGTTGCAGGATGTCGCGGAAGCCGATGGCGAAGCCTTGCCCGTGACCTTCGTAGCCTTCGGTGGTGGTGGCGAAGACGATGCGGGGAAAGCGATGGAGGAAATGCCCTAGGAGCTCGGCGGGGAGGCCGGCGGCCTCGTCGACCAGCAGGACATCCGCCGTGAACCCGCCGAAACGCACGGCATCCGGGGGAAGGAAACGAATCGTCCCATCCCCGACCTGCCACGCCCGGCCCCCGCGCCGTTCCCGCGTGCCGATGCGCTGGAGGGGGTGAAACAACGCGTCGACGGCGCCCGCCTGCGGGGCGGTAACCAGGATGTGCGCCACCGAACCCGCTGTGAGCAACTCCGCCGCCGCCAGTCCGAGGGCCGTCGATTTGCCGCGCCCCCGCGGGGCCGTCAGGACCATGGGGGTGGGTCGGGAGGCCTCGACGGCGGCCCGGATCGTCGCAACGGCCCGCGCCTGATCCGGGGTACGGGCAGCGCCGGCGGCCGACTCGGCGGGAGGCTGGGGCGGCGCCGGGAGGCGCGGCGGGCGATCGCCGGAGGGGGTGATCACGGCGACCCACGGGTCCGCGCGAAAACCGCGCGCAAGGCGGCGGGCGAGGCGGCTGGTGGGGCCGTTCAGCAGCAGGATCAGCAGCCCGCCGGCGGTGAGCGTCCCGGCGAGGGCCCCGATGGCATCCGCATCCAGCTCGTGGCGACCGTCGATGACAACGCCGCCCGTCTCCTGCCCGAGCAGCTCCCGCGCCTGGGCCGGCGCGAGCCCAAGGAGACCCGCCGGCGGATCCGGCCCGATCCAGTACACAGGCGGCGGGGCGATGGCCGTCGCGGCCAGCCCCGTGGCCCGCGTCCAGGCCGAGGGACCCTCGATGAGCACCGGCAGTCGCCAGCGATGGGCCCGATAATGCAGCTGGCATTGAGACAGCCCGCGGGTGACGGGCTCGAGGGACTGTCTGGCGGTCATGGCGAGCGTGGCGAGCCGGGCGGCCTGGGGTGTTGCGTGCGGGGCGGTGGCCCTCAGGTGCCGCCCCGCACGCGATCCTCAGCCGGCCTCGGCGGCCGCCGGCACCTCACGGCGGGCCGAGCGCTCGAGTCGACGGGCCTCGTCGGGACTCAGGTAGCGCCAGGGCAGGGGAACCAGGGCCGGGACGTAGCGGCGATAAACCCGATACGGCTCGCCATGGTAGCGCATGAGCTTGCGTTCCTCGAACCGCGAGCCGATCACGAAATACAGCGTCATGCAGGTCGCGGCGGTCAGCCAGGCCGGATCCCAGGCCCGGGTCCAGATGATCACCAGGCCGAAGAGGTACCAGGGATGGCGCACGAACCGATGGAAGGGCGAGATGTGAAAGGTCTCCTGATCCTCGACGGCCCGGACCTGACCCCGCCATTGGCGCAGCCCGAGGAATTCATGCCCGTCATAGCTGCGCAGCGAGGCCAACACGGCGAGCCCAGCCAGCAGGGCCAAGCCGTTGGCCACCCAGCCGGTCCATCCCGGCCAATCCCAGATGACCGGCCCCTGCCAGGCGAAGGTCAGCCCCAGGGGAGGTAACAGCAGCACCACCGCGAGGGTGTTGAAGGTGATCCGGTAGACCGGCATCAACCCCGGCCAGCGCCGCGCGACCCAGGATTTTACGGTCACCGAGGCAAGTACGGAGTGGATCACGAAGTAACCGAGCCACAGACTCGCGAGGATGAGGTACGGGGCGCTATCGCTCACAGGGATCCTCCGTTCGGGGTTCGCACGGGAAGGCGGGGCCGAGTTCATCGGATCCCTTCGACTGCCTGGCGAGCGCGAGGTTGCACGTGAGCGGCCGCACCGACTCCCCCCACGCCGACCGCGCGGGGACGCCTGCCCTCACCCCCTCCCAATGGGGGGCGGGGGCCTTGGTGGGATCTTCGGCGATCGGCTCAGGCGGTGGCCTCCAGCGGCGTCGCCGGGAAATCGGGGATGGCCGCCCGCAGGACCTCCTCGATGTGGGCCGCGAAGACCAGCGTGAGATCGTGGCGGACATCCTCCGGCAGTTCGCGCAGATCCTTCTCGTTCTCTTTGGGCAGGATCACGCGCTTGATCCCTGCCCGGCGCGCCGCGAGGAGCTTCTCCTTGATGCCGCCGACGGGCAAGACCAGTCCGCTCAGGGTGATCTCCCCGGTCATGGCGGTATCCTTGCGGGCAGCCTGTCCGAGCACCAGGGAGGCGATGCAGGTCGACATGGTGACCCCAGCGGACGGACCATCCTTAGGGATGGCGCCGGTGGGTACATGGATGTGCAGACCACCCGGCGGCGGTTCCAGGCCCCAGTCTTCGACCCGCGAGAGGATGTAGCTATAGGCCGCCCGCGCGGACTCCTGCATGACCTTGCCCAATTGCCCGGTCAATGTGAGGTCCTCGCTCCGCGGGAGACGGATCGCCTCGACGTAGAGGACGTCGCCCCCGGTCTCGGTCCAGGCCAACCCGGTGGCGACACCGGGCGGCAAGGCCTCCCGGGCGGTCTCGGGGGAGAACCGCTCGGAGCCGAGATACTCGGGTAAATCCTCGGGGCCGACCTGCGTGGCTTCGGTCTCCTCGAGGGCAACGTTGAGGGCAACCTTCCGGGCGACGCGTCCGAGCATGCGCTCGAGCTCGCGCACCCCCGCCTCGCGGGTGTAGCGCTCGATCACCTGGCGCAAGGTCTCGTCGGGGAGGCCGAGCTGCTCGGCGTTCAACCCCGCCTGTTCACGCTGCCGATCCATGAGATAGCGTTTCGCGATCTCCATCTTCTCCTCGAGCGTATAGCCGGCCAGACGGATCGTCTCCACCCGATCCAGGAGCGGCGCCGGAATCGTGTCCAAGGTATTGGCCGTGAGGATGAAGAACACCTTCGACAGATCGAAGGGGAGATCCAGGTAGTTGTCGCGAAACTCGAAGTTCTGGGCCGGGTCGAGGATCTCCAGCAGCGCGGCGGCCGGATCGCCCCGGAAATCCCGGCCGAGTTTGTCCACCTCGTCGAGCATGAGCACGGGATTGCGCACGCTGACTCGGCGCAGGGCCTGAAGGATGCGCCCCGGCATCGCCCCGATGTAGGTCCGGCGGTGGCCGCGCAATTCCGCCTCATCGTGGAGTCCACCGAGGCTGAACCGCTCGAATTTTCGTCCCAGGGCTCGGGCGATGGATTGACCCAACGAGGTCTTGCCGACGCCAGGCGGACCGACAAAGCATAGGATCGGGGACTTGGCCCCGGGGTTTAGCTTGATGACCGCGAGATGCTCAAGGATACGCTGTTTGATCTCGTCGAGCCCGTAGTGATCGGTGTTGAGCACCTCCCGGGCATGATTAAGATCCAGGTGGTCTTCGGTCGTGGTGTTCCAAGGCAGATCGAGCAGCGTCTCGAGGTAGGTCCGGAAGAGCTGATAGTCCGGCGAGGCGCTGGACATCTGCTGGAGTCGGTTCAGGACCTTGTTGCCCTCCCGCTCGGCCGCCTCGGGCAGCTCCGCTTCGTCGAGTTGGCTGCGCAGGGCATTCAGCTCTTCCTGTTCGCCGCCCGACTCGCCGAGTTCCTGCTGGATGGTGCGCATCTGTTGGCGCAGCATGTGCTCCCGTTGCTGCTGGGTCATCTCGGATTCGGCCTGTCCGGCGATCTCCTTGCGTAGCTGCAAGACCTGAAGCTCATGGGTCATGTCCGCATGGAGCTGGCGCATGGCGTCGGCGACGCGCTCCATCTTCAGCAGGGACTGGGCCTTCTCGACGCTGAGATCGATCAAAGAGGCGAGCACGAAGGTCAGGTGCATCGGCGAGGTGACCTGCTCCACCACCTGATTGATGTCGAATCCGGAGGGTGTCTTGACCAACTGTTGGAGCTCGCCGCTCAACGAGACCAACTCCCGCTGCAGGGCGTCGGTCTCCGGGTCGGTCTCCTGGGGCAGCGGCCAATCCCGAACCGTCCCCTGAAGGTAGGGATCATCCTGATCCAGCGCGGTCAGCTCCGCTCGCTCGACACCCTGAAGCAGGACCTCGATGGTCTCCTCGGAGCGGGCCATGCGCTTGATCACCGCCCGCGTGCCAATCGGATACAAATCCTCGTAACTCGGGTGTTCGACGCTCGCGTCGCGTTGGGCGACCACGAGTAACTCCTTATCCTCGCTGGCGATCGCCGCGTCGAGGGCCGCCTTGGAGGTCTGTCGCCCCGCGGAAAAGGGGGCAAAGATGTAGGGTAAAAGGATGGTGTTGCGGACCGGAAAGACCGGCAGCCGTGCATGCGCCTCGGTTTCGGCCATATCAGCGACCTCACTCGGAAATACGGATCAGGAGCATCCCGTCCCGGTACTCACTCGCCAGCGCGAGGCGGTCCAAGTCCGCGGGTAGATCGAGGATGCGTTGAAAACGGCTGTAGGCGATCTCCATGGAATAGGCGATCAGCCCTTCGCGGGGAAGTCGATCGCAGCGTCGTCCGCGGATGACCAGCGTGCGGCCGGCGGTTTTGATCTCGAGCGCCTCCGGTTGGATCCCGGCCAGCTCAACCTTGACCAACCAACCATCACGCAGTTGATAGATATCGGCCGGCGGTTGCCAGCAACTGGGTTCGACCGGGCTTTGCGGTGTTGTAAACACGCGGCGTTTCACATCTTTCAGCTCATCGGGATCCGTCATTCCAGCCCCCTCAGGATCATGAGGGAGGGGCCACGTCGGAGGCCTTTGCAGGCACCGTTCACGACGGGACACCCTCGGGCACGGGGTGTGTGTCTCGGGACGATGAATCGATTAGGTACCTCTTAGGGATTCGGTCGCCCGGGTCGGTTTTCAACCCGGCGCAGCCCCCGCCCACGGGATCATCGTCGGCTTGGCGATTCACCGACCGGGGGACACAC
>CAYFWJ010000107.1:0-9560 GCA_964346755.1 uncultured Ectothiorhodospiraceae bacterium
ATTCGCTGCCGCATAGGTCAGCTCATCGGGTGTGAACCCGGGGTTACGGGTCCGCTGCGCTTTGACGACACGGGATTCCGTGCCCGTTTTGGGGATTAGGTTGACCCAGCCGTTTCCGCGGAGCTTGCAGTCGCCCCAGTCAAAGGGACCCAATCGCCGTTGGGCGACCGACGGTGGACCTCGTCCCCCTCCGGGTCGACCTGAAATAGGTAAATCCATTCGTTTTCCACAAGTTGGGCAACATCGGGATGCGCCGCCATAACGCGATCCATCGCCTCGTGCGGGGCTTCGATGAAGACACTGAGTCGAAGGGGCTCGTGGACCCAACGGTTGCCGTCGTGGAGGGATTGCCGGGCCAGGCCGATGCGCAGATCGCCGCCGTTGCCCTCAAGGACCCCGATCCGTCCACCGACGACGTTGTGGAGGACCTTGTTACCCGCTCCCAGGTGCGCGTGGTCCACGGTGGAGCCGTAGTACTGCAGGTTGATCCAACTCGCCACCACCATCGGGGCGGTCATGATCAGGTCCAGAACGGCGAAGTCGGTATCCTGCCGCCAATCGTATTCGTGCAGGAAGGATCGGCCGTTCAGCGCCAGCGGCCGGGTCCGCCAGCGTGGCACCGCCCAGAAGGAGGCGTTGTCGGCGAGTCCCCACTCGGGTCGGACCTGTGACCAGTCCCGGCTGCGCTCCGTGACCGCGGTTCGGGCCGTCTCGGGATCGGCCCGGGCCTCGGGGTCAAGCGAGGCGAGACGCTCCATGCGCGTGACCGAGCTCGCCCGCTCGAGGGTCTGCTGCAGTCGTTCGAGATCGGGTCGTAAGGCCCTCGGGACGTGATCCGTCGCGAACAAGTGCACCACGTCGGTCGTTGTGTCGTGCAAGCCCGGGATGAAAACGGTGTCTTCCGGGATTGGGAAGCCTCGCGCCGCGAGCTCCGCCCGTACATCCGAATCATTGAGAAGTTGTGTCGCCATGCGCGCACTCGCTTCCCCGGTCTGGCCGCCGCAGGCCCCGCAATCAAGGCTTGCCGCGTGGGGGTTGTTCACCACGGTGCTGCCGTGCCCGACGATCAGGACGAGTCGCGCGAATCGGTCGGTCCAACCCAGTCCGGTCAGGATGTTGCTAGCAACCTCGACCCGCTGGTCCGCTGGTATCCCAGCGGTCCCCGTGCCCGTGTCGCCGGTATGGGAGCAGTCCCCTCGGTCGAGGTTCGGGGCCAGCTTTTGGGCCGTGCCCGCGTCCAATCCGTCCACTGAGGGGGGGTGAACGGGACGCGTGACCCGGAGGCTGTCGCCGATAAGCTTTGGGGCGTACAGCAGGCCGATGGTCTCGACGAAGGAGAAGCAGGAGGCGGCGGAGAGTTTGAACTGCTTCCAGGCCTTGCCGAAGCCCAGGTTGAGGCGCCGACGTCGGATCAGGGAGACCGCCATGCCCTCGTCGCCCGGGGGGCGCTCGCAGACGCGATACTGGGGATTGAGTAGCACCGGGACATGAGCGCGGGCCTGGGCGGCCCCGAGGGGCTGATACGCGGCGAGGACACCGAAGAATCCGGCAAACCCCTGGGTCTCGATCGACGGATCGGCCGTCTCCAGGGCGCGCCGAAAGACCTCGGAGCGCACGTCAATGCAGAACACCGCTTGGGCCGACGGGCGACTCGCGGCGCCATTGACTGCCTCGGCGGCTGGGAGCGCGGCGACGAGCTCGCGCTGATAGCGGTATTCCACGGCCTTCTGAAAGAGGGCCTCGGTTTGCTGGGCCCGCATCTGCTCCGCCTCGAGCCGATCGGGCCAGTGGTGCAGGGCCTGACGCCATTGCTGGATGAGGGCCGGGCGGTCGCAGTGATCCATCAGGATGGCATCCCACACGACGCGCATCGCGAGCAGATCCGCCGTCGAGTCGTCCGTTTCCCCGGCCATCTCGGCACGCCATCGACGCAGCCGGGTCCAGCTCGCCCAGCCACCGATGTTGGTCAGGGCCGTGTAGAAGTACGCCTCCAGCGTCGCATCCGGGATCTGCAGCTGATCGACCGTCTGGCGGATCGCGGCGCGTGCGTCATCCGGCAGGGTGGCCATCCGGGTACGCGCGCCCCAGATCGCGAGGCCACGGGCGCTCCGGTCGATCTCGGTATAGCGCCGCCAGGCGCCGAACAACGAGTCCCCCATTCGCGGCAGCGGCCACAGGGCCTGCCCGAGATCATAGTAGGCGGCGCAGAACCGGCTGATCTGCTCGATGACGTAGTCGGAATAGGCCGGGCGGTAGCGCTCGTCCAACATGTCAGCAAAAAGCATCTGGGCCGGCGGCATCGGGGCCGCTTCTGCGATCGCCGCGCGCAGCTCCTGCGTCGTGCGCTCGACCCCCGCCCGCTCAATGGCGGCCTCGAGATCGGTGTCATCGATGCGTCCGGCGGCCAACTGGTCCCGATACCAGGCCCGGTCCATGAACATCCGCCGCCCGAGCAGGCGCCGTTGATCGTGCGCGGCCTGTTCGAAGGGCCAATCCACGAAGCCGAGGTAGGGGTTGACCGCAACGAAGGCGTCCAACGGCCAGACCGGCGCAATGCGCCGGCAGGCGGCCTCGATGGCATCATCCACACGCCATTGGCGGAGGTCCTCTTGGGACGAGGCGTTCAGGCGGTTTTGCGCAGTCATAGTGTACTTCCTGCAAACGGAACGACCATCGGATCAACCCATCGAATCCCGCCGGTTAGGGGCTGCGCCGGGATTCGCGGGACAGTTTGCGACTCCCGAAACGAGCGGGCCACAGTCGGTAAATCAGTCGCTCGATGGGGAGGTCGGTGTACAGGCCGTTGTAGAGGTGGATGTACAGCCGTTGCACCCAGACCCGTTCGTCGTGGTGAACCAAGACGGTCTGGATGAGTGACAGGGCGAGGAAGACGGTGACGACCAGCCCGAGGAAGGCGTATTCGAGCGGCGAGGCCGTGCTCGGGATGGTCCCGAGATCCGCGGCGAAGCCTGTGATGAAAAGCTTGTGGAGGAGGAAGTAGACGGTCGCCACGCTGAGGGCCAATGGCACCGTTCGGGCGGCCAGCGCCCAGCGACCCGGGAGCGACCATCCCTTGAGAAGCGGTTGAGCGGCTGCGACGCCCACGATGACACCGAGTGCCAGCAGCGCGGGTTCTTTTGCGATGGTAACCCCGAAGAGCGCCCCGATGCCGAAGGTCGCCGCGGTGCTGATGGCGACCAGGATGGCCCAGGTGGCCGGCCCCAGATGACCCCGGCTCGGCACACCGGGGGCGCGCAGCACGTCAACGATGCTTCCCGCGGCCAGGAAGGCATGGGCCTTGTACAGCGAATGCGCCAGGAGATGCAGGAGGGCGAGCACGAACAAGCCGAGCCCGAGCTCGAGCAGCATGAAACCGAGCTGACCGGCGGTGGACCACGCCAGGGAGCTTTTGATCGCCGTCTGGGTCAGCATGGCCAGCGAGGCGATGCCGGCCGTCATCAGCCCCACCAGTGCGAGGACCAGCAACGCGAGGCCCTCAGCCATCAACAGCTCGTGGGTGCGCAATACGACGATGGCCCCGCTATAGACGATGCCGGCATGGAGCAGCGCGGAGACCGGGGTGGGTGCCTCCATCACTTGCAAGAGCCAGCCGTGAAAGGGGAATTGGCCGCTTTTGAGGATGGCTGCCAGGACGATCAGCCAGGCGGCGGCGTGCAATTCCCACGGCAGTGAGCCGTCGAGTTGGGCGATCGCCTGGGCCATGCCGTCAAAGGAGAGCGTTTGGAGCTGCGCCCCGATCAGCAGCACCGCTAGGATGAGTAGCCCCTCGGCGGTGCGGCTGAACAGCAGCTTTTTGTGGGCGACCATCTGGGCCACCAACCGATTCTGATAATAGGTCAGCAGTTGGTTCAGGGCGGTGCTGGTCAGGATGAGCGCCAGGGTGAAGACCAGCAGGTTGCCCGCGATGACCACGATCATGAACAACCCGGCGGTGATCGCGAGCCAGCGGAAGAATCGCCACTGGCGTGCCTCGCCCGCCAGATAGTGAATACTGAAACGGGAAACCAGGGTCACGACCAACGATACCAGCCCGAGGATCGCCAGCGTGACCCGATCCACCTGGACAGCGAATGCGATGAGCTCGGTATTGCCATCCCAAGGGATCGCCAGGAAGGTCGGGGAGGCCTGGGCCCCGAGGAGATAGGTGACCAGGGCCAACCCGGTCAATGCCAGACTCGTCAGGGCGGCACCTTGGACCCCGCGGCCGAGGTTTTGGGGCTGACGGGGCACGAGGGAGGCTGGGAGTAACCCGACCAAAAGCATGGAAACCGGGGCGAGGAGGAGGAGCAGACCGGTTGCAGATGCGAACGCGTCAATCACAGGGTGTGACCTCCTAGGACTGCCGTTGCCTCGAGGCGTCGCGCCTTAGGGAATCGGGTGTCGGGTCAAGGGTCCGGATGACGGCGGCGGATGGGTCATCCCACCGTCCCCGGGCGCGGTGATGCGGGGCGGCCGGTGGGGGACATCCCGTGGCGTGGGGCATAGCCCATGACCCGCCGTCGGGACCAACCGTAGGGGCACCGGCCTGCGGTGCCCCGCAAGGCTGCTTAGTTTAGGTGCCAAGTTACCGCCTGTCGAATCCCCCCAGATCGTACCCGGCATGAGCGTCGCCGCCCGGAGCCGCCGGTTCGCGCACGTCAGGGGGGGGTTGTCCATTACCTTGCAGCGTCCGGCGATGAACGGTCTCGGGCTTCACAGGATCAGTTGCATTTGGAATAGCCGCAATTGAGACAGGTGAGACAATTGTCCATCATCACGCAGGCCTTGGTATGGCATTTGGGACACCATTCCGCGGTCTCCGGGAACCCGTGATCCTCACCATCCGCATCGCGCCCTTCTTTCTTGGCATATTCTCGTTGTTTTTCCCGGATAAAACGGGCGCGTTCCGGGTCCAGGTCTGATGCCGGCATGAGGCCGATGGTTCGCAGGTGCCGCTCGATGACATCGCCGATCTCCGCGATCACCGAGGGCATGTAACGCCCCCCGGGCTGGAAATAGCCCCCTTGCGGGTCGAAGACCGAACGCATCTCCTCGACCAGAAACGTGACATCCCCGCCCTTGCGAAACACCGCCGACATGATGCGTGTCAAGGCGACGATCCATTGAAAATGATCCATGTTCTTCGAGTTGATGAAGATCTCGAAGGGACGCCGCATCTCGTGCGGCGTGTCGGGGTTCAGGACGATGTCGTTGATGGTCACATACATGGCATGCTCAGAGAGCGGCGTCTTGATCTTGTACGTGGCCCCGAATAAGACTGCGGGACGGGCCACGTTCTCGTGCATCTGAGTGACCTGATCCGATCGATCGGCCGGCGTTTCCGCCGGGCGTCCCGGGGCGACCGACTCGGAACGCCCGATGTATTGGCTATCGACGATCTTACCTGGGATCTTCGTTGTCATGCATAAAGCCCTTGGGTGGTTGATCATTGCGAGGTGGCTGCGGCCAATGGGCCGCTGCGCCGTCCCCTCAGGCGTTAGGGGGCGGTGCGGGTAGCCCACGCAGGTCAGGATGACGGGATTAGTCGAAGGCGCGGCTGTTGGCCAAACAGGCCCGTAGGGCCTCGGCCTGGCCGAGCAAGGCGGAGAAGTTTTTGGCGCCAAGTTTCTCCATGACCCGCGCCCGGTGGATCTCCACGGTGCGCGTGCTGATGTCCAGTTCCGAGGCGATCACCTTATTGAGCTTGGCGTCGAGGACGCCGCGCAGGACTTGGCGCTCCCGTTGGGTCAGTTGGGCAAAACGGGTCTCCAGATCCCGCCGAGCCTGGCGGTCCTGCCACTGGTTTCGGCTGTCCTCGATGGCTCGTTGGACGCGATCGAGCATGTCCTGATCGCTGAATGGCTTTTGCAGGAAGTCCATGGCGCCCGCCTTCATCGCCTTGACGGCCATGGGGATCTCGCCGTGCCCGGAGACCATGATCACGGGAAGGATGGTCTCGGTATCGTTGAGCCGTTCCTGGAGTTCGAGCCCGCTGGTCCCCGGCATGCGCACATCGAGGATGAGGCAGCCGGGCACCTCCCGGTCGAATCCGTCGAGGAAGCCCTGGGCGGATTCGAAGGAGCGCGCCGCGAGGCCGACGGATTGTGCCAGAAACTCCAGGGCCGAGCGAACATCGGGCTCATCATCCACGATGAAAACGACGGGATCCGGGGGTGTCTGCAAGCTCATGGGCGTCTCCTGGGGCATCCCGTGGCTGATAGGGCAAGCGGATCTCGAAACAGGCCCCGTCGGGGGGTGCGTTGCGTGCGCTCAGTTCGCCGCCGTGATCCTCGACGATGGACCGGCAGATCGCCAGGCCGATACCGATTCCGTCTTCCTTGGTGGTCACGAAGGGATCGAACAACTTGTCGACGATGGCCTCGGCGATCCCCGGTCCGCTATCGGTTACGCGGAAGCGAACCGCCTCTTCGCTCTGCTGTGTCTCGATGCGGATCGTCCGGCGTGGCGGGGCGAACTCGTTGATGGCATCCATGCCGTTGCGCACGAGGTTCAGGATGACCTGCTGGATCTGGATGCTGTCCACGGCGATCGGCTCCAGCGCCTCGGCGAGCTCCGGCTGGATTCGAACCTGATTCTGGCGTAGTTCGGGGCCGGCTAGGTGTAAGACCTCATGGACCAGGAAATTCGGATCGACCGGCGTGCGGTGGAGGGCCTCCTTGCGAACAAACCCGCGCATCCGCTGGATGATCGCCCCGGCTCGCTGCGCATTGTCGGCGATGCGTCCGAGCGCCTGGGTCAGATCCGGCTGGAGGGGGGGCGTTTGTTGAAGAAGCCGCTGGCCCGCCTGGGAAAAGGTCAAGATGGCGGTCAAGGGCTGGTTGAGCTCGTGGGCCATGGCGGAGCTCATCTCGCCCATGCTGGTCAGCCGCGAGACATGGGCGAGCTCCTGCAAGGTCTGGCGGGTCTGTTCCTCCGCCCGTCGTTGCTCGGTCACGTCTCGCCCGACGGCGACGATCTCGATCAGGCCCCCGTCGCCATCGCGAATCCCCCGGTTCGACCAGGCCAGCCAGATCCAGCCGTGCGGGCCCTTCACGCGATGCTCGAAGGTGTTCCCCGCATGGCCCTCGGCCATGGCCGCGATGGCTTGGAAGGTGGCGGCCTGGTCCTCTTCGTGGACGGGATCCAGGAACGAGCGCCCCGCGAGCGCGGCACAATGCCCACCGAGCTGGTCGCAGTAGGCCCGGTTGGCGAAGAGGATCTCACCCGCCGGACTCAGGCGCACCATGAGATCCGTCTGGTTCTCGACCAGGAAGCGATACTTCTCCTCACTGCGCCGTAAGGCCCGTTCGGCATGCTGGCGACGCAGCTCGGCCCCCGCCCGTGAGGCGAATATCTCGAACACCGTGGTCACGAGGACCTCGCTGCTCATGGGGGTTTCATCCATCAAGCAGACGTGGCCAATGACTTCGACCCCGGTGGTATCGAAGATCGGCACGCCCAGGTAACTGTCACCGATCAGCTCCGTCCCCGGATAGAACAGCTGAAGATCCCGGCTGATGAAGTAGGTCTCGCCGCTGTCCACGACCACTTGGCAGGGGGTTCCGGCGACCTCGTATTCCAGGTTCTCGCCGAAATCCTCCCCGGCCCAAAAGGCTACCATACGCACCCGGCTCGAGTGCGAACCAAGACGCTCGGTGACGAAGGCATAACGGACCTTCAAGGTCTGGGCGAGGGTCCGCACCAGGGTCCGGAAGAAGGTCGGCCCGGTCGTCTTGGCGGTCGATTCGGCGATGAGTCGCAGCAGCCCCTCCACGTGCCGCTGTTCGCTGATGTCGTGGAGATACAGGCACAGGAATCGACGATCCCCCTCGACGACGGTATTGAACGAGACCTGGAGGGGCAAGGGGGGGGCCCGCCGCTGGGGTAGATCGACCGTGAGCACCGACGCACGCGGCTCCCCGGTCGCCAGGGCCTCGCAAACCGCCCGCAGGCCATGGGCCAGGGCCTGGCTGACCTCGGCGAGGGGACGGCCGACGCGGGCGGTGCCGCCGAGCAGGGCTTGGGCTCGCCGATTGATGAAGCGTAGGCGGCAGGCCTCGTCGAGCCACAAGATCGCATCCGGTGCCTCGCGGAGTGCCTCGATCGGGAGGTGCTGCGGTATGCCGCGACTCGATGGTGGCTGACGGTCCATGGGGGACTTGGGTCTAGGTAGAAACCGAAAGGCAGATCGCGGGAACTGCGCATAGAGGTTACCGATTCGCATCGTTACAGTCGACTCTGCGGGTGGACGCCTTGTCTTGGACTCCGCGCCGAGGCGAATGATCGGGGCGCCCGCATCCCGTCCCGATTCGAGCCCCGGCCGCCCAAGCTCGGGGATCGACTCGGCCCGTCCCGATTGCGTGCGCTTCGACATCCCTTGGTGGCTTATGGAACGCCATGCGATCCCCAATCAAACCGGTATCCGGTTGCACAGCTGCGGCGATCGCCAGGAGCTTGTTGCCCGCGCTGGGGAGCAGCTCGCTCGCGCTCTTCAGCGGGGCTTTCAGCGGCCGGGGCGCCGCATCTGTGTCGCCCTGGATGCCGGCCCGTTGAGTGCCGAGGTATTCGCCGCGGGTTGGTCTCGCCGGCGCGGCCCAGCGGGGGTTGTCGAGGTCTTTTGGCATGTCCAATCTCGGACGGCGCCGGAGGAGTGGCGTGCTCGTGGGCCGGCCTATCTGCTCGAGTTGTTAGAGACGGCGGGTGAGCCCCTTCCCGAGCTCATCCCCGCCACGCTGCCCGGCCAGCCCCTCTGGCGGGCCGCCGCGTCCTACGAGCGCACCCTGCGTGGGCGCCTGGGGCTGCGCCGAGGGGAACTGCCGCGATTCGATGCGGTGGTGTTGGAACTCCCGTGCCTGGACGTGGGATCCCATCAGCCCTGGCCGCGGCCGGCATGGCACGACAGCGATCACTTGGTTTGCATGGATGTGAATCCGGTGGATCAAGCCCCCTCGATCCGCTTGACCGGACCGGCGGTCCGCAATACCGCTTCGATGATTGCCCTTTGCGAGCCGGCTTCCGCGTGGGCAACCGAGCCGTCGGTTGTCGGCCTGAACCGACTCATTCAGGAGCTCCGCCCCATCGATGGACCCCTGTTCCTTTGTCTTCAGCTCCCCCCCCAGCGTCGGGGGGGCGAGGGGCTTAGCCCCGAGCCATCCCCGCCGACTGCATCCTGCCCGACGGCGACGGGATCGTTGCTCCGCGGTGGGCTCCGTAGTAACCGAAATAACCTTAGGTAACCGTTCGGATTGGCGCAAGCGCGAGGGGTTCCTAAGATGATTCTCGATTTCAGCCGATCGATTCGGCCGTTCTTTAACCCGACTCACATCCTGGAGAAGTCCGATGAATAAGCGTTACCCCATGCCCTATGTCGCCGTTGGTGTGCTCGCGGGTGGCCTGGCCCTCGCCGGTTGCAGCGGGACCTCGGAGGAGGAGAACTTCAGCGCCGAGGAAGTGACCCCAAGCAGCGGCGCGCAGACGGTCTCGACCCAAAGTGCGTCAGCCGAAGGGAAATGCGGTGAAGGCAAGTGCGGCGGCGGCGACTCGAAGGGCGGCGAAGCCAA
>CAYFWJ010000108.1:0-9450 GCA_964346755.1 uncultured Ectothiorhodospiraceae bacterium
GGCGTCTTCATATAGGCGCTTCGCCTCTTCGCCGACGACCGGATCCTCGAGGATCTTGGGGAATTTACCCCGTAGCTCCCAGGCAGCGAAGAACGGCGACCAATCGATACGCTCGGCCAATTCTTCGAGGGAGTAGTTATCAAAGACCCGCACCCCGAGAAAACTCGGCTGGGTCGGCTGATACGCCTGCCAGTCCACCGGGGCCCGATTCTTCCGGGCATCGTCCAAACTGATATACCGCCGTGTCTCCTGCCGCTCCGCCCGTTGCCGCCGCACCTCGGCGTAATCATCCCGGATCTGTTGGATGTAGCTCGCGCGCGACGACTCGCTCAACAAGTTTTGCGCGACCCCAACGGCTCGCGAGGCGTCGGTTACGTAGACCACGCCACTGCGGTCGTAGCCGGGTTCGATCTTGACGGCCGTATGGACCTTGGAGGTGGTCGCGCCACCGATCAACAGGGGCAAATCGAACTCGCGGCGCTGCATCTCCTTGGCCACATGGACCATTTCATCGAGGGAGGGGGTAATCAAGCCGGACAAACCGATGATATCGCAGCCCTCATCGCGGGCCGTTTCAAGGATTTGGTCCGCCGGGACCATCACCCCGATATCCACCACTTCAAAGCCGTTGCATTGCAGCACCACTCCGACGATGTTCTTGCCAATGTCATGAACATCGCCCTTGACGGTGGCCATCAGGATCTTGCCTTGGGTTTGGCTGCCGCCTCCCTTCTCTTTCTCCGCCTCGATGTAGGGGAAGAGGTAAGCCACGGCCTTTTTCATGACCCGAGCGGACTTGACCACCTGGGGCAGGAACATCTTGCCTTCCCCGAACAGATCACCGACCACGTTCATGCCGTCCATGAGCGGCCCCTCGATCACCTCCAGGGGGGCACTCGCTCGCTGCCGCGCCTCTTCGGCGTCCGCCTCGATGTAATCCGTGATGCCCTTGACGAGGGAGTGCTCGAGCCGCTTCTCGACGGGCCACTCGCGCCACTCGAGATCGTCCTTTTGCCCACCGGCTGAACCATCACCCCGATACCTCTCGGCGATCTCAAGCAACCGCTCGGTGGCATCATCGCGGCGATTGAGGACCACATCCTCGACATGCTCCCGGAGCTCCTCCGGCAGATCATCGTAGATCGCCAGCTGGCCGGCGTTGACAATCCCCATGTCCATACCGGCGCGGATCGCGTGATAGAGGAACACCGAGTGGATGGCCTCACGCACGGGGTTATTCCCCCGGAACGAAAATGAGACGTTAGACACCCCGCCGGAGATCAGGGCGTGAGGGAGCTCCTGCTTGATCCGTCGGGTCCCTTCGATGAAATCGACCCCGTAATTATTGTGCTCCTCGATCCCGGTTCCGATGGCGAAGATGTTCGGGTCGAAGATAATGTCTTCCGGCGGGAAACCGATCTGCTCGGTGAGGATGCGGTAGGCACGCGCGCTGATCTCGAACTTGCGGTCTTCCGTATCCGCTTGCCCTTGTTCATCGAAGGCCATGATCACCACGGCGGCCCCGTAGCGACGAAGCAGGCGCGCCTGCTCGATAAAGTGAGCCTCACCCTCCTTGAGCGAGATCGAGTTCACGACGGATTTGCCCTGAACGCACTTCAACCCCGCCTCGATGACCTCGAACTTGGAGGAGTCGATCATGAACGGGACCCGAGCGATGTCGGGTTCCGCCGAGGCCAGGTTCAGGAAGCGAACCATGGCGTTTTCGGAGTCGAGCAGACCCTCGTCCATGTTGACGTCGATGACCTGCGCCCCGTTCTCCACCTGCTTAAGGGCCACATCGAGGGCGCCCTCGTAGTCCTCTTCCTGGATCAGGCGCCGGAAGCGGGCCGACCCCGTGACGTTGGTGCGCTCTCCGATATTCACGAACCCGACGGTTTCATCCAACGTGAGGGGCTCGAGACCGGAGAGCCGCTGGTAGCGCGGGCGCTCGGGCAGCGCCCGCGGGCTGACCCCGTCGACCGCAGCCGCGATCGCGCGGATGTGCTCGGGTGTTGTCCCGCAACACCCCCCGACGATATTCAGGAACCCACTTCGGGCCCACTCCGCGATATGGCTGGCCATCTCCTCAGCGCCCATATCGTACTCGCCGAACTCGTTGGGCAGGCCCGCATTGGGGTGCGCCGATACGAAGCACTCCCCGATCCGCGACATCTCCTCGACGTAACGCCGCAACAGATCGGGCCCGAGCGCGCAGTTGAGCCCCATGGAGATGGGCTCCGCATGGCGCATCGAGTTGTAAAAGGCCTCGGTCGTTTGCCCCGAGAGGGTACGCCCGGAGGCATCGGTGATCGTCCCGGAGATCATCACCGGGATGCGCCCGCCCCGCTCATCGAAGAGCTCTTCCAGGGCAAACACCGCCGCCTTGGCGTTGAGGGTATCGAAGATCGTCTCGATCAGGATCAGGTCCACGTCGCCATCGACCAGGCCGACCGCCGCCTCATAGTATGCGGCCCGCAGCGCATCAAAATCGGTATTCCGCTTAGCGGGGTCATTGACGTCGGGCGAGATCGAGGCCGTGCGGTTGGTGGGTCCGATGACCCCCGCCACAAAACGCGGGCGATCCGGATCTTCCGCCTCCTTCGCCGCGCAGGCCTCTCGAGCCAGGCGGGCGGCCTCGCGATTCAACTCGGGCGACAAGGCCTCCATGTTGTAATCGGCCATCGAGATCCGGTTGGCGTTGAAGGTATTGGTCTCGATGATATCCGCGCCGGCATCCAGGTTGTCTCGGTGGATCGCCTGAATGACCTGGGGCTGCGTCAACGTCAGAAGGTCGTTGTTGCCCTTGAGGTCCGAGGGCCAATCCTGAAAGCGATCGCCGCGATAGTCGGACTCTTCGAGCTTATAGCCCTGAATCATCGTCCCCATGGCGCTATCCAGGATGAGGATGCGCTCATCGAGGGCGGATCGCAGTCGATCGAATCGGTCTTGATTGAGATATTTCATAAGCTTATTTCCGAGGACTGTTCATGGAACCGGTACGAGAGACCATGTCGCAACGCACAGTCCGACCCGTTGAATTGTGACAAAAGCTTAGTATACCAAATAAAAGCCCGTCGATTAAAAGCTTGAACCGTTTCTCATAAAACGATGAATTGTCTTTAAGACTCCCGTTAGGCTGCGGGCGCTTGACCCTAACCGGCCCCGCACGAGGCGTTCGAGGCATTCCAAGGCCCGCTTCAACCCCACGTACCCAAAATAATCAAGCCCCGCCTCCCGGTCGCGATCCCGGGGTTGGGGGCTGCCCGTGCGCCAACAGCAGCCGCAGGATCTCCCCCGCCAACATCAGACCGAACTGGGCTGGCAGATAGGCGATCGTGCCAATCGTTCGCGAGCCCTCGAGGGGATAGCTACCCGCCTCCCGCGCCCGCGGTTGGAGCCGGGGGGGCTCATCGGAGTACACCACTCGGGCCAGCGGGGCGAGGCCATACGCCTTGAGTCGGCGGCGCACGGCGCGCGCCAGACCGCAACCCTGGACTTGGTTCAACCGACCGAGACGGACTCGCGTCGGATCGAGCCGCCCCCCCGCCCCGAGGCTGGCGATCAAGGGGCGATCCTGGCGCTGCGCCGCAGCGATCAAGGCAACCTTGGCAGCGACCCCGTCGATGCAATCGGCGATGGCATCCGGCGCGGCCGTGGCGACGATGGCATCGGTATGCTCGGCATCCAACCAGCAGGCGTGGGGGTCGATCTCGATGGCCGGCTGGATATCACGAAGCCGCTCCGCCATGACCTCGACCTTGAGCCGACCGAGGGTCGAGTGCAGGGCCACCACCTGCCGATTCAGATTCGAGGGGACGACCCGATCCGGATCGATGAGCGTCAACGTGCCCACCCCAGCCCGCGCAAGGGCCTCGGCACAGTGCCCACCCACGCCCCCTAGGCCCGCCACAAGGACATGGGCACCGGCGAGCCGGACGACACCGTCCCGCCCGATCAACCGCTCCGTACGGGCACAGGCCTGCTCGCTCATGACCGATCCGAGGTGGTTCGGCACGGGTCCGTATCGGCTCGGCACGCGATACCGATAGCGCCGGGGCGCATCAAATCGCGGAATCCGTCGGTTCCGTCGGACGGATCCCATCGAGGTTTTCGTGACAGGTCCGGATCGCGGTCTCGATGAACTCGTCCATATAGGTTCGCTCATCCGCCTCCAAGCGGTACCCCGCATACAACGTGCTCCATAAACCGTCCCGACCGAGCGGCCGAACGGCGACGGCGCGTCGCCCGAGGTATTCCGTCAGCACCCATTCGGGTAACGTCGTGATACCGCGCCGGCTGGCGACGAGTTGCAGGATCATTGCGGGCAGGGCGGCGGTCCGTACAGCAGCCGGCACGATCCCCGCCGGCTGTAAGAACCGCGTGAACAGATCCAGGCGTTTGCGCTCGACCGGATAGGTGATCAGTGTCTCCCGCCTGAGATCGCCCGGCTCGATCCACTCCTGCTCGATCAGGGCGTGATCCACCGGCAGGACCAGATAGATCTGGTACCGGAACAGGGCCCGATACCGGATATCCTTGAACGGGTAGGGATCCGAGGTAATCACCAGGTCCACGTCACCACGACGCAAGCCCGGCAAGGGGTCGAAGCTGTGCCCCGTGGTCAGATCCATCTCAACGGTTGGCCATTGCTCGCGGTAACGATCCATCGTGGGCATCAGCCACTCAAAGCAGCTGTGACATTCCACCGCGATATGCAACCGCCCCTCGGAACCAGCCTGCAAGTTGCGCAGCTCCCGCTCGGCCGAATCCACCAGCGGTAACACCTCATCGGCGAGGGATAGCAGCCGCAACCCGGCGGCGGTAAAGCGCGGTCCACGCCCCTTGCGCCGAAACAACTGCGTCCCGTACTGCTCCTCGAGGGCCTTGAGTTGGTAGGACAAGGCCGACTGGGTCACACCGAGCTGTTCGGCCGCTCGGGCCAGGTTGCCGCATTCGCGAAGCGTAACGAGGGTTCGCAAGTGACGGATCTCGATCATGCCCGCTCGAACCGTTTGACTGGGGGTGTTGATGACTCGGGACCGCAGAGCGAGCGCTCCATTGCCCAGCGACCGGTCTCATCCCTGAGCGAGCCAGCGGCGCTCCCGTCGAGCGGGTCGTTCAAAGGGCCGACGGTTCAAAGAGGGTGCAGGCACGAGGCCTGGGGTGACGCCCATCGAGGAGACACCGGGGCGCCCGAACGCGAGATCCCGAAGATTGGGATTCTATCGAAAAACGGCCTCGAACCGAGTCCCGTTTCGCAAGGCAGGCGGGGTCCACCTCGGAGGAGGCGACCGGATGGCTCGGGGAGCCGTCCCGCCCACGACCGGCGAGACGACAGCTGGCGACTAATCCGCGGGCTTGCGGAAGATGAACACGCCCCAGGTCAAATAGCCATTGCGGCCCCCTTCAACCCAGTGGCGCAAGCCGCTCCGCATCCGATCCCGGTAATCGGAGCTGACTAACCCGTCGAGCTCGCCACTCGCATCGCGCTGCTCCAATTCGCGCAGGATCGAGCCATAGTGGTTCGGCAGTTGAGCCGCATGCTCTTCGAAGACCTCTTCACGCAAGCCGAGGGCGCCGTTTGTCTGGCGATAGAAACCCGGCGAGCCCAGGGTATCCAGGTGGATGCGCGCCAAGATGGGGTCCAAGACTCCAGCGGGGCAATCGTCGGTTTGCATGGGATCCGTGAACACGAAGGTCCCGCCCGGCCGGAGCACGCGCGCGACCTCTGCGAGGACGCGCTCGCGCTCACCACTGTGCAGGATCGCATCCTGGGACCAAACCACATCGAAGCTGGCATCCGCGTACGGCAAGGATTCGAAACTGGCATCGACGACGTCGATCAAGTGATCGAGGCCTTGCTCCTTGTTCATGCGTCGGTCCCGCTCGTTCTCAACCTTGCTTAGATTGAGGGCCACCACCGAACAGCCATAGGTGGCGGCGATGTAACGCGCCGACCCCCCATAGCCCGCGCCGATATCCAAGACGCGCTCGTTCCCAGTCAGCCCCGCGAGCTCCGCCATCCGCGCGACGGTCCGACGGCTGGCGTCGAAGACCGGCTCGCCATCGTAGGCGTACATCCCGATGTGGATATCTTCACCCCCCCAAACGGTGGCATAGAAGTTATCCGCGTCCGGACTGTCGTAGTAGGACTCGGCGGTCTTGACGACCTCAGAATAGCCTTCACTCATATTCGACTCCTCCCCGATCACTCCGCCGGGAGATCCTGCTTGTCGGCGACATGAATAAAGAAGTCGGGATCCGGTTCTTCGTGCGACTCTTTGAAGTCCCCGTACGTCGCGACGTTCTGAAAACCGGCTTCGTTCAGGAGGCGACGCATATAATCCCGGCGCAAGGGGAACATATTCAGGTGATAGACCTCATTGCCCGGGAAGGTGTATTTGAATCGGGCGAGCCCATCGTCCATATATTCGGGCTCGGCGCTCACATCATCACCGCAGTAGTAGTATGTGTGGCGACTGCTGAAGCCCTGATCCAGGATGGAGTCATAGTTGCGCTGATCGATGATCAGGGCCCCGTTATAGTCGAGCATCGAGTAGTACTCGGCCAGGGCCTTGCGCCGGTCCTCCTCCGAAAACAGGTGGGTGAAGGAGTTGCCCAGGCAAATGATGGCGTCGAAGCGCCCTCGCCCGGGTACATCACGGGACAGGGCCCGCCAATCGGCGCGCACCGTGTGGAGGAGATGGCCCCGGTCGCGGCCGTTGCGAAAGGCCATGGCGAGCATCTCGGGACTGCCATCGGCGCTGACGACGTCGAATCCGGCCTCGATCAGACGGATCGAGTTGAATCCCGTCCCGGTGGCCACGTCGAGAACCGTCTTGACGTTCCGCTCGCGCAGCTCCCGAATGAAAAAATCGCCCTCGCTCTCGGCGCGCGAATCCCAGTCGATCAGGGAATCCCATTTTTCGGCGAAGTTACCGACATATTCTTCGACGTAGTGGTTGGTATCGCGTACTTTCGTCGGATCTGAACCGAACTGTTGCTCTTCGAGCACCGGCATCGTATGGGCTGGCATACAGAATTTCCTCTGGTTCGCCGCGAGCTTCCGGGGACAACGCACACGAGCCGCGATTGCAGCCTCGTTGCGCCTCACGCCCGGCTCCCGGCGCCCTGAGACGCCGACAAGCTCGCAGTAGCATTGGAACTTTAAAAAAACTCATGCTCTGCATGAACATGGCTCATGTATAGTACGTGATCCCCGGAGACAATGCAAAACCCCCTGGAATCGGCCGACCCAATGAGTCGTCAACCAACTGCGCAAACAAGAAAAATTCGATCCGGGCGCGCCGCTGTCTGCGGGCGGTGACGAGCGCATTCGATTCGGGGCGTATACCCCAAAGCGTGCATCGGAGGCGGATCGCGCGATTCGCGAAGGATTGGAATGGTCGCAGACGAGGGGTTACGATGGATCGGATGCGGGGCGCGAAGACGATCAGGCGGATGGCGCGCCCGAGAGGATTCGAACCTCTGACCTTTGGCTCCGGAGGCCAACGCTCTATCCAGCTGAGCTACGGGCGCCGAACCCAAATTATAGCCAGCGACTGATGACGCCGTCCAGGGTGGGCTGCCTAGCCCATGCCCGATCAGGCGATCCTCCATCTCGGCTCCAGGAGCTTGCATGACCGGCGACGTCCTGCCCGACCCCTTGTTGAACGTCGAAGGAATGGCACGGCGTGAACGGCGAGGCCGCTATCGCGTGGCCCCGGTGGACATAACCCTACGGCGCGGCGAGATCCTGGGCATCCTCGGCGCCAACGGGGCAGGCAAAACCACCCTGCTGCGGCTTTTGAGCGGGACCCTCGCCGCCTCCGAGGGGCGGATCCAGGTGGCGGGCTTCGATCTCTACGACGCCCCGGAACCCGCGCGGGCCCAGATCGGTTATCTCCCCGAGTCGCCGCCTCTGTACACCGAACAGACCGTCCGCGAGTCTCTCCACTTCGCGGGCCAACTGCACCGATTGACGGGCCGCGATCGGGATCGACGGGTCCGCCGGATGCTCGTCGCCTGTGGACTGGATGGTTGGGCGAACGGTCTCATCGCCCAGTTGTCGCTCGGCTACCGCAAGCGCGTCGGGATCGCCCAAGCGCTCCTGCATGAACCCGCCTTGGTAATCCTCGACGAGCCAACCGCCAGTCTCGATCCGATCCAAGCCCGCGCCATACGCCGCCTCATTCAACGCATGGGCCGCGACCGGGCAACCGTGCTCGCAACCCATATCCTCACCGAGATTGAACAGGTGTGCCACCGCGTCCATATGCTTTACCGAGGTCGCACGGTGTTCACGGGCTCACTCGCCACCCTCCAAACCGACGACGCCCATCGCCTCATAATCGGCTTGAAAGGCCTCACGGATCCCTCGCCCCTGACCCGATTACCGGGCGTGCGCCATGTCGAGGCCCTCGGGGGCCAGCGGTATCGGCTCGTCACCGACGGTCGGGACGCAACCCGCGACGGGCTCCTCGAGACCGCCTGGCGCTCGGGCTGGCAACCCTTCGAGCTGGCCGCGGAGCGCCCATCCCTGGAGCGGCTCTTCCTGTCGCGGGCCTTGGGCGGCACGGCAGACGCGAGCGCAACCCTTTGATGATCCTTGTCATCGCCCGCCGGGAATGGCAACGGCTCTTCCTCTCGCCCCTCGCGTGGTCGACCCTGGCCATCAGTCAATTCGTCTTGGGCGTGGTCTTTATTACCCAGGTCCAGACCTACCTGCGTTTCCAATCCCCGATCCAAGCGCCCCCCCCTGGCCTCGGGGTCACCGCGTGGATCGGGGATACCGTGCTCGAGGTCAGCGCGAGTCTGGCCCTCGTCGTGACCCCATTGATCACCATGGGGCTGTTCGCCGGGGAACGTCAGGGCGGCACGATGCCCCTGTTGGCCGCGGCCCCCGTATCGCCGCTACAGCTATTGCTCGGCAAATACCTTGGGGCCCTTACGTTTTTGATCACCCTCGCCCTATTGAGCCTGGTCATGCTCATGAGTCTCGCGGGTTACACCGATCTCATCGCCTCTCGGATCGCCGTCGGGTTCGGCGGGCTCCTCCTGGTCCTCGCCGTGTTCGCGGCCGCGGGTGCCTTCTTCTCCAGCCTCACGGCCCATCCCCCGGTGGCCGCCTTCGCAAGCTTCGGGCTGCTGCTCATCCTCTGGCTATTCGAACCGACGACCCCCTTCGGGATACCCTTGAGCGAGGCGGCGTCGAACCGTGCTGTCGCCGGGACCGTGACGGATTGGCTGCGCTGGTTGGCGCTCGGCGAACATTTCCGGTTATTGAACCGTGGCTGGGTCAGCGTCTCGGCGATCGCCTCGCTGATGCTCCAGACGACACTTTTCCTCGGGCTCGCCTGGTATCGCCTCGACGCGGACCGCCGACCCCACTGACCGCCCATTAGAGTCGCCGATCCCATGCGCATCACGCCCCGCAGCCGTCGACGGCTG
>CAYFWJ010000109.1:0-9444 GCA_964346755.1 uncultured Ectothiorhodospiraceae bacterium
GATGGGTGCCTTGGAGCCAGACAGGGACCACGGGGACATCAAAGTGCTCGACCAGCATTCCGAGACCCGTCTGGAATCGAAGTAGCTCGCCACTCCGGGAGCGAATGCCTTCGGGGAACCACACAAGGCTGCGCCCGCGGCGAAGCACCGCGGCGCCGAGCAGTAGACTGGACACGGCAGCACGGTCCGGGTTGATAGGCACAACCCGCGCCAGGCGACTGATCAAACGCATAAATGGATTGGCTAACATGATCCCTGAGAATCCGGCCCAGTGCATTTCCTGAAGGCGGGTCCAACCCAGTGCAGTCGCCACCGCCATTGGATCGAGATAGCTCACATGGTTGGGGGTGATGACGTATTGACCAGCGTCCGGGAGGTTTTCTCGGCCCCGCACCTGCCGCCGGAAATAGAGGCGCATCGCCCCCTCGTTGGCCAGATACAGGACTCGGGCGAGGACCATCTGCCCACGGCTTCGGGGCTGAAGCCAGGCCAACTGCTCGGCGGTGAGCCGGGATTCCGGATCGTCCAGCGGCGCGGACAATACGCCCCCTTTCCCTTCGGGGTTTGGTTCGGCAAACGCCTGAAGCAGGTCCCGCACCGATTCGACGCCGCTGATTATGGACTCGGTTAGCTCGATTCCGGTCCGCTGACGAAGCTCGAGAGAGATGTTCAGCCATTCCAGTGAATCGATCCCGAGGTCAAGCTGCGGGCTGGAATCCGGTGTGAGGTGATTATCGGGGTAGCGCGCCGCGAGCCATTCCCAGGCACGGCGCGCCGCCGGGACTTCAAGCAACGCCTGGTCGGCGTCGGACATCTCCGTGATTGCCACGGGCCGAGCCGGTCCGGTCGCCGCGCCGGCCTCCTGGGCGCGGGTTCTGTCGAAATGTGGCGCCAACTTGTGGCGCTGGATCTTGCCAAGCCGGGTCCGCGCCAGAGCATCACGGCTGATCACCACCTCGGCCAGACGCTGGTAGGTGGGGAGGCGCTGGGCTCGCTCGGCAAGGGCGTCCTGGATGGCCTGGTGCACATTGCCGCGGCTGCCCCGGTGAATCTCCTGAAGATCCGGCACGACCACGGCGACCAGGCCACGCCCCGACTGAAACACCCCGATCTCCCGGATGGCCGGATGCACCTCGTAGGCGGCCTCGACCTCATCGGGCTGGATATTCTCGCCTCCTTCGGTGACGATCCGGGTCGATACCCGGCCGGTCACGTACACAAAGCCCTCGCGGTCCAACCAGCCCAGGTCGCCGGTCTTGAACCAACCGTCCGGGGTTAAGGCGGCCTCGGTCTGCTCGGGGCGGTTCAGATAACCGGCGAAGACATTGGGACCGCGCACTTGAATCTCGCCCTGCCCCTGGGGAGCCGTGGGCGCGTCGCTGGGCTCAGACTCCGGTGGGCGAGCGATACGCAGCTCCACGTCTCGGATCGCCCGCCCGACGCTGCCAAGGCGGCCGCCGTGGGGCGGATTATAGGTGAGCAAGGGGGCCGTTTCGCTGAGGCCATAACCGATGGCAAGCGGCCATCCGAGGCCCTCGAGGCGCAGGGCAAGGTCCGGATCCAGCGGCGCCCCGCCTGAGGCCAGTATCCTGAGATGCGGACCCAGCCGCCGATGGATGGGGCGCAGGAGCCAGCGCCCCCAACGCCACCCGAGATGCCGACGCAGGGCGATGGCCAGACTCAAGAGCCCGGCCATCAGGGGCCGTCCCGGCCACCCGGTATCCGCGATCTGGCCCTGGATTCCCTCGTAGAGGGCGCGGTAGAGCCGAGGCACCCCGATGATCGCGGTGACTTGGGCCTCGTTCACCGCACGCACGATCTGCGGGCCTGTGAGAGCCGCTGGCAAGACGATGGGAATGCCGTTGGCTAGAGGCAGCAACATCCCGATGGCGAAAGGATAGACATGATGAAGCGGCAACGGCAGGAGCAGCCGGTCATCGGACCGCACCAACGCCCGGATCGTGCGGTCGTTCAGCTGATGAACCAGGTTACCGTGGCTCAGCGGCACGCCCTTGGGCGGGCCGGTGGTCCCGGAGGTGTAGAAGATAACCGCGGTGTCTTCGGCAGCCGGTGCCGGATCCGCCCCCACCATCCCGGAATCTTCGGCGGGCCAATGGTTCGGATCGCCCTCCAGGTGGATGATTTCGGCCGGCTCCTCACTCGGTAACCCCTCGACTCGGGTCTGTTGGTCCGCGGTCGTGACGACGCGACCGGGCCGACAATCCTCTAGGATGGCCGTTAAGACCTCATCGCTCAGCTGGACATCGAGCGGGACCGCGACCCCCCCGGCTCGCAGCACCCCCAGACAGACCGCAATCCAGGCGGGTTCGTTGCCCGCCAGCAGCGCCACGCGTTCCCCTGGCTGGAACCGCCTCGCGACGCGATCCACATGCTCCGCGAGCCGACCGTATTCCCAGGTCTCCGGCCCCGCCTCACCCAGGGCCACCACCGCCGGACGGCCGCCTCGTTGCCCCAGGCTGCGGATGAGCTCGTCCAGGGTCTGTAGGTCGTTTGTGCCGTGCATGATTACCTCACTCGAACCAACCCGGTTCGTGAGACTTCAACAACAGGGCCGGCCGCCGAGGGGCCCGCATTGGCTTACTCGACCGTTGCCGTTGCCAGCGGTCGCTGATGCGCTGGCCCCATCTCCGGTGCCAATGGTCGATAGGTCATGGCCCGATCCGGATACGGCCCCGACATGGGATCCCAATCGCTCAGGATAGCTCGGTGGCGGCGGCTGTTCCTAGGGCGGCACTGGCATCGCCCAGGGGATCCCGCCGCTCCACCCGTCCCCGGCCCCACCGGTCCGCCGGGGAGACACCCCTCATGAAGTGATGACCAAAAAGGGATTCCACCCCCATTGACCCGAACGGTGAATGCGCGTTTCGGGTCGATGACGATTGACATGCTTTCCGGTAAATGGGCAGACCAATTGATCGAAATCCGTACCGTTAGTCGAACCGGATTGGACGATTGGCGACCCCACGACACCCCACAAAACAGCCCATTCATCATCTTGCCTGGCCCGCCAAACTGGCAGCCAACGGTCTCCCGGTTTGATGCGTTCGCAATAACGCCAATGAGCATAAGCGGGGAACTCCCGCCAAGGCCCCGCTATCCCGAGTGAACCCCTCCTTTCGGGTCAACAAAACCCGCTCAATAATCGAGCCTGAGGCATCGCGATAACCCCGACTCAGGGGCCTACACGAGGAGGTCCCGCTCGAGTGACAGGCGATGGAATAGCGGAGGCAAACCGGCTATAATCTCGGTCACTAAAACAGATGGTTCGAGCGCTGCCCACCGTGAGGCAGCACTCACCCCAAACGGTGTAAGCGAAGATGTCATTCAGATTCGACCGACTTGGGCTAACGATTGGGCTTGCCATGCTGCTTTTCGGGTGCGGCGGTGGCGATGATGGGATCGATAGCGAGCAGCAGACCAATGAGGATCCGTTGACCGGCGATCCCATGCCGGTCACACCATCCTATGGCCCGAACGGCTTTGCCTACGAAGGCACCGGCATCGCAACACTCACCGATCGTGGGCTCTCCGGGCTCGGCGTCGATGTTTGCATCGTTGACACCGGCCTTGCAGCCGGCCATCCCGCGTTCGATCATCTCGTTGCCCGCAACGCGGTGACGTGGTCGGATTTTACCGACGAAAACGCCCCGAACCCCATCGACACACATGGGCATGGAACACACGTCGCTGGCATTGTTGCCATGAATGATGAG
This sequence comes from uncultured Ectothiorhodospiraceae bacterium, assembly GCA_964346755.1. Lineage (GTDB taxonomy): Bacteria > Pseudomonadota > Gammaproteobacteria > CAYFWJ01 > CAYFWJ01 > CAYFWJ01. The sequence goes on from CAYFWJ010000109.1 coordinate 3,735, forward strand.
CTGACCGGCGGCGCGCCGCATATCGATCTCCTTGTTGCTCGAGTGTTCAAGGCCGAGGGCGGAGCAGATTCGGCGACCCTCGCTCGAGCCGTTGATTGGTGCCGTGAGAACGCAGCGGATGTGATTTCGATGTCGCTTGGGGGACTTACCTTGCCGGCGATCGAGGAACTCCTTCAATCGGATGCCAGTGGGAGCGAAGCCGCGGTGCAGCGTGCGTTGGATGCGGGGATTTATGTGGTAGCCGCTGCTGGCAATACCGAACCCGCCCGAGATGTCGCAACTCCAGCTGGGGTGGGCGGGGTGATTGCGGTCGGGGCCCTGGAGCAAGATCTCGAGACGAAAGCGTCCTTCAGTCAGAGCGGGATCAACGAGGGAGGGCCGATAATCGACCCCCGAAGCGATCCGGATAAGAAGCCTGAGATCAGTGCGCCGGGTGTCGACATCACCTCGGCCATCGCAGCCGAGTCCACCTTAGCTGAGGACACCGAGGGGTGCACCAACACCGAGTACTGCCCCTTGAGCGGGACCTCGCAAGCGGCTCCCTTCGTGACTGCAGCCCTGGCGCTCGTGCTCGAGGCGCGTCCGGAATTACAACACGAAAACCAAGACGGCGATCCGAGCGAGGCGATCCGGTCCATGAAGAACGCGCTTGCCGCGAGTGCAGCAACGTTGCCCGACCAAGATGAACCCCACGATGACGGTGTCGGCTACGGTCTGATCCGGGCTGACAAACGATTCGAAGCGTTCTAGGCGCGCGTCAAGAGCCAGTCGGTTACTTGCGGCACGGCGATGGGCAGCCCGTTCGGGACTCACTCGATTCGGTTTCCGCACGCTCGTGTACGCACCGACTCGTGCGATGGGTCCTCATCCCCTCGATACGGTGTGTCGACCCGTCCTCATCCAAAACGCCTCGTTTCTGGCACGGTTGATTCAGTTCTCAAAGTACGCCCAACTCCGATGGAATCCTCCGACGTTGAGGTCCGACGCCGGCCCGTAGAATGAGAGCGTGCCGCCGTCGCCCCATAGGAAGTCGGCCTCGGGGGCGCTTCCTAGTTGGAGGATCAACCGCCAGGCGCTCGCGGCCTTGTACAGGGCCCGGCCTGGTTCGTCCTCGGGGTCGCAAGCGGCGAAGGGATCGTTCCCCCGAGTGGCCTGGACACAGGCGACCTCGGGCAAGGTGGCTTGAATGAGCTGAGGATACCCACCCAGTTGTCCTCCCGCATCGTGGGGTGTGTCGGCTAGCACGTGGTCGAGCAGCTCGTCGTAGCGGGTTTGTTCGTCCGCCGACAAGTCCATCATCGAGTAAGCGGCGGTGTCTTCATGGGGCAGGGGTGATCCCCCGGCCACCAAGCGTAGCGGCGCCGGTCGATAGACCTGGGGTTTTGGCGTACCGGGCGCGGTTGTGCGTTCGAGGCCTTCGCCCGCCGGTACATAAAGGACCTGCCAGCCACCTCGGTCGCCCGGATCGCTGCCGAGCTGCTCATCGGTCATCCAGCATGTGCCCCAATCGTCGGCCTCGAAGGTCTCATCCCGACAGCCCATAAAAAAGAGCAGGAGACCGGCCTGGGGCAGGGCGAGTCCGGGTTGAATCCGCTGGGCCTCGGCAAGGTCGATCTGGGCCAGGAAGGCCATTGGCCGGCCTTGCCAAGTGGGCCAATGAGTGCCGCTCGGTCGATCCGGCCAGCCGCCGAGGCGAGAGCCACCCAGGGCGAGGCTGCCGCGCGCGCCGGGCTGGCGCCAAAAACCGGGTTTGGACCCCTTGGGGTGCAACAACAGCCCCGGGTTGTACCAGGGCCGCAGGCGATCCGCGGCGTTGCTGAGGCCAGCGGCCTTGATCAGTTCCTCGAAGCCGCGCTTGCGTGGGAGTCGGATGGGGCGGCGCACCCCCGCCCGCCCCTCCTCAGACACATGGGTAGGACAGTGGGGCTCGGGTTCGTCAACGGGGAGGACACGCGGCTCGGGGCCATCGGCCAGCACCAGGTGGTTCTCGTGAATCCACGCAAAGGCCCCCGGGATCTGGGATTTCCGCTGTAGGCCCGCCCGGGGGGGTTCGGGCACTTCCCGGTCGACGAGCGGGGCCGCGGCCCAGGAAACCCCGTCGGCCAGGCGGGTTACCACGACCGACTCCGTCCCATGGAGGCGCGACGCCAACCAGTGGCCGTCTGAGGACAGGGCAACGGCCGCCGAATCGCCGCGCCGCGCTCGGGGATGGGGCCAAAACCGTCGCACCAACCCCGTTTCAAGCTCGAGCACCACGACCCGACCGCGTTCACCACCCAGCGCGAGCCGTTTCCCCGACGACCCGTAACTGGCCTCCCAGGGGATCACACCGGCGGGACAGGCGGAGTTAACGAGGGGAGTGCCGGATCCCCGCTCGTGGAGGCTGATGCCCTGCTCGCTGCAGACCAGCCAATGGTCAACCCCCGAATGAAGGGTCGTGCTGGGACCGAGCATCAGGCCCTCGCCCCACTCGGCCTGCTCGCTCAGGTCCGCTGTGGAGCGCTCCACCAGACCAACCGGGCGCCCCAGTTGAATCCGGGGGGTGACGACCCGGTCACCGGATGGCGCGATGGCCAGGGGCCGGAGCATGCCCGCACCCTCGGGGAGGGATCGCTCGAGGGTCGCACCCACCGCGGCCCCCACGACATCCACAACCTGTAGAGAGGCCTTGGCGGACGACACCCCCATCCCCGCATCGAGATCAAAGGCGAGGACCGCAATCCCGGCCGGGGCCACGAGGACCCGACGCGGTACATGGAGGGCCGGCTCTTCGGCCAAGGCCGCCTCATATCGGAAGGCCTGCGCGTTGTAGTGGAAACGCTCGCGCGCTACCCCGCGGGCCCCCGCTGCCAACGTCTCCTGCCCCTCGGCCATCACCTGCCACTGGCGGGCCTCCTCGGTGGAGGGCGGGCGAGCTCGAGTGCATCGATCCGTCAAATCCCGCACAAAGCCCCAAGGCTCCAGCCGCCAGACCCGAAACATCGCCTGCCCCGACTCCCGCGTGACCTCGCCCCCCACCTTATGAGGGGCAAATGCTACGGCGTGCAGTACGGAGTCCTCCACGGCGTGGAGTGTCGATTGGTAATACATACGCGGCTTGTCTCCAGGCGTGGGGCACTCGCGGTTAGGGTCCAACGGTATGCGACGGCTGTGTGGTCTTGGGCGACGAGGGCGCCCGCCCCGGCGTCGTCGCCGGCTCGCGGACCTAAACTGGAGCCGAGCAGGTCGGGTTCTATGCGGCGAATCGTGCGAGTTCCGCCCAATACGCGAGCCCGAAAGGCTCGATTTGATCTCGGGTATCCGCGAGCACGGGGATCACCGAGCCGTGGGCTTCGGAGGCCGGGATGGGCGGTCGGCTGGCCTCGTTCGCCGCGACGGTGAGCGGGCCGCGCGAGGCTTGAATAATCTACCACCGGTCTGCCGTTCCTCAAAGGTAGGGTAGCCGGGGCCGGTATTCGGCTTCGGCAAACTCGGTTCATTCCGGGCTCGGATACGCCGAACAGCGTACCCTGTTGAGCGCCGGATCCCGGGCCCATTGAGACCAGCCGACCCGTATCGTGAAGGTGTCATCGGCCTTCTTGCTCGGACTCAGCCCGAGCCAACAATGGCGTGGTTCCGAGACGATCCAGCGATAGGCATGATCGCCTGGCCAGAAGGGGCCGGAGGTGACCTTGACCGCCTCGAAGGGCTTCATCCGTCGCCTCATCTCCTGGGGAAATGATGGTCGGACGGCTTGGCCGCATTCGTTGCGCATGTCGGCTCCGGGAACTCGTGACCCTGACTCCACGGTCCGCGGCGGGCACCTCAAGGACGGAGTCGGGTTGGCGCCTCCGCAGGCATCCCGCCGAAAAACCGCCGGACAGGCGAGCGCCCCTGCACAGCGATCCCAGAGGGGCGAAGAAGCATCAGGAGCGGACAGTCCAGTTGGGGGCAGCCTCGAGCCCGTCCCGCCTCCCCAATCCGCTCGCAAGGTCCATGTCCTGTAACGGGGCGGGCCGAATCGGTCACTTAGTGGGTACGCGCTCGCTGCAACCGCTATTCCCCGCCTCGAGCGATAGCGTCACGGGAACCGGCGCCACGTTCCAGATATCCTGGCAATACTCGGCGATGGCCCGATCGGAGGAGAACGGACCGATCCGCGCCGTGTTCAGGATGGATCGCCGGGTCCAAGCGGCGGGGTCCTGATAGGCTCGATCCACCGCAGCCTGAGCGTCGATATAGGCGGCGAAGTCGGCCAGCACGAAGAACGGATCTTGATGGATCAAGGACTCGACCAAGGGCCGGAAGAGCTCGGTATCCCCGTGCGAAAAGACGCCGGACACCAACATATCGAGGGCTGCCCTCAGGTCCTCGTTGGCGGCATAGTAGGCCTCGGGTCGATAGCCGGCCCGTGCGAGTGCCTCCACGTCGGCTGCGCTGAGCCCGAAATTGAAGAAGTTTTCCGGCCCAATCTCCTCACGGATCTCAACATTCGCGCCGTCCAACGTCCCGATAGTGAGTGCCCCATTCATGGCGAATTTCATGTTGCCGGTACCCGAGGCCTCTTTCCCGGCCGTCGAGATCTGCTCAGAAAGCTCCGCGGCCGGATAGATGCGCTGGCCATTGGTCACGTTGAAATCCGGGACGAAGATCACCTTGATCCGCTCGCCAATTACCTCATCACGATTGATGGTCTCCCCGACGGCGTTAATCGCTTTGATGATGAGCTTGGCCATGGAGTAGCTGGGGGCCGCCTTACCGCCGAAGATAAAGGTCCTGGGTTGCAGGTCTGCGGCGGGATCCGCGCGCAGTTGTCGGTACCGGTGAATAACATGGAGCAGGTTGAGGTGCTGTCGCTTGAACTCATGAATGCGTTTGACTTGGACGTCAAATAGCGAGGTCGGGTCGATCCCCCATCGCCCACAGGTGCGATCGATGTGTCGCTGCAGCGCTTCTTTGTTTTCCTGTTTTACCGCCCGCCAGCCGGCTTGAAACGCGGCGTCATCGCACAAGGCCTCCAACTGGCGTAAGCGCCCCATATCGGTCAACCAGCCATCGCCGATCGCCTCAGTGATGAGTGCCGTCACGCCGGGATTGCTCAAAGCCAGGAACCGTCGGGGGCTGACGCCGTTCGTCTTGTTGCGAAACTTGCTTGGCCAGACCTCATGGGTATCGCGGAGTACGGTTTCGGCGAGGAGGCGGGTATGGAGGGCCGAGACCCCGTTGATGGCGTGACTCCCGACGCTTGCGAGCTGGGCCATTCGTACATAGCCTTCCCCGGACTCGTCGATGAGGGAGAGACGTTGGGCTCGCTCCCCGTCACCGGGGTACTTGATGCGGATCCCGTCCAAGAGGCGTCGGTTGATCTCGTAGATGATCTCCAGGTGTCGCGGCAGGACCGCGCCAAGTAGCCCCACCGACCAGGTCTCGAGGGCCTCGGCCAACAACGTGTGGTTTGTATAGGCGAAGGTCTGGCCGGTGATGCGCCAAGCCGTTTCCCACGCGTAGTGGTAATCATCCACCAGGATGCGCATCAGCTCGGGCACGGCGATCGCCGGATGGGTGTCGTTGAGTTGCACGGCGTACTTGAGATGGAAGTCATCGAGATTGGGGGCGCGCTGGCGATGGATGCGGACCATATCCCTGAGCGCGCAGGCCGTGAAGAAATACTGTTGCTCCAGGCGCAATTGCTTCCCAGCGACGGGTTCGTCGTTGGGGTATAGTACCTTGG
>CAYFWJ010000110.1:0-9324 GCA_964346755.1 uncultured Ectothiorhodospiraceae bacterium
GTGACCGCCTCGGGGGCCTGATCCCACCACCAGAGGAACAGCCCGTAGACCAGCAACCCGCCGCCGAAATAGGTGTAGCGGCGGGGCCCCTGGGTGCGGGCGAAGCGCAAGAACAGATAGGCGGCGGCGACGGCCCAGGTTACGTTCATGGGATCGGTATCGAACCAACCGACGTTGCTTCGATACAGGTAGATAGGGTAGAGGACCGCCAACAGCCCGGCGGTGAGCCCCGCGACCGGTCCGCCGTAGTAGCGCCCGAGGGCATAGACGGGGATGGCGAGCAGCATCCCGAGGACCGCCGGAAGGATGGCGCCGACCCAACTCAAGGAAAACGGGGTGATCTGGGTGAGGCCGGCGGCGAGGGTCGAGATGAGGGGCGGTGGGTTCGGCCGTGGACGCCCTTCGGGGACCGCCCGTTTGGCATCGACGGGTTGGTACTCGCCCTCCGTCAGATCCCGGGCCAGGCTGAGATAGAACCAGGCGTCGAAGGTGGTGTGAATGGGCTCACCGTCGTGGAAGGCGCGTTGCTCGGCCTCGTGCCACGCGCCCAAATCCTCGAGGCGGAACAGCAGGGCGATGACGAGGATCAGGGCGATGCCCAGCCACTCGAGCCACCGGTGCCGTCGCGTCAGGAACCGCTCCCACTGGGCCGGGGGCGAGGCGTGGGCTGGCGTCGTCTCGGGGGGAGGCGTCGCCGCGACAGCGGCCTGCCGACGCGCCCGGATCCGTTGCTTCTTCTTCGAGCCCATAACCGTGCCTGGATGCGTTGGTGGAGCGGCGTTCGCGAACGTCCCCGCCGCCCATCACGGCAAGGTTCGAAACGCCGAGCGAGGGGCGCGACCGGTCCCGCGGGGGCGGTTCCCTTCCGGGGCGGAACCGCGCCGGCAGCGTCTCTAGGGGCTGACCGTCAGTCCCTGGGCCTGCTGATCCGCGTGATACGAGGAACGCACCATGGGACCGCTCGCGACTTGGGCAAAGCCGAGCGACCGCGCGATGTCGGCGAGCTGGTCGAATTCGTCCGGGGTGACGAAACGCTCGACGGGGAGATGATCCCGGCTGGGCTGGAGGTACTGGCCGAGCGTCAGCATATCGCAGCCGTGGGCACGCAGATCCGCCATCACGGTTTCCACTTCCTCCAGGGTCTCCCCGAGCCCCAACATCAAACCGGACTTGGTCGGGACCTGAGGATGGCGGGCCTTGAAGGCCTCCAGCAGATCCAGCGACCAGGCGTAATCCGATCCGGGGCGCGCCTGACGATACAGACGAGGCACCGTCTCCAGGTTATGGTTGAAGACATCCGGGGGGCACGCATCGAAGGTGTCCAGGGCCACCTCGCGGCGCCCGCGAAAATCCGGGACCAGCACCTCGATGCGAAGCGCCGGCAGGCGCCCACGCAAGGCCTCGATGCAGGCCCGGAAGTGTCCGGCTCCGCCGTCGCGAAGATCATCTCGATCCACGGAGGTGACCACGACGTAGTTCAGTCCCATCGCCTCGACGGTGTGCGCAAGTCGCTGAGGTTCCTCCGGATCGAGGGGGTCGGGGCGGCCATGGGCCACGTCGCAGAAGGGGCAGCGGCGGGTGCAGACCTCGCCCATGATCATGAAGGTGGCGGTGCCGTGGCTGAAGCACTCGCCGAGGTTGGGGCAGGAGGCCTCCTCGCAGACCGTCGTGAGCTTCTGCTCGCGCAAGACGTGCTTGAGGCGCTGGACCTCCGGGCTGCCCGGCGATTTGGCCCGTATCCAACTCGGCTTGCGTTGGGGCCTCTCGGTCCGCTGCACCTTGACGGGGATTCGGGCGACCTTGGCCGCTCCGCGTTGTTTGGCTTCGTTTGATTCGGGCATAGATTCCTCGCTGTGGAGTCACGTGGCGGCTGATGGGCGCGGGCTCGCGCTCATTCGCCACAGAACTCCTGATAGGCTTGCTGGTCATCCGCGAGCCGCTGTTCACGCTCTTCCGCGGTGATCAGACGGCGCTCGCCACGCTCGGGGTCTTCGACATACACCTTGGGTTGGTTCTTCAAAGCGGCGATATTCTCCTCCAACCGAGCGCATTGATCGGCCTTGGCCGATTCCGTGGAGGCCGATCCTTCGCCTTCCCCGCCGCCCTGCTGGCCTCCCGCGGAATAGTTCTCCCCCCCGACGGCGCCACGGGAGATGCCGCCTTGGATCGAGACGCGTTCCGCGTCGTAACCCCGGGGGGGATAGTCCGTGTAATGGATGCCGCCTTTGTCGTCGACCCATTTGTAGACCTCACCCCCCGGGACCGAATGCGCGAATCCCAACATTAGAGCGAGCGTGGCGAATCCAAGGATCACACCGCGGCGGGTTAGGCAGGAGCGGAAGATGGTTGCGGGCATGACCGGACCTCGTTGACGTGCGCTTGGCTTTAGGGACCGTTGAGTGTCGAATAGGTTTGTCGAATCCTGAAGTGTCCACTAAGGTATAGCGATGGCAGCCTGGTGCGCACGGGGTGGTTCCCCGCGATTCGACCGCCATGCGCTCCACGAAACCCTCGATTCTGGAAGGATTGACACCGACTATGAGCATCCAAGCGACCGTCGAAAACAAACTGAGCGAAGCCCTTCAACCGATCCACCTGGAGGTGGTCAACGAGAGCAGCAATCACAACGTCCCGCCCGGTTCGGAATCCCATTTCAAAGTGGTCGTGGTATCCGAGTTATTCGCTGGCGACGGCCTGGTCGCCCGGCACCGACGGGTCAACCGGGTCCTGCGCGCGGAGTTGGCCGGTTCGATCCACGCCCTCGCCCTGCATACGCTGGCCCCGGACGAATGGTTCGAACGGGCGGGGCGGACCCCGGAGTCACCGGAATGCCTCGGCGGGGCCAAGCGCCAAGCTGACACCCCCGAGGCCGGCTGAACTCGGCGGCGAGGCTCGGGGCTATCGGTCGGCTCGATGGCTACCCTGTGATCGCGCGGTCGAGGCGTTGAATGTGTTCCTGCCAGGTCGCCTCGGAGGCGGCACCGCAGGCATACAGCTCCAGGAGCCCGTACGCGAGGTGTCGGTTCTCCGCTGAGAGTTCCCGGAGTTTCCTCAGGGATAAGACCGCGTTGTCTTCCGTCGAGAGCATCTTGACCAGACCGTATAAGATGAGCGATTGTCCGGCTGTGGGTGAAGCCTCAACCTGTCGGGTTATGGCTTCGAGCGAGTGGTAATCCATCGTTTCCTCGTCGAGCGAAGGCGACCGAGCCCGGCGCCATTATTCATATCGTGCGGATAGTATGCCAGGTAAAGTCTACATCAAAACCTTCGGCTGTCAGATGAACGCCTACGATAGTGCCAAGATGGCCGATATCCTGGCGGCGGAGCGGGGCTACACGCCGACGCAGGACCCGGATGAAGCCGACGTGATCCTGGTTAATACCTGCTCGATTCGCGAGAAGGCTCAAGAGAAGCTCTTCTCACAACTCGGGCATTGGCGCGCGTGGAAAGACGGCTCCCCCGGACGTGTCCTCGGCGTTGGGGGATGTGTGGCCAGCCAAGAGGGTGAGGCGATTCAGCAGCGGGCCGATCACGTGGATATCGTATTCGGCCCCCAGACCCTCCACCGGCTGCCGGAGCTGATCGACCAGGCGCGAACGACGCGCGCGCCTGTCGTCGATATCCGTTTCCCGGAGATCGAGAAGTTCGATCGCCTCCCCGCCCCCCATGCTGAGGGGCCGAGTGCCTTCGTCTCGATCATGGAGGGTTGCAGCAAGTACTGCTCGTTCTGCGTGGTCCCCTATACCCGAGGCGAGGAAATCAGCCGACCCCTCGAAGACGTCCTGGCCGAGGTGATCGGTCTGTCCGAGGTGGGGGTTCGGGAGATCCACCTCCTGGGGCAAAACGTCAACGCCTACGCGGGGCCCTCGGAGGACGGCGATCCCGTCGATCTCGCAACGCTTTTATACTACCTCGCGGCCATCGATGGGATCGAGCGTCTGCGTTTCACGACCTCGCATCCGCGGGAGATGACCCCGGCATTGATCGAGGCCTACGAAGCACTACCGGCCCTGGTTAGCCACCTACATCTGCCGGTTCAGAGCGGTTCGGATACGGTGTTGGCCCGGATGAAGCGGGGCTATACCGCCCTCGAATATCGGCAGATGATCCGCCGGTTGCGGGCAGCGCGACCGGACATCTCCATCTCCTCGGACTTCATCGTTGGATTCCCGGGTGAGACCGAACAGGACTTCCAAGCGACGATGGACCTGGTCGAGGCGATCCGCTTCGACCACTCCTTCAGCTTCATCTACAGCCCGCGGCCCGGGACACCCGCCGCTGATCTCCCCGATCCGGTGCCGCCCGAGGTCAAGAAGGCGCGTCTCGAACGGCTCCAGCAACGCCTCGGCGAACAGGCCCAGGCGATCGGTCGGGGCTTCGTCGGGACCCGCCAAACGGTCCTCGTTGAGCGGGCAGCTCGACGGAACCCGGGCGAGGTCGCGGGCCGCACCCCCCATAATTGGGTGGTCAACTTCCCCGGGTCACTGGACGCGCTCCGGGGCCGATTGGTCGATGTCCTCATCACCGAGGCCCATCCCAACTCGTTGCGTGGCGTCGCCGATCGGGATCGGGCGCCGGGGGCTGCTTGAACGCCGAGCTCGACAAGGAAGAATTCACGCTGCAGCCGGAGGACAACGCCCGGCTGGCCAACCTCTGTGGCCAGCTCGACGAGCATGTTCGTCTCATCGAGCGACGGCTCGGAGTCGAGGTCAGCAACCGCAGCAACCACTTCCGAATCACGGGACCCCAAGCTGCCGTGCGGGCCGGACGCGACGTGATCGAATCCCTCTACGCCGCCACTGCGCACCAGAATGTCACCCCCTCCTCGGTTCACCTCGCCCTGCAGGAGGCGGGACTCGACACCCGTCAGGGCTCGGAGGAGAGTGGGGCCGGCGTCGTACGGACCCGCCGAGGCCTGATCCGGGCGCGCGGCCCCCATCAAGACACCTATCTCCGGGATATCCTCGACTACGACCTGACCTTCGGGATCGGGCCAGCCGGCACCGGCAAGACCTATCTCGCCGCCGCCCGTGCGGTCGAGGCCCTGGAGACCGAACGGGTTCGCCGGCTGGTCCTGGTGCGACCGGCCGTGGAGGCCGGCGAGCGTCTCGGCTTCCTGCCCGGGGATCTCGCCCAGAAGATCGACCCCTATCTTCGCCCCATGTACGATGCCCTCTACGAGATGCTTGGCTTTGACCGAGTGGCGAAGCTGATCGAGCGCAACGTGATCGAGGTCGCCCCCCTGGCCTATATGCGCGGGCGTACCCTGAACGAATCCTTCATCCTCCTCGATGAAGCGCAGAACACGACCGTCGAACAGATGAAGATGTTCCTCACCCGGATCGGCTTCGGAAGCCGAGCCGTGGTCAATGGGGATGTGACGCAGATCGACCTGCCCCGTGGCCAGATCTCGGGCCTGCGCCATGTCATCGACGTCTTGCAGGGCGTGAACGGCGTCAGCTTCGTGTTTTTCAGCGGCCGAGACGTCGTCCGTCATCCCCTCGTCCAACGGATCGTGAACGCCTACGAGCAGCACGAGTCGTCGGATACCTGACCGCCCGACCGGGCCCGACCGGCAATAACGGTCGGTCGGCCGCACCTTTTCGCTCATCGTGATCGCCATCGAGGATTGTCCAGACCCATGAACCCCGTGAAGCCCTTCGTCCCGACAGCCCCTGCCCTCGTCGGTCTCCTTGCCGCTCTGGCCCTGACGCCCTCGCTCAGTCCGGCCCAGGATGGCACCCCACCCGAGCCGACTCCGTCGGTCGACCACGCCGAGAACGCCACCTCGGAGGTACGGGACGTGCCGGTCGCCGAATCACCGACGACCCCGGGCGCCGCCGAGACGGCGACGAAGGCCCCCGATAACGCCTCGATGAATGCCCCAGCCCCAGCCCCCGAAACGGCCGCGGTGCCCGAGGAGATGCCGGCGACGGATAACGACACGGCGAGCGATGCCGAGGCGGCCGTGACCGACAACCCGGGGGCGATGACGTCGCAAGGCCCCCAGGCGGCCTCCGACGACGGATCCGAGGAAGGGGCAACCGTGGATCCGGAGGCGCTCGCTCAGCTCCAAAACGAACTCGAGGCCCGCCTCGATGAAGTGAACACCACGACCCAGGAATCCCTCGAGACGCTCAAGGATCGAATCGCGGTCGTGGAGGGGGCCTATCAGCAGCGCCTGGCGGGCTTTCAACAACGGATCGATCGATTGATGATCGCTGGGGGCGTCGGTCTGCTCGTGCTCGCCCTGCTCGTGGCCCATCTCTACTGGCGCCAACGCGGGCGGTAGACCGGAGACAGCGGGTGTTCCAACGGCTCGGCCCGGTCCGCGATCCGTGGCGCTATCGGATCACGGTCCAACGGGGCCTGGCCCGAACGACCGCTGCCCCCCCGGCGCGGTCGCTTCGGCGCTGGTCTCGGGTCGCCTTGCGCACCGAGGTCATCGAGTGCGCCGCCATCAACCTGCGGGTCATGGATCGCGAGGAGATGCAGGCACTCAACGCGCGCTATCGGGGCGATGATCGACCGACCAACGTCCTGGCCTTTCCGAATGACCTGACGCGGCCCGGATCACGTCAGCTCCTGGGGGATATCGCGCTTTGTGCCCCGGTCATCGCAGCCGAGGCCCGTGCGCAGGGCAAGCCCTGGCAGGCCCATTGGGCCCATATGGTCGTACACGGTACCTTGCATCTGCTCGGGTACGTCCACGATACCCAGTCCACCGCAACCCGGATGGAAACCGTCGAGATCCGGCTCCTTGAGCGGCTCGGCTTCCCGGATCCCTACCAAACCGTGGAAGGATGACAACCGAAAACTCCCACTCCGCTTCCGTTCCTGCACATCGCACCTGGCTCGGGCGTCTCGGGCAGGCCCTCGCCGGCCCAGAACCGAGGGATCGCGGGGAGATGATGACCCTGCTGCGCGAAGGCCAAAAGCGGGGCTTTCTCGATGTCGATTCCCTGCAAATGATTGAGGGGGTCCTCGCCATGAGCCGGCTCCGCGTCCGCGATATCATGGTGCCGCGGGCGCAAATGGTCACGATCCAGGAAGATCAAAGTTTCGAGTCCATGCTGGACCCCATCATCAGCTCCGGCCACTCCCGGTTTCCCGTCACGGGCGAGGACCGGGACGAGGTGGTGGGCATCCTCTTGGCCAAAGACCTGCTACGGTATTTCGCAGCGCCTCAACCGGCAGCCTTCGATCTGCAGGACTTCGTGCGCCCGGCCGTCTTTGTTCCGGAGAGCAAGCGCATCAATGTGCTGCTGAAGGAATTCCGCTCGAGCCATAACCACATGGCCATCGTCGTCAATGAGTACGGCGGGGTGGCTGGATTGGTGACGATCGAAGACGTGTTGGAAGAGATCGTCGGGGATATCGGTGACGAACACGATCGACCCGCTGAACAGGACATCCAGCAGGTCGCGCCGGACCGGTATCAGGTCAAGGCCCTCACCGAGATCGAGTCCTTCAACGCCTATTTCGGCACCACCTTCAGCGATGCGGAATACGACACCGTCGGCGGTCTCGTGATGCACCACATGGGGCATCTCCCGCATCCCGGCGAGTCTTTGGCCCTGCACGGCGTGCAGTTCCAGGTCTTGCGCTCGGATCGGCGTCGGATCCACACCTTGGAGGTCGTCCCGAACGGAGGTGATGGCGTGAATGCCCGCGATTTTATCGAGGGTGACCCCGCGTGAGCCGCATCCGGGCCATCCCCGCGTGGGTCTGGGATAGCCTCGCGCTCGCGGCGGGCCTGGGCTTGGCCCTGGCCTTCGCCCCGGTCGCCTGGCGGCCCCTCGCGCTGTTGGCCCCCGTCCTCGGCATCGCGAGCTGGTGGGCCGCCGCCTCACCGACGCGTGCGGCCTGGCGAGGGTGGTTGTTCGGGGTGGGTCTGTTTGGCTTCGGGGCCTCGTGGATCTACCACAGCTTGCATACCTTTGGTGGCGCGCCCCCGCTGATCGGTGGGGCCATCACGATGTTGTTCGTCGCAACCCTGGCCCTGTTTCCCGCGGGGGTGGCGGGACTGGGCAAGCGCCTGGGGGGATTCGGCGAGCGGGCGAGTCACCTGCGCTTGGTCTTGGTGTGGCCGGGGTTGTGGGTCCTAGCGGAGTGGCTTCGGGGGTGGGTGCTGACCGGTTTCCCGTGGCTCAACACCGGTGCGAGTCAAGTCGACACCTGGCTACGGGGCTACGGCCCGGTGCTCGGGGTGTACGGCATCTCCCTAATCCTCTGGATCATGGCTGGGCTGCTGGTGTTGGCCGCCGTTCATCCGGGCCCTCGACTGCGCGTTGCGGCCCTGCTGGCCGGGCTCGCCCTGGGGGGGCTCGGATACGGCCTCGACCGCCTGGACTGGACCCGTCCGGTCGGGCAACCCGTACAGGCGACCCTCGTCCAGGGCAACGCCTCAGTGCTGGCCGCCCAATCCGACCCGACGCAGCGGGAACGTATCCTGGCACGCTATGCGAACCTCACCCAGGCCCACTGGTCGAGCGATCTCATCGTCTGGCCCGAGACGGCCATGCCCGATTTCTTCCATGTCATCGATGGGGACTACCTGGACACCCTGGATCGGGAGGCCCGAGCCCATGGGACCGCTTTGATCTCCGGGGTCTTCCAATACGACTTCGCGACCGGCGCAATCTATAACGCCATGGTTGGGCTCGGTACCGCTTCCGGTGAGTACCGTAAGCGGCGCCTCGTGCCCTTCGGTGAGTATTTCCCGTTGCGGGGGCTGCTGGAATGGCTTGCCCCGGGGTTGAACATCCCCGCGGCCGACATCGCCCCGGGGGCCGCCGAGCAGGCCTCGATCCGCCTCGACGACGGGACCCGCCTCGGCGTTTCCATCTGCTATGAAGACGCCTTCGGCCGGGAGATTCGGCGTTCCCTGCCGGAAGCCGCTGTATTGATCAATGCGAGCAACGACGGTTGGTTCGGGGACTCGATTGCCCCCCATCAACACCTCGAGATCGCCCGCATGCGCTCGGTGGAATCCGGTCGGCCGATGCTGCGCGCCACCAACACCGGCGTCTCGGCCATCATTGGGGCGCGCGGCGAGGTCATCGGACAGGCGCCCCAATTCGTCGAGGATACGGTCACGGTCACGGTCCAGCGTCACGCCGGCATCACACCCTTCATCGCCGCCGGCTACATGCCGAGCCTCGCCTTCGCTGGGCTGGCGGTGATCGCGGTTGCGTGGAGGGGACGCCGACGAGCGAGTACGGGTGTCGGGGACGCCCGTCGCGCGGTCCAAGACCGGTAACGTGGCGGGTTCGATGCGCCATCGGCGCCCGGGCGAGTGCTCGGTTGGCTCGGCGATCGCCT
>CAYFWJ010000111.1:0-9256 GCA_964346755.1 uncultured Ectothiorhodospiraceae bacterium
TCCTGGTCCCGGTCCTCACCGACTGGCCGGATCAAGGCCTCGCCTTCGACGTGGCGGTCCATGTCGGGACCCTGGGCGCGGTTGTGAGCTATTTCCGCCACCAGCTGGCGGGGATGGCGCGGGCCTGGTGGGCCTCCTGCCGGGGGTATTCGGGGGGCTCCGAGGCGCGACTCGCCTGGGCGGTCCTGATCGGGACCGTGCCGGTGGGACTGATCGGGATCCTGCTCAAGGACTGGATCGAGCTCTATCTGCGTGGCCCCCTCGTCATCGCCCTGGCCACCCTCGTGTTCGGTCTGCTGCTCGGTTGGGCAGATCTGCGGGCGCGAGGGGTGCGCGACGAACACTCGATCACCTGGCGGGACGCCTTGCTGATCGGGGGCGCGCAGGCCCTCGCCCTCATCCCGGGAACCAGCCGCTCGGGGATCACCATGACGGCCGGCCTATGGCTCGGTCTGACCCGCGAGGGTGCGGCCCGGTTCTCGTTCCTGTTGGCCATCCCTGTCATTGTCCTCGCCGGGGCGGTGAGCCTCGCCGATCTGGTCGCCGAACCCGAGCCGGTTCCTTGGCCGGCCCTGATCAGCGGCACCCTCCTCGCCGGGGTGAGTGCCTACGTTGCCATCCACTACTTCCTGCGCCTGGTACAGCGATTGGGCATGCTCCCCTTTGTCGTCTATCGATTCCTCCTCGGCTTTGTACTTCTCGTGCTCTACTGGCCCTAAGGGGGCTGCCCTCAAGCGACGATTAGCGGACAATGATATTCAAGAACCCCCTCTTCAAGCCGAAATGGCAATCCTCCGATCCGCGCGTGCGGCGGCAGGCAGTCCAAGACATCTCCGATGGAGCGGACCCGGTCGTCCGCTCGTTGGCCTGCGAGGATGACTCGCCCGAGGTGCGGGTCGCCGCCATCCAACGTCTCAGCGATCTGGCCTTGCTCCTCGACCGGTTCCGGGGGGATAGCGAACCCCAGGTCCAACGGGCGGCGGGCGAACGGCTGTGCGCGTGCGTGGCCGCGGGTGCGGTGGAGGCAGCGGATCAGGCGTGGTTGCTCGAGCAGTTGCACTCCGTGAGTGCCAACTCGCTGATCGAATGCCTCGCGCGGCAGGCGGAGGACACGGCGATTCGCCGGAGCGCCCTGGGCTACCTGGAATCGGACCGGCTGCGCGCCGAGATCGCGCTTCATGACCCGGTTGGAGAGCTACGGCTGGAAGCGGCCCAGGCCATCGCGGATCGTGCCACCCTGGCGGAACTCGTCCAATCCAGCCGGCAAAAGGACAAGGGTGTCCACCGGGTCGCGCAACAGCGCCTCCAGCTCATCGAAGAGGCGCTGGCTCGGCCCCAACGCCACCGGGAGGCCGCCGCCCATATCCTCGAGCGGTTGGAGGCGGCCCTCAGCGAGAATCGGCTGGATGCCCTCTCCCTCGAAGCCTTAGATCGGGAGTGGACCGACCTGGATGCATTGGATGCCCCGGAGCTCAGTGAACGCTACGCGGCCTTGTGTCACCAGGTCGAGGCGCAGCGGGCCGCGGCCCGTGAGGCCGAGGCCGCAGCCCAAGAACGCAATCGCGAGCGTCATCAGCTGTGTGAGCAACTGGAATCACTCGCGGAGCGGTTGAAGGCGGCCCCCATGGATGAACCGGGTGCCCTGCAATCCGCCGAATCCCGCCGTGCCGAGATCGTGGCGGCCTGGGACGCCCTCAACCCGGAAGAACCGGATGGACCGACCGCCGAGCGCTGGCAACGGGCAACCCGGTCATTCGAGGAGGCGCGGTCCGCCGTCCAAGAACGACAGGGCCTGCATACGCGAGCGCTTGAACTGGAGAGCACCTTTAGCGGTTGGCAGGGGGAACTCGGCTCGGTGCCGGAGAATCGGCTGAAACGCTGGGACAACGACTGCCGCGAGACACGGGCCGCGCTTGACCCGCACGACGAGGCCCCCGCCCAGGCCCGTCGCGAGGCCCTCGCCGCCCAGGCGGAGACACTCCAGGCGGAATTGGAACGCCGAGCGGGCCACCGACGGGCCGCACGGGATCAAGCGGAGCAAGGCCTGCAGGCCCTCGAGCGCGCCCTCGATGAGGGGCGGTTGCACCAGGCCCGGGAGGCTCGTCAAACCATCCAGGGGGCCATCAAGCACATGGAACCGGCCAGCCGCCGCGGGACCGAGAAGCGGCTCAAGGGCTTCGAGGGACGCATCAAGGAACTGGAGGACTGGCAGCGTTGGGGAATCGCCAAATCCCGCGAGGAGTTGTGCGAAGAGGTCGAGGGTTTGATCGGGGCGGACTTGAACCCCGAAGAGCTCCAACAGAAGATCCAAACGGCCCAGAAGACCTGGAAAAAGCTGGATAAGGAAGACCCGGCCTCGGGGCGGCGTATGTGGCCGCGCTTCAACGAGGCCTGCAACAAGGCCTACGAGCCCTGCCGCGCCTACTTCCAGGAGCGGGCCAAGGAGCGTCAAACCAACCGCGAGCAACGCGAGGCCCTGTGCGAGCAGCTCGAGAACACCTTGGCCGAAGTGGATTGGGACGACCCGGACTGGTCATACCTCGATCGGTTTGCCCGCAAGATCCGTCAAGAATGGCGTAACCTCGGCCCCACCGACCGCAAGCATCGGAAGATCCTCGAGGATCGTTACCGCCGATCCATGGATCCGCTCAACACCAAACTGGATGAAGAACGCGAACGCAACCTGGCCCTGAAGCGCGAACTGATTGCCGAGGCGGAGGCGCTCGCCGAGACGGACAACTTGAATGAGGCCATCGAGGCGGCGAAGGCCCTGCAAAAGCGCTGGGTGACGCGAGTCTCCGCGAAACGCCATGTCGAGCGGGAGCTCTGGGAACGTTTCCGCGGCGCCTGCGACCGCGTCTTCGAACGACGGCGGGAGCAGTTCCACGCGCAGGATCAAGAGCGTCAAGCGAATCTCAAAAAGCGCGAGGCCCTGTGTGAAGCCGCCGAGGCCTTACTCACCACGGAGGACGAGGCGGAGATACCCAAGGCCCGGTCCCGGCTCCGCCAGCTGCAGAACGAGTGGCGCCAACAGGGCGAAGTCCCCCGTCGGGATCAGGACCGCATCGAGAACCGTTTTCGGCAGTCCGTCCAGCAGGCCGAGCGCCACCTCGGCTCCCTACGCCAAGCCAAGCAGGCCCGGCAACTCGAGCAATTGCGCGCCAAGGGGGCGTTGTGCGAACGGGCCGAGACGGCCGCCTTCGGGGCCTCGGACGATGACCGGGCCACCCTGGAAAACGCCTGGGATGCACTCGACCCCCTTGAGGATCCCGAGCTCGACGAGCGTCTCCGCGCTCGTTTCGACGCCGCGCTCGGGATCCTCGAGGGGACACGCAGCGGCTCCGAGGCGGGTAGCGACGCGCAACGTGATCGACTCAGCGAGCTGTGCATCCGGTTCGAGATCCTCGCCGAGCTCGAATCCCCCCCGGAGGCCGCCCAAGAGCGCATGGCGTATCAGGTCAAACGGCTCTCCGAGGCCATGGAGGAACGCCGGAGGCAGGGCCGAAACAAGGCCGAGGAGGCCGCTGAGATCGAGCGGGCCTGGTATGCCACGGGACCGGTCGATCCGGCGATTCGGCAACCCCTCGAGGTCCGGTTCAACCGGGCACGGGATGCCTTTCACCGGACCGAGAACGCGTGAGGCGTGAGGCGCCGGGGGCGAACCGGCCCCGGCGTGATAACCGCGGTTTGCGATCATGATCGCCGCGGTCCTGATCGGCTTGGCCCTGGTGACCCCGCTCCTACTCGTCGTGCTGGTGGTCCATGTGGGGTTCCGGGCCCCTCGCCATCGCCCCCACCAGACACCCGCCGACTATAACCTGGTGGCACGCCGGATCCGGGTCCCCACCCGACGCCACCGCGGGCTCGCCGGTTGGTGGCTCCCGGCGCACCCGGCGAGTCCGGTGTTTCTGGTACTCCACGGATGGGGGAGCAACGCCGCCTTGATGCTGCCCCTGGCCGCGCCCCTACGCCGCGCCGGGTATAGCATCCTGCTCATCGAGACGCGCAGTCACGGGGACAGTGACGGTGACACCTTCGCCTCCCTGCCGCGATTCGCCGAGGACGCCGAGGCCGCCCTGGATTGGCTTGACACCGAACCTGATGCCCCATCGGGTCCGCGGGGTCTCATCGGACACTCGGTGGGCGCCGGTGCGGTCTTACTGAGTGCCTCCCGGCGCGATGATATCGCCGTGGTGATCAGCATCGGTGCCTTCGCCCATCCCACCTGGCTAACCCATCGCTACGTCCGTCGCTGGCATCTGCCGATCCTCCTGCGCTGGCTTGTGGTCCGCTATACCGAGTGGGTCATCGGCTACCGCTTCGATGCGATCGCCCCCTTGAACACCCTGCGCCGGGTGGGTTGCCCGGTGCTTCTGGTGCATGGGACCCACGACCGGGTCATCCCGTTGGCCGACGCGGAATACCTGGCCCGCACTCGAGCGGTCGACCTGCTCCGGATCCCGGAGGCGGATCATGACTCGGTCGAGGTCATCGAGCGTCACGTCCCGGCCCTGCTCCGCTTCCTGCGCCATCATGGCCTCGGCCCGGTTCTCGGGGATGCCGCGCACACGGTGGACGGATCCGAGCCAACGGTCCGTTCCGCGGGAACGCAACGATAACAGCCCTGGGCGCAGGTTGTGTGGTCTCCAGAATGACGCCATCTCTGCCGAAGCAACGACACGCGTGTCACGCCTGATCACTGATACAGGAGGCTTGTTATGTCGAGTGGGTTACAACGAACCCTCGGTCTGTTACTCGTTCTCGTGTGGGTGGGGTCGGTCAACGCCCAGATCCCATTCTTCGGGGGCGATGAGTCCGGCGCGGGTGGGCCCCGTTTGGGGATCGAAACCCGAGCGCTCTCGCCGGACGAGCTGAAGCGACGCGATCTCGAGTACGGCCTCGGCGTCGCCGAGGTCGAGCCAGGCAGTCCGGCCGAGGCGGCGGGCCTGCAGCCGGGCGACCTCCTCGTGTCCCTCGAAGGGCGTCCCATCTACTCCGTGGAACGGCTGCGTTTTCTCGTTAGGGAGACCTTCAAACCGGATCGAGCCCTCAAGCTGAGCTATCTCCGCGACGGGAAACGCGAGACCACGACCATTACCCCGGCGCTCGCGCAACCGGGTCCGGCGTTGCCACCGGCGCCCTATCAGCCCCGTAGCTATCTCGGGGTCGGTCTTCAAGCGCTGACCCCCGGGTTGCGCCAACACTTCGATGTGCCAGCCGAGCGCGGGGTTTTGGTCACCCGAGTTGCCTCGAACACCCCGGCGGCCGAGTTGGGGCTGCAGGCCGGAGACGTCCTCCTCGCCCTCCAGGGCAAGGCCATCCGAGGCGTCGATGACGTGGTACGGGCCCTGGCCTTCTTTGAGCCCGAGGATACCGTTACACTGACCTGGGCGCGAGACAAGCAGAAACAACAGGCGGAGGTCACCTTGGCAGCCCCGCCAGAAAGCCAGGGCTATCCCCCGTCACAGCCCGGACAACCCCCCTTACCCGACGGGAGCCAATCCGAGTGGCAACAGGAGTTCGATCAGTTCCTGCAACGCTGGCGGGACCGGATGCAGGATCTGCCCGAGCGCCTGCCCGATTGGGTCAAACCGGGGGACCCCGCGCCCACTGACCCGCCGCCACTTCTCTGACGACCGGGGTGTGGGGGATGCGTATGAATCGCCGAACCGGGCGAGCTTGGCTTCGAGTCGGCCTGCTGAGCGGCTTTTTGGTCGGGGGGCTGCTCGGCTGTGGCCAAAAAGGCGCCCTCTACGTGCCGGAATCCGACGGGGAATCCGACGGGGAGTCCGAGGCACCGGGAACCCGACCCACGGAGGAAGCCTCCGATATCGAACACGCTGAGGAGGATGATTCATGACGGTCGGCGTCTACACCGGCGAGGCCCTGGCACGGTACGGCTTCGGTCAGGGCCATCCCTTCGGGCCGGACCGGCTGGCCGCATTCGAGCGGGGCATGGAGGCGCACGGCCTCACGGAACGGGTCGTTTGGTGCTCCGCCGTGGAAGCGGAAGAGACCGACATCCTGCGCTTCCACACGCGCGAGTACCTCGAACGCGTCAAGACGCAATCCGTTCAGGGAACCGGTTTTCTCGACCTTGGCGACACCCCGGCCTTCCGTGGGGTCTATGAGGCCGCCAGCCACGTCGTCGGCAGCGTGGTCGATGCCGTGGCCGCCTTGATGGCCGATGAGCTGCGTTTTGCCTTCGTACCCATCGCCGGATTGCATCATGCCCGCCGAGATCGAGCCTCCGGGTTCTGCGTGTTCAACGATATCGGGGTGGCCATCGAGTACCTGCTCGAACAAGAGGGGCTCGAACGAGTCGGCTACATCGATATCGACGCACACCACGGGGACGGCGTCTATTACGGCTTCGCCGACGATCCACGGGTGAGCATCGCGGATATCCACCAGGACGGACGAACCCTCTTCCCCGGGACAGGCCACGCCCAGGAGACCGGCACCGGGGCGGGGGCGGGGACAAAGCTCAACCATCCCCTCCAACCGGGTGCCGACGACGAGGCCTTTACCGAGGCCTGGGGCGAGGCCGAGGCCCATATCCGCGCCCACAGTCCGGATTTCCTGATCCTGCAAGCCGGCGTCGACAGCCTTGCGGGAGACCCCCTGGCGGGGCTCAATCTTTCGGCGGCCTCCCACAGCCTCGCCGCCAGCCGACTGGCCGAGCTGGCGGAAGGCACGGCCGGGGGTCGGCTGCTGGTGCTCGGCGGCGGCGGTTACAATCGCGACAACATCGGTCACGGTTGGAGTGAAGTCGTCGCGACCTTACTCGGCGCGGATCTGGAATGAGCCGCATCGCTGGAGTCGACGAGGCCGGTCGGGGCCCGCTCGCCGGCCCGGTGGTCGCCGCCGCCGTTATGTTGGGGGAGTCGTCGCTCACGGGTCTGACGGATTCCAAGGCCCTCTCGGCGGGACGCCGGACCCTCTTGGCGAGCCGTATCCAAGAGGATGCCCTTGCCTGGAGTGTCGTCGCGATCGAGGCAGGGGAGATCGATCGGATCAATATCCTTCAGGCGACCCTCACCGCCATGCACCGCGCGATCGCGAGCCTGCGCCTCTCGCCCGCGCATGTCATCGTCGATGGCAACCGACTTCCCGCCCTGGATGCCTCGGCCGAGGCCCGCATCGGCGCCGACGCCACCGTTCCCTGCGTCAGTGCCGCCTCCATCCTCGCCAAGGTCCACCGGGACCGCCTCATGATCGCCTGGGATCAGCACTACCCCGCCTACGGGTTTGCCCAACACAAGGGCTACGGCACGCAAGCCCATCGGCGTGCCCTCCAGCAATTCGGCCCGTGCCCGCTGCATCGGTACTCGTTTCGACCTGTGGCGAACGCATCGCGCACGCCCCTGGCAGTACGATCCTGAATCGGTCGAACGCTCTCGAGACCCTCGGGGCGCCTTGCTTCCGGGTACCGTGTCCCGCGTCCGGCCCGCCAGCGATTTCCCAGCCAATTCCACCGGGAGCATGCCAAACATGGGTTTACTCATCGACGGCCAATGGCACGATCAGTGGTACAACACCGAAGCCAGCGCAGGGCGTTTCATCCGCCCGGAGAGCCAGTTTCGGAATTGGATTACCCCAGACGGCGCCCCAGGTCCCTCCGGTGAGGGCGGGTTCCCGGCTGAGCCGGATCGGTATCACCTGTACATCGCCTACGCCTGCCCCTGGGCCCATCGCACCCTGATCTACCGGGAGCTCAAGGGGCTCCACGACTTCATCGGGGTCTCCACCGTGCACTGGTACATGGGGGAACACGGCTGGACCTTCGATGCGGATCCGGATGGTCTGGTCGAGGATCGGCTTTACGGTCACCCGTATCTCTACGCGCTCTATCAAAAGGCGAAACCCGATTACACGGGCCGGGTGACCGTCCCCGTCCTGTGGGACCGCCAACGCGAGACGATTGTCTCGAACGAGTCGCGAGAGATCATCCGGATGTTCAATTCGGCCTTCGACGGAATCGGTGCCACACCCGGCGACTACTACCCCGAGCCCCTTCGCGATTCCATCGATGCCTGGAATGCGGAACTCTATGAGAACGTGAACAACGGTGTCTATCAGGCGGGCTTTGCAACGCGTCAGGCGGCTTACGACGAAGCCGTTATGGCCCTGTTCGAGACCCTGGATCGGCTCGAGGGCCACCTGGGGAGACACCGGTTTCTCTTGGGGGCTCAGCCGACGGAAGCCGATTGGCGGCTCTTCCCGACGCTCTTGCGTTTCGATCCGGTGTACGTGGGCCATTTCAAGACCAACCGGCGCCGGCTGGTCGATTACCCCAACCTCTGGGGCTACACCCGGGATCTCTACCAATGGCCTGGGATCGCTTCGACGATCCAGTTGGATCACGCAAAGAAGCACTACTATCAAAGCCACAAGACCCTCAACCCAACCGGCATCGTCCCCGTCGGTCCGGAGCTCGATTTCACGCAACCCCACCACCGGGATCGGCTCGGCTAATGGATCCGGGGGGACATCTGGATCGGCCGGATGGGCGAGATACCAGGCGACGCGGTGCCCCACGTCCGAGGTACGATCACGAATCGCCGATCCGCGGTGTGGCCGATCGCGCGATGCGGGTTTTGAGAGGCTCAGCGGTGAATGCGGGGGAGTTTCAAGATAGCGGCATTCCCTCAGCCTTTGCAGGGGGTGGCTCGAGGGATCGCTGGCAGGGAGGTCAAGGCGCTCATTGAAAATCGGATCATCGAGCGGGTGTCGACGAGGATGCGAGATTGGAGGCTAGGGCCGGAATCGAACCGACGTACGCGGATTTGCAGTCCGCTGCATCACCACTCTGCCACCTAGCCGACCGGAAAGCGGGGTCAACGCAGGCAATGCGTCGTCAATGCGAGGGTACGAGACGGGTGTTCCATCGTTGGATCACGATCAGCCAGGTATCGCGATCGCCTAATCCGAGCTGATATGCCAGGCCTCTGTTCTCGAAGCATGCGTCGGACTCGATGAACTGGAGCGGGAAACGAGACTCGAACTCGCGACCCCAACCTTGGCAAGGTTGTGCTCTACCAACTGAGCTATTCCCGCTAGGCAAGTTTGTAGAATAACCACATACCCCAGGGGTGTCAACCCATCGTGTCAGCCCAAAGCTGTAATGTCCCCTTTGTCCAAACCTAAGATGTCCCCTTTCGGGTAGCGCCCTAATCAATAGGATAGGAAAAGCGTTGCGCTCTGATCTATCAAAGGGTTACGGTCGCTGCATCTTATCGATTGGGGGACCACC
>CAYFWJ010000112.1:0-1644 GCA_964346755.1 uncultured Ectothiorhodospiraceae bacterium
ACCACCCGATCGCCTGGCTCCCAATCGATTCGGCTCAGCCGCCCCGAGACCGGGGCTGTTACCTGGTAGCGAGCACGTATCTCAGCGCGCCCCTCGTCACCAACGGTAACCGCCATAGGGCCTCGGGTGATTCGATGGGTCTCGACCGGGTCCGGGTCCGGGTCCGGCCGAATGATCCAAACCAGGGCGCTGAGGACCGCCCCGATCACCCCGAAGAGGACGAGGATACGACGCTGCACTGCCCCCATAATAATGACGCTCCACTGCTTCGGAAGCCCGTCGATCGACGCCCCCGAGGAGTACCCGAGTCGACCGGCCACTCGGCGACACCGTCATTGTGGACCTTGGCTCCGGCTCACGCCTCGATCGGACCGTCCCGGACCGCTTTTCTAGTCCCGCCGTTTGAGCACCGCGATCAGATCCAACCGATCCAGCCGTCGGCGCATCCAGGCACCAGCCAGCCCAGTCGCCAACGCCACGACAAGCCCGGCGTAGGCATAAGTCGCTGGGTGGATCACGAACGGGACGTGATAGAGCTCGTTTTCAAATGCGACCGTCATCGCAACGGCCAACCCGTAACCCAAGCCCCACCCCAGCGGGAGCGCAAGCACCAGGATCACCCCGAGCTCGCTCAATAGCATGACCGCGACCTCCCACCGAGTGAAGCCCAATACCCGCAGACTCGCCAATTCGCGCTCCCGCTCCGAGAGGGTGATTCGAGCACTGTTGTAGGCTACCCTCATCGCGAGCAAGCCCGAGAAGCCGGTAAACAGAACCAACAAGGTCACCAAGCTTTCATCAAAGGTCTGCTGCATGTTCCGACGCGCCGCCACCCGCTCGGAAGCCCCTTCGATGCGAGGCGCGGCTTGCACCGCCTCATAAAAGGCACCGCGTTGATGGGCGTCGATGGTGACATGCGCCCCAAGGAAGGTGGCGCCCGCGTCAAACGTTTGCGGCAGGGCATCCCAAGCCATGTAGGCCCTGAGGCCCAAGAACTGTTGAACTGTCCCCAGTACCTCGACCGGGTAGCTGCCCTGGCTACCCTCGAGGACGCGCATGTGGAGTTGCCCCCCTGGATCGATCTGCAACCGACCTGCCAGGGCGCGATCGAGCAACACGCCACCCAGCGGGGGGCTAACCGGTCGAAGTCGCTCGTTCAACACCCGATGCAAACGGGCCTCACCGGGGATCCCGTGCAAAACAGTACGCTCCCGAATCGGCCCATGGACCCACTCGACGGCCAGGGTCCGAATTGGGTGAACCTCTAGTACGCCCGGCAGCGCCCGAATGGCCGATAAATCACCCCATGCCCTGGGGTCGGTTAGACTCAGGGTGAAATCCTGGCGCTCGATCGCGCCGTAATGCACGGCCAACAGCTGAGCCGTCGAGTCGCGGATGAAATTCGCGCCCACCAGCAGGGCCGTCGCTGCAGCCAGACCGAGCACGGATAGCCCGGTTCGAACCGGTCGTCGGAGGATCTGCCGCAGGATCATGCGGACGATCACGGGCCGCTCAGGGAGTCCCGGGAGACGCTCCAGAGTCCCGCGGCTGAAGACCCTCGGCGGCGGGGGCGCATCGCCACGGCCGGGGCGATAGCGGCTGCACGTCCGACAGCACAAACGGCTCCGAGGGCGGCCACCGCAA
>CAYFWJ010000112.1:1744-9240 GCA_964346755.1 uncultured Ectothiorhodospiraceae bacterium
CCCCGAGCGCAAACCCCAGCAGAATCCCCGCCACCACCAGAATACCGACCAGCTTCAGGTAATGGCCGGCCACCTCCATCCGGCGATAACCGAGGGCCTTCAGCAGGCCGATGGATTCCCGATCCAGCTCAATGGTCCGACCGAGCAAAACATTTAGAAGGAAGGTCGCCACACCCAGGAAGATCGGAGGCAGGGTGCCGGCCATGGCCGCCAGCCCCTGGAACTCGGCTTCGAGGAAGCTATGACTGGGGTAATCCATCCGACCATACGCCCCCGTTCCGCCATAGGGCCGAAGCGCCTGATCCACCGCCTCGATCACCGCCTTTGGCTCGGCCTCGGGACGCAGATCGAGGATCAGGTGGTTGAAGGCCCCCTCCAACTCATAGGCCGCCGCCATAGCCGTCCGTCCCATTCAAATGACGCCGTAGCGTTTGTCATCGGGGGTCAAGGTCCCGGGGGGGACCGTATAAACCGTATCCGCTGACAGAGCGATTCCGACAACCGTCAATGCCTGACGTCGGTCATCCAAGATCGCGGTCAGGGTATCACCCAAGCCCAATCCACGGGCCTCGGCGAAGGGCGCGGACAGCAAGACCTCTGCGAAGCGGCTGGGATCCGGGCGCCGTCCCCGCTGCAGGGTCACCCGATTCAGCGGCGCCCGCCCCCTATCCGGTAGTGAGACCACCCGAGCCCGAACCAGCTCAACAACACCCGAGACATCGATTCGCGCCAGCGCTTCCAGCCGGGCATACCCAAGCGCCGTTCCCGGAAGCTCGCGGCTATGCTCCGCCACGGGGGCCCGGGTCGCCGTTGCGAACAAATCACCCAAACGGGCCTCGGTATAATTAGGTCGTCTGCGTGCGTTGAAGGGAAACCAGGGTCCCGGAGACGCTGATCGCCAACGCAACCCCTGTTGCGATGATCAACACCGCCGCCAAACCCTAGCCTCGCATCCGGACCAGGTCACGGGCCAGTTTGCGGTCCAGGGCGCAGACCTGCCCAAGGTGAGTCCCTACCATTGGAAACTCGCCGCCGACCGGCGATGTGTATTCCGGACATCGGTGGCGATCCGGCCATCCACACAGATGAGGATACGATCCGCCATTGCACCGATAGCCCGGTTGTGCATCGTGATAAGGGTCGTCGTCCCCAGCGTCCGGTTCGCGACTTCTAGGGCCTCGAGTACTTGAGCCCCTGTTTCGCTATCCAGGGCGCCGGTCGGCTCATCGCAGAGCAAGACCTCCGGCCGTTTGGCGATCGCCCGGGCAATAGCAACCCGCTGCTGCTCGCCGCCGGAGAGCTCCGCCGGAAAGGCGCCCGCGCGCGCCGCCAGACCCACCTGGTGCAAGGCATCCCGTGGCGCCATGGCCCGGGGGCAATCTCCGTGACCAACGCCACATTCTCGGCAGCGGTCAAGCTCGGAATCAGATTGCAGAACTGGAATACGAAACCCACATGGCCCCGACGATAGCGGGTCAAACCCGCCTCGCTGAGGCCCGTTAGTTCCGAAGCCCGGAAGAACACACGCCCGGTACTCGGACGATCGAGGCCGCCCAGGATGTTGAGCAAGGTCGACTTACCCGAGCCTGAGGTCCCGAGCAACACCCCGATCTCTCCCTTGACTTGAGCAGCGCCAGATCCACGCCACACAGGGCCGGAATCGCCGTTGGCCCCGCGCCGTAGACCTTTGTCACGGCCTCGATCCGGAACGCCAGCGACACCGGGCATTCGGAATCGGGGCCGGCGGAAGCCCGCGTCGACCGCATACGAATACAACCCCAAGGCTCGATGCCCCCAAGCCAACGACCGGCCGAGACGGGCCTTGGCCCTGGAGTATGGTATAAACCCTGATCCAGCCACCCCCAGACACCGATGGACTCCACCGCGATCTCCTCACGCTGCGGACACCGAATCGACCTCAACGAGACGAGGTTCTTCCCGCCAAAAAGTCTTTAATGCACAACACATTCAGTCACCGGAACCGCAGTTCGCGTCCGGCTTCCAGATACACAAGTGTATACCGCTACACGTCATGTGGGTGTATAGTAATCCGAACAGGAGATGATCCCGATCAATCCTGTGCCTGGTGTTTTTTTTACACCTCGGAGGAGCCCCAACCATGTCGACCCATCCCAAGATCCTCGCAACCCTCGGTGTACTCGTGATACTCGCGCTCTTTGCAAGTACCGCCCCACACGCCGGGTCGCTAAGCGCCCAATCCGGGGTCTTCGTAAGTGACTCCGTCGCGATTTATGGCTTCGAACTGGACACACAAGCCCCCTACATCGTCCACGTTGTTGCGCCGAACGAGACCTTGACGCTGACGGTACCGGTCACGACCGATACTCAAGGACGTTTTGAATCGGGCTTCATCGCCTCCGAGTCCGGGGATTATGCCCTGGAACTCCGAGATGCCCGGACGGATGCACTCATCGACGCATTCGTCGTACCGGTTGCAGACCGTCCCTAACCCCATCCCGGCAGCCGCTAACAATGAACGGATCCGACAAACAACGAAATAGGCGAATATCCCACCGATGGGCGCCGAAAACCGCACTCCTGCTCCTGATGTTTCTCGGGAGTAGTCTTATAATCGGCCAGGGCTTCGCCGGGAGCCCACTGGTCTACGTGTCGAATCGCGACGGCGACCGGGATCTGTATCTCTGGGATGGCCAGTCCACCCAGAAACTGACCGATAACTCGGTGTTCGATAGTGACCCGCGCTGGTCCCGAGACGGTCGGTATCTCGCCTACGTAACCCAGCGAGGCGGCACCGGCGACATCCGGGTATACGACACTGAGACAGAACGCTTCGAGACTATCGCCTCACACCCGGCAACGGACATCCAACCGGCCTGGTCGCCCGATGGCCGGCGCTTGGCCTTCACCTCCACACGAGGCGGACGTTCCGATATCTATGTCGTCCCCCTCGACGATCGCCATGAGGCGATCAACCTCTCCCAGTCCGCCACAGGCGCTGCTCGACCTGTTTGGTCATCCGACGGCCACCATCTGGTGTTCGAGGAATTCGTGGGGCGTGGTACTCGACTGATGCGCGTCCGGCCCGACGGCTCTGATCGACAGCCCCTTCCTGGGGTGACGGACGACAATGCCTGGGGCGTCCATTGGGCTCCGAGCAGCAATCGACTGGTCTTCGTCGCACGCCGAGACGGCTTGATTGATATCCACCTCAAGGAAGGACCGGCCGACCCCCCGCGGGCCTTGACCAATACTCCCTGGTTGGATCTGGCCCCGGCCTGGTCACCCTCGGGTGACGCCCTCGTATTCTTGAGCAGCCGGCGTGACAAGACGCGTCGGGAGGTGTTCACCATGCAACTGGACGGTGAGAGACAACGCAACCTGACGCAATCGGGCGCTGAAGAGGCCGACCCCACCTGGTCCCCCGATGGGGCGTCGATTGCCTTTGCCCGTTACCAACCCGAGGGCTGGGTCATCTGCCGCATCCCGAGTCACGGCGGTGATGTCCAGATCCTCTCGGAACCGGCCCGCTATGCCGGGCAACCGCAATACCGACCGAGGACGCTCCGACTCGGCCAGCATGGGGCGACGACGGACGCCCGCCTTTCTTTTTAGCCCGCTAAGGCCCGGCCTTAGCCGAGACGGCTTTAGCAGAATCGAGGGTTCGACTGATGATAAGACCAGCAGCTAGCCCATGCCCATGGCGACTCATTGTGGGAGGCCTGGGCCTCCTCATCGCCTTTCAAGCGTTCGGGCAAAGTTTCGAATTCAATGACCCAGAGGATTTCAACGAGGGTGACTTCGACGGCGTCCAACCCGGGGAGGACGGGATCGATTTCGTCGGGGGCAGCACCTTCCCGGTGCTGTGGGTCGCCAATGCCGGCGAGGACACGGTGTCCCGTATCGATACGGAAGACGATTGCGAGACGGCCCGCTACGAGACCTGGTTCGACAGCGGTACACACGGGGCTTTCTCGGGTCCGGCGCCCTCGCGGACCGCGGTCGACAACGAAGGCAATGTCTACGTCGCCAACCGCCATTTTGATGGGGCACCACCCTCGGTGCTCAAAATCCTGGCCGAGGGAGGTATCGATCGCAATAACAGCGGCACGCTGGATACCTCGGCAGACGCCAATGGCGATTGCACCATCCAACCAGACGAGCTCATCACGCTGGTGGACACGAACGAAGACGGAGTCCTCAATGACGCGGAACTGGCGGACGAACGGGTCGCCTGGATCACCATCCTGCCAGCGGGCGACGTGGACATCGATGGCGACCAGACTAATGAAGACGAGCGGGGTGCGTTAGGGCGATCCCTGTGTATCGACGGCGAGGGCGATGTCTGGATTGGGACATTCAATAGCCGTCACTACTACCAACTCGAGCCGGATACCGGCGCAATCGTCAGCGGCCCCCATGATACCCTTGGCCGGAACTACGGGTGTGTCATCGATAGAGACGGCATGCTGTACAGCTCAACCCTGAGCAACCAGATCCATCGGATCGATACCAACGCCCCCGACAACGAGACCCGCAAGACATCCTTCAATGCAAGCAGCACCTACGGGATCGCCGCCGGGACGGATCTCGTCTACACGATGAGCAACGGACTCAATCGGCTCGACACCACCACCGACAATGTAACGAACCCCACGATCTCCGTCGGCGGCCTTGGCATCAGTGTTGGGGCGGACGGGCATGTCTACACCGGGAACACGACGGTGGGGCGGTTCATCGACAATGGGACTGATACCTTGTCCCCAGTCTGGACGTCAGACAACCCGAGCGGGAGCTCGGCGACACGGGGCGTTGTCATCGATTCGGACGGCAACATCTGGGTCGTCAACCTAAACGCAAATAACGTCACGAAATTTGATGGCGAGACGGGCGAGCTCCTCACCACACTACCCGTCGGCGCAAGCCCCTATACCTACAGCGACGCGACGGGCTTCGCCGCCCGGAATGTCACAGACCCCGTCGGATTCTGGCGGAATGTACTCGACACGGAGGCACCGGACTTTTGTTGGGAGCTGCTTGACTGGAACCAAGCCGGTGATGGCACGATCACGGCGGAATTCCGGGCCTCCAATACGGAAGACGGGCTTTCGGCTGCGCAATACGCCGAGATCCCCCGAGGCGAACGAAACCGAGACTGCTGGGGTGTCGGGCGATTTGGCGACGTTCGTGTCGCTTTGCGACCGGGTGAGGATCGAGAGGATCCCCCCGTTATTACCGAGCTAACCGTTACCGGCCCTGAGGAGGCCGACCAAGAACTGACACGAGTGAGTTTCGAACCAGCAGGGGAAAACTGCGAGCAGGGGGGCTTCCGTGTGGACCTCGGGGTCGATACCAACGGCGACGGGATTCTCCAGGATGAGGAGATCACCACGACTCGATACGA
Source organism: uncultured Ectothiorhodospiraceae bacterium (assembly GCA_964346755.1). Lineage (GTDB taxonomy): Bacteria > Pseudomonadota > Gammaproteobacteria > CAYFWJ01 > CAYFWJ01 > CAYFWJ01. Next base: position 7,128 of record CAYFWJ010000112.1, read on the forward strand.
TTGTAATGAAGAGGGTGAGGACGACATCCTGACCGTCTTGACCCGGGTCGCCGAAGAACCCGCGGGGGATAACTGTGCCAATGGCGGACAGCGCATCGAGACCGGCCTGGATGACAATGGCGACGGTACGCTCCAGGATGAGGAAGTCACCGACACGCAGTTCGTCTGCAACGAACCGGACGCCCAGGTCCTGACCCGAACCCGCGAAGAACCCGCCGGCAACAACTGTCCAGAGGGCGGACAGCGCATCGAATCGGGCCTGGATGAGAACAACAATGGAAGCCTCGAGGACGAGGAGGTCGACTCGACCGAGTTCGTCTGCAACGAGCCCACCACCGACGGGGACGATGGAAACGGTGGCGGTTCAATGGGGCTCTGGACGCTTCTCGCGCTGATCCTTGGGTTAGCGACTCGGGCACGGCGAGCGGCGACAGTAGCTCGCAACTCGATCTAGACGCGATCGGTTCAAGGGGATGATGGGATGGCTACGGCTCATCCGTTCGTCATCCCCAGTTTAAGACCCGCCCCTTAGCCGCAAAGCCGGCTAAGGGGGTCTCCGGTCATCCAGGCAATGCCTTCGACCGATGACCCTTTTAGGCCCAATGCGTCCTCTGAGGCACCGATCGCTTTCCGTTTCGCATCTTACCCCTCCGTTTTCAGCAGATTTGTGGCTTGAGCTGGATCAACAGGATTCATGATCTGGGACGTGCTTGAATCATATCAGCGTTTAAGATATTGATTTGTAACTCTTTACCCGGCGCAAGAAAACGAGGACCCTATGTGCCCCAAGTGCCTTCAAGCCAACCACCTCCTTTGGCTTCCAACGATTATCGGCTTGACTATTCTTTCATCATTGACCTTTGCGGCTGACGACACAACCCGGACGCGCATGCCACCATTGGAGGTCACAGGCACCCGCCTCGTCGAGATGCCATACGAACAACCCTATGCCTACTACCGGACTGAACACTCCTCACTGGATCGACGTGTCGGCCGGACGGCCCTGGACCGAATGAATTATGGACCGGGCGTATTTCTGCAGCGCACAGCCCCCAATCAAGCCAGCCCTTTCATTCGCGGGCTGACCGGCGAACAGACGCTGTTGATGCTGGATGGGGTTCGGTTTAGTCACGCCATGATGCGCCCGGGACCGAATCAGTACGCGGCCTTGATCCCTGAACTCAGCATCCGATCCGTCGATGCGATTCTCGGCGCCTCGTCCATCGTCAATGGCTCGGACGGGCTCACTGGCGCACTCGACTTCCGGCTCGAAAAACCCGGACGCGACGTGGCGGGACCTCACTCGCCCTGGCTGGCCTCGCGCGTGGACACAGCCAACGGGGGAACACTACAGCTCGGTTTGGATGGAAATGCCAGGGATTGGGCCTATTCGGCGGAGCTCTCCGGCAGCCTGTTTCACGACCGAGTGGGTGGGAAAGACTTTCGAGACACTGTCTTTGGTCCCTCGGAAGAGGCATACGATTCCATCCCGAATACGGCTTACGAAGAGGCCGCCGGAGCCCTGCGCATCGCCTATCTCGGTTGGGCCAAGCACCGCCTCGAGCTGAAGGCAGGTCACACGCGACAGATGAATGCCCCACGACCTGGTGGTTACTTCGAGAATTCCGGCGACCCGACGCGCTTGTTTCGGTTCTTTGACCCTCAAACCTTTAGCTATATGCATCTTCGGGACCACTGGGAACTCGACACGCCCCTCGCCCAAGCGCTTCAAACCACCCTCTGGTGGCATCGCTTCGGAGAGGAGCAGTTTCGGGCCTCGATTCGCGATGCCGGGACCCCCGAGGAACGGATCCGGCAACGAGCCTTCGATGATACCTTGAACGCCTTTGGAGGTGACCTACAGGCCACCACGCCCCTGGGACGTTCGGGACACGAACTCGTCTGGGGGGCAACGGTGATCCACGAACGAACCGACAATCAGTACGAGGAGCTACGAACACCGGAGGGTACGACCGATCGGGATCGATTGGCGCCTTTCCAACCGGAAGATTGGCCAAACAAGACCTCGGTTTCCGACGGCAGCACCTACACGACCCTAGGTCTGTTCCTTCAAGATCACTGGGTGCTCTCCGATGCCTTCAGCCTACTCGCG